>NZ_CAJMZE010000038.1:0-49886 GCF_905220235.1 Paraburkholderia sp. J41 | reverse complement strand
GCGGCCGCCGCTTCAGGCGGCCGTTTTTTTTTCGCGGATTGTGTCGAATCGCCACGCAATTCCCTTCGCGCCGTAGCGGTTTACACACCGCGACCGGGCGCGGGGCTAATCTCGATAAACGCGGCTCCCGCGCGGCGCCGCCCTCCGGAAGCTTTTGAAATAACTCGAAAAAACGAGCGTTCGGTCGCGCGACACGGAATCAAACTACAATGCATGCCGTCCGATGCATTGCCGTCTTGCCTGCCCGAACATGTCCCGTATTTCAAAGGTTATTCCGCTCTTGCCCGCTCCGTTTCGTTTTGCCGCCGTCGCCGCCTTCGCCGTGGCGCTGGCCGCATGCTCGTCGGCCAAGCCCAAGTTCCAGGAGGATCAGCTCCTGAGCAACGGCCCGAACCAGTTCTCGCGCAGCTTTCCGTACTCGAGCGCGGACGCCTGCGAGTCCTCGCGCCGCGCACTGCTGAGCCAGGGCTACATGACGACGATGACGCACGGCGACACCGTCGACGCCAACAAGAACTTCCAGCCGACGGTCGATCAGCACATCGTCGTGGAGGTTCACGTGGTGTGTACGGCCGGCGACGCGACGAATTCGAGCATGGTGTACGTGAACGCCATCCAGAACGGCTATGCGCTGAAGAAAAGCGACACTTCGGCGAGCGTCGGGCTGTCGATTTTGGGGTCGGTTTCGCTGCCGATTCGCTCGAATAGCGACGAAATGGTGAAGATTTCGAGCGAAACGATTCAATCCGGCTCGTTCTACACGCGCTTCTTCGAGCTGGTCGGGCGCTATTTGAGCACGGTGGCGCGCAGCGAACCGGTGCCGAACGTCGGCAAGATCACGATCGCGCCGTTGCCGCCGCCCCTCGCGCCTTCGACCGCCGCGAGCGCCGAGCCCGCCGCGCCCACTGTCGGTTCCGCCGCGCCCGCCGCCGCCGTGGCCGCCGCCGCGACGGGCGCCGCCGCGCTGCACGGCGTGGCGACGCCGGCCACGCCGATGGTGACGGCGCAGCCCGCGCCGAACGCCACGGCCAACGCCGCCGCCGCGCTGACCGGCGTCGCGCCGGCCGCACTGCCGCAGCAGCCCACGGCCGCGCCCGCGAGTGTGAGCACTAACGTTCAGGGCGCGAATGCCGCTTCGTCGGCGATTGCGACGGGTGCGGCTTCGGCGCCCGGCGAGAGCAACGTTCCCACGAACGCGGGCGGTGCGTCGGCGGCACCGGCGACCGCCTCGCCGGCAAGCGCCACCGCGCCCTGAGCGCCGCCGCGCCGCTTTCCCGCGGATGGGTCACGCGGTGCGCAATGCCTCGCGTGATCGCACTACGTCGGAAAAATCCGCGCATCGGGCATCAATCCGCGCCTTTGCCCGTGTAGCGCGAATCGGCACGACTCACGCGAAATCCGCGCAAATCTGCTCAAGCCCGCATAAATCATCGCAAATACGCGCAAATTTCGGCGTAGCCAGCGCAATCAGCGCAATCCCGCCATCATCGCGCCCATGCCCACGAGCAGGCCGCCCATCAGCCGATTCACCGCGCGCAGACGCTTCGGCCGCTGTAGCACGTGACGCAGGCGATGCGAAAACAGCGCCATCGACGCCACGCCGCCCGCGAACACCAGCGCAAACGTCGCCGCCAGCAGCAGATACTGACGGTTGGCGCTCCATGCGGCGTCCGCGCTCATGAACTGCGGAAAAAACGACGGGAAAAACAGCAAGGTCTTGGGATTGAGTCCCGAAGTCGCGAACCCGCGCCAGAACAGCGCGCGGCGGTCTCCGTCGCCCTCTTCGGCCGAAGGCTCGCCGCCCGCGAGCGACCGGCTGCGCCACTGTTTGCAACCTAGCCAGACGAGATAAGCCGCGCCCAGCCAGCGCAGCACGCCAAGTGAATGCTCGCTAACGAGCAGCAACGAATTGAGGCACAGCGCCGTGAGCGCGAGTTGCAGCAGCACGGCGAGCGTGCCGCCCCAAACGCACGGCAACGCGCGGCGCCAGCCCGCATGCAGCGCCTGGCTCATCGTCAGCACGTTGACGGGACCGGGCGTATAAACCAGCACGAGCGCGGCGGCGAGAAACGAGCAATACAACTGGAGCGGCATCTTTTTATTGTGTAGAGGGAGAACACGCGGAGAGCGGGCGGCCGTTTGCCGACGCTTTTGGCGTCGCTTTTTTCAAATCGGCCGGAAACATGCGTTGCTGCCCGGCCGGACGCGGGCGCGTCCGGGGCCGCCACGGTGGCGGCGAATCGGCCCTGACGGTCCGCCGCGGTTCGTGACCGCGGCAGCGCGCCCCGCACCGGCGTGATGGCCGGGCAGGTCGTGCCGGGCATGCAAGGCATGTCGGAAAATATACCGGCCGCGGCGCGGGATAGGCTTCCTGTTTCCGGCAATCGGCATCAAGATTCGGAACGTTCTTCCGATAAAATGCTTTGTTGATTAACAAAATTCTTTTCGACGATGGCCACCCGCGAACGCCCCGCCCGCACGCTCGACGCTCAGGACCGCAAGATCCTTGGCGCACTCCAGAAAAACGCGCGTCTTTCGAACGCCGAACTCGCCGAGCAGGTCGGCATGTCGTCCACGGCGTGCTGGAACCGCACGCGCCAGCTCGAAACCGACGGCTATATCGACGGCTACGTGGCGCTCGTGAATCAGCAGAAGCTCGGTTACGCCGATATCGTGATTCTCGAAGTCACGCTCGACCGCCACGAGGACGACGCGCTCGCGCGCTTCGGCGCCGCGCTCGCCGCGTTGCCCGAAGTGCTGGAGGCCTATCTCGTCTCCGGCGAATACGACTACTGGATCAAGGTGGCCGTGGACGGCACCGCCGGTTACGAGCGCTTTCTGCGCGAGAAGCTTTATCGCATCGCGGGCATCCGGCACAGCCGTTCGATGTTCGCGCTGCGCTGCATGAAGGACGTGCCTTCGATGCAAGTTTAGTTAGCGATCCGAATCAACTTTCGGCAAAAGGGAAAGCGGCCGGTGCGCGCCACACCGGCCGCCTTTCGTTGCACCGCCAGCCGCTTCAAGGCTTCAAGGTTTCAAGGCTTCAAGGCTTCAAGCCGCGAGCTTCGCGCCGTGGCTCGCCGGCGCGAGAGTGCCGGCACGCGCGTAGCGAATCGCTTCGAGCAGCGTTTCGTGATCGCCAACGTGATTCGCGAGCAGCAGAATCAATTGCGCATTCGCCGACTGGCTCTGCGCTTCGTCGAGATCGCGGTGCATCTCGATCAGCGCTTCGTAGAAGTCGTCGGGACGCGTGAAATTGGGTTGGGTGTTCAGCATGATCGTCCTTTGCCTTTTTATGCCGTGCCTTCCACGCACAGCGCCCGCTTGAGCGCCGCCTCCACCCGCGCCGCGTCCGCGCGCCGCCAACGCGCGCACACGTGCTGGTCCGGGCGAATCAGATAGAACGCGCCTTCCTGCGCGCCGTAACGCTGCGCGGCGAGCCCTTCGGCATCGCGCAGCACCGCCGCCGAGGCGGGCAAACCGGCGGGCACGACGGCATCGGCGTCGAGCACCACGACCCAACGCAGCGGCACGCTCGCGCGCGACAGCGCTTCGAGCGTGGCGAGCGTCGCCGTGTCGAACGCCGATCCCGCGCCGCCGAACACGAGGCACGCGAAGCGGTCGCCGAGATACGCGAGCAGCCAGTTTTGCGCGCTTTTCGATACGTCGATGACAGGCGCGTCCGCGCACGACGCGCCCGGCTCCATCGCGCCGGAAAACGCCTGGGCGTCGGGCGTGTTGAGCGTCGATTCGCGCAGCACCGCCGGCACCGAAAGCCGCCCGCTGTTCACCAGTTGGCGCGCGAACGGATGCTCACGCGCCAGCGTCAGGACGGCGTCGCGAAACACGCGGCTCACCGCGCTTTTGGGCGTGATGAAGTCGGTCGAGCGCGTGGAATTGCGGATATTTTCGTCGGCGGCGTATTCGCGCTCGCTCGCGTAGGTGTCGAGCAGCGCATCCGGCGCGCGATGCGCCAGCACCATGGCGAGTTTCCACGCGAGGTTCTCGCCGTCCTGAAAGCCGCTATTCGCGCCGCGCGCGCCGAACGGCGAAACCAGATGCGCGGAATCGCCCGCGAACAGCACGTTGCCGTGCCGGAAACGATCCATGCGCAGGCACGAGAACGTGTAGATGCTCACCCATTCCAGCTCGAATTCGACGTCGGGGCCGAGCAGCGCGCGCACGCGCGGCATCACGCGCTCGGGCGTTTTTTCGAGCGCCGGGTCGGCGTCCCAGCCAAGCTGGAAGTCGATACGCCACACGTTGTCGGGCTGGCGATGCAGCAGCACCGACTGATTCGGATGAAACGGCGGATCGAACCAGAACCAGCGCTCGGTGGGAAAATCGGCTTCCATCCTCACGTCGGCGATCAGGAAGCGGTCCTTGAACGTGCGGCCGTGGCTGTCGAGACCGAGCAGCTTGCGCAGCGGGCTGCGCGAGCCGTCGGCGGCCACCACGTAGCGCGCGAGCAGCGTGTACGGGCCGTCGGGCGTGTCGATTTCGAGCGCGACGTGCGCCTCGGCTTCGGCGCAGGCATCGCATTGGGCCAGGCCCGTCACCTTGCTTTTCCAGCGGATTTCGAGGTTCGGCAACGCTTGCGCGCGTTCGAGCAGAAAACCTTCGACGTAATACTGCTGAAGATTGACGAACGCCGGCCGGTGATGTCCGCTTTCGGGCAGCAGATTGAACGTGTAGACGAGTTCGTCCTTGCGATACACCTTGCCCACGTTCCAGCTCACGCCTTTTTCGACCATGCGCTCGCCGCAGCCGAGCCGGTCGAAGATATCGAGCGAGCGCTTCGAAAAGCAGATGGCGCGCGAGCCGGTGGAAAGCGTGCAGTCGTCGTCGACCAGCACGACGGGCACGTTCTGCTGCGCAAGGTCGATGGCCGTGGCGAGACCCACGGGCCCCGCGCCGACCACCACGACCGGGTACACGCGTTTTTCCGCGCCTTCGCCTTGCTCACGACATCGCGCGTAGTCGAAGGTCAACGTTTGATAGTCGATCATGTGGGTGTCTCCTGTCTCCTTCCGGCGATCGACCGCCGCCTCAGTCCTGCAACGCGTCCCACATTTCCTTGTCGCGCTGCGCCGTCCAGATGCGCGGGTGCGAGATGCCGCTCGCCTCGTCGAACGCGCGCGTCACGTCGAACGGCAAGCAATGCTCGTAGATGAACACATGGCCGAACTTCGGGTCCATCGCCTCGCGCGTAAGCGCCATCGCGCCCTTCAGATCGAGCTTCTGCTCGACGGCCGCGCGGCCTTGCGCGAGCAGCGTCGTGACGAAGTCCTTCGTGTAATCGAGACCCTTGTTGACCTGCGCGGGATCGAGCAGTGCGGGGCCGCGTCCCGGCACGAGCTTTTCGGCGTTGAGCGCGCGCAGCGCTTCGAGCGTGGCGGGCCATTCGGCCAGTTGCGCGTCGCCGCAATAGCAGGCCGCGTCGTATTCCACCAGGTCGCCGGAGAACAGCACCTTTTGCGAAGGCAGCCACACCACCGTGTCGCCCTTCGTGTGACCCGAGCCGAGATGCGCGATCCTCACTTCGAGCTTGCCGAGAAAGAGCGCGATTTCCTTCTCGAACACGAGCGTGGGCCACGTGAGGCCCGGCACCGTTTCGACGCCCGCGAAAAGACGCGGAAAGCGCTCGATTTCCGACTTCATGTCCTGCTCGCCGCGCTCGACGATCATCTCCCAGGTGCCGCGGCTCGCGATGATCTGCTGCGCGCCCTCCGCGAAATACGCCGACGCGCCCAGCACCCGCACCGCGTGATAGTGCGAGAGCACGACGTATTTGATGGGTTTGTCGGTGACGCCGCGGATCTTCGCGATAAGATCCTTCGCCATGGCGGGCGTGGCCGTGGTGTCGACGATCAGCACGCCGTCGTCGCCGATGATGACGCCCGAGTTGGGATCGCCCTCGGTCGTGTACGCGTAGGCGTTATCGGAAAGTTGCGTGAACGTGACCTTCTTTTCTTCGAGGTCGGCCTGGGATGCGAACGCCTTTGCCATGTGGAGTCTCCGTATCGAGGGGCGGATAAACCGGGCGGGGCGAACGCAGGCGGCCACGCGCGGGCGCGCCGGCCAGTTTGTCTCGCCCCGTTTGTATGAAATGGTGTGCCGGGGTGGGGCCATCATCGTGCCGGCATTTTTATTTGTCAATAGCAAAATATATCGCCATTGGTTAATCTTGGCGACGTATGCGGCGGCGATCCGGCTCGCCATGGCGCGCCGCCGTTCAGCTAACATGGACCCTTTTTTAGCGAGAGAAACGCGCGAATGAGACGCCGCAACGACCGCGCCGAAGCACATTCCGAAGCGCACGCCGAAGCGCGAGCCGGAGCGCAACCCGCTTCGCCGGCGCCTGGCGCGCCGCCGACGGAAGCCGCCGCGCCGGGCCGCACGCAGCGCGGCATTCAGAGCGTGGAAGTGGGCGGCCGGCTGCTGCGCGCGCTTGCTAACGCGCGCACGCCGCTCGCGCCCAGCGACCTCGCGGCCAGCGGCGACATTCCGTCGAGCCAGGCGCACGCCTATCTCGTGAGCCTCACGCGACTCGGCCTCATCAAGCGCGACGCGCTTTCCGGCCGCTACGAACCGGGGCCGCTCGCACTGCGCCTCGGCTTGCTGCATCTCGCGCAACAACCGGCGCTGCGCGAAGCCGTGCCGCGCGCGGCGGCGCTCGCGCAGTCGCTCAATTGCAGCGTGGCGCTGTGCATCGCCGGGCCGCAGGGACCGACGATCGTGCGCTACGAACATGCGAGCCTGCCGCTGCACGTGAATCTGCATGTGGGCACGGTGATGTCGCTGCCGGCCACGTCCACGGGGCGCGTGTTCTGCGCGTTCCTCGCGCCGGAGGCGTTGCAGGCGATGTGGGCGAACCAGACCGCGCAGCCGGTTTGGCGCGGCACGGCGCATGCCGCGCCGAACGTGCCCGCGCTGCCCACCGTCCCCGCCGCACTCAACGCAACGGGCGCGCCGGACGCCGCCTTCGCCGAAACGCTCGGCGCCATCCGCGCGCGCGGCTACGAACGCGGCGTGGACGCACCCAGCCCCGGCGTGAGCAGCGTTTGCGTGCCGGTGTTGAGCGCCGCGCGCGAGCTGAGCCTCACGCTCACGGCCATCGGCGCGAGCGGCGCGATCGACGTGCGTCACCACGGCGCGGTGGTGCGCGCGCTGCGCGAGGCCGCCGCCGAAATCGCCAGGGCCGCGTTTCCTTCGACATCGACATGACAAAAGCGAGCGCTCACCACGCGCCGGAAAGCACCGATAGCGCCGATAGCGCCGGCATCGCCGAAAAGCCGCAGCGCGGCATCCAGTCGCTCGACGTGACCGGCGAACTGCTCGCGGCGCTGGTCGCGGCCGGCGCGCCGCTGCCGTTGCGCGACCTTGCCGCCGCCGCCGGCATGGCGCCCGCGAAGGCGTTCCCGCATCTCGTGAGCTTGCAGAAAATCGGCCTGCTCGCGCGCGACGCGGCGGGCCGCTACGCAGCCGGACCGCTTAGCCTCGAACTCGGGTTGATCGGCCTCGCGCGCCTCTCGCCCGTGCGCGAAGCCGACGCGGAACTCGTCGGTCTCGCCGCCGCCACGGCAATGAGCGTCGCGCTCGCGGTGCCTGGCCCGCTCGGGCCGACCGTGGTGCGGCTCGAAGAATCGGCGCTGCCGCTGCACGTGAGCCTGCGCCCCGGCACGGTGATGTCGCTCGTCAATACCGCGATCGGCCGCGTGCTGGCCGCATGGCTCGACGACGACGTGCGCGCCGCGCTGCTCGCGCAGGACACGCTGCGCCTCGCGGGCGCGAACGGACGAGACGGCGCGGCGTCCGACTACCTCGCGCGCCTCGCGACGATCCGCGCGCTCGGGCTCGACACCGCGCTCGACAAGCCGATTCCCGGCATTAGCACCGTGGCCGCGCCCGTGTTCGATCACACCGGCAGCGTCTGCCTCGTGCTCGCGGTGATGGGGCCGTCGGGCAGTCTGGACATCGCACGCGAAGGCGCGGCCGCGCAGGCGCTGAGCGCCGCCGCCGAGCGCCTGTCACGCCGATTTGGTTACATGGCGAATGCGCCAAAACATCCCGAGGATCGCCGATGAACTCCGTTTCCCCCGCCGCCGCGACGCGCCAGGTCGCCGACCTGCCGTGCCCGCGCGGACTGCCCGTGATCGGCAACCTGCTCCAGCTTTCGCCGCCGCGCCTGCACGAGATTCTCGAACAATGGGCCGCCGAACTGGGCACGCCGTACCGCTTTCAGATCGGCAGCATTCCCGTCACGATCTGGACCGACACCGAGCTGATCCAGCAGGTCATGCGCGAACGGCCGCACCGGTATCGGCGTTATCAGCCAATCGAAGCCGTGTTCGCGGAAATGGGCTTCAACGGCCTTTTTTCCGCCGAAGGCGCGGCGTGGCAGCCGCAGCGCAAGCTCGTGATGCAGGCACTTTCGATTCCCAACGTGAAGGCGTTCTACCCGACGCTCGCCGAGATCACGCAGCGCCTGCACACGCGCTGGCTGCGCGCGGCGCAACGCGGCGAGATCGTGGAGATGACCGCCGACCTCAAGCGCTTCACCGTCGACGTGACGAGCGCGCTGGCGTTCGGCGAGGACCCGCGCACGCTCGAACGCGATCATGGCGTGATTCAGGAGCATCTCGAACGCATCTTGCCGGGCGTGATGGGCCGCATCAATGCGCTCGTTCCGTACTGGCGTTACGTGAAGCTGCCGCGCGACCGCGCGCTCGAACGCTCGCTCTCGGAAGTGCATCGCTACGTGCGCGCGATGCTCGAACGCGCGCGCGAACGGCTGCGCGACGATCCGCCCGAAACACCCGGCACGCCTCGCAATCTGCTTGAAGCGATGTTGATGCAGCAGGCGGCGGGCGAGCCCGTCACCGACGAGCAAATCTGCGCGAACGCGCTCACGCTGCTGCTCGCGGGCGAAGACACGACCGCCGATTCGATCGCGTGGACGCTGCCGTATCTCGCCGCCGACGCCGATTTGCAGCGCTACCTGAACGGCGAAGCGCAGCGCGTGCTGAGCGCACACGCCGTCTGCCCCGACTACGCGACGCTGAAAGACCTCGATATTTTCGAGGCGGTTTGCATCGAGGCGACGCGTTTGCGGCCGGTGGCTTCCGTGCATTCGTTCGAGCCGCTCGAAGACGTGGTGCTCGACGGCGTGGCGCTGCCCAAGGGCACGCGCATGTTCTTCGTCGCGCGGCCCGCGATGCTCGATCCCAGGCATTTCGCCGATCCGCAGCGCTACGATCCGTGGCGCTGGATGAAGCGCGAAGCCGGCGAAGGCGCGCCGGAAAAAGCGCATGACGTGCGCGCGTATTTGCAGTTTGGCGCGGGCGCGCGCGTGTGTCCGGGCAGGCATCTCGCGACCGTGGAAATGCGGCTCGCGCTTTCGATGCTGATGAAGTCGTTCAGCGTGGAACTGGCGATGGACCCCGCGGAGATTCGCGAAGTGCAGGCGTTCACGATGGTGCCGGAAAAAATGCCGGTGCGGTTGAGGATGCGCGAGAACAGCCGCGTGTGAGCGGCGCGCGCGCCGTGTTCGAGCGCGGCGCAACGCTCAGCGCCCGCCCTCCGGCACGTCCAGTGCGGCGCCATCGTCCGCCACGCCGTCGCTTCTTGCCTGCGCGTCGCGCATCTTCTCGAGCGCCTGCGGCCCCAAACCCAGCGACACGCCCAGCGCCAGCGCATCGAGCACCGCAAGATGCGCGATGCGCACGACCGCGGGTGCATGCGGGTCGGCGGCGGCGGGCACGCGCAGCAGCAAGGGAATGTCGACGACCCACGCGAGCCGCGAGCCCGCGCTCGTGAGCGCGATGGTGGTCGCGCCGCGTTCCTTCGCAATCTGAATGCTCTCGTTCACTTCCACGCTGCGGCCCGACTGCGAGATCGCGAACGCCACGTCGCCGGGTTCGAGCAAGCCCGCGTAAAGACGCTGCAAATGCGCGTCCGTGAATGCGCTCGCGGCAATATCGAGCCGCAGCAAACGCAACGCCGCGTCCTGCACGACCAGCCCCGAACCCGCGCCCACGCCGAAGAAAAACACGCGCCGCGCGCTGCCCAGCGCCGCCACCGCGGCTTCGAACACGGCCGGGTCGAGGGACGCGCGCGCGTGCGTCACGCCTTGCACGACCGACTCCGTCACCTTGTCGAGCAACGCGCCGACGCCGCCCCAGTTCGCGCCGCCGCCCTCGTCTCCCGCGGTTTCCGTCGCGAGCGCGAACGGCACGTTGCCCGCCGCGCTCTGCGCCAGCCGCATCTTGAAGTCGCGCAGACCGTGCGCGCCCACCGCGCGGCAAAAGCGCGTGACCGACGGCTCGGACACTTCCGCGCGCAACGCGAGTTCCGTGATGCTCGCGCGCATCGCGAAGTCGATGTCGGCGAGCACCATGTCCGCGACCTTGCGCTCGGCGGGGCGCAGCGACTCCGCGACATTGCGGATGTGATGGATCAGGTTGGAGACCGGCAAGCTGTTTTTCCCGTGGAAAAGACGAGGCGCCCGCAATCCTTCGACGCGAGCCGTTGCTTCAATCGAGCCGCTTGCCGCTTTCGGTATCGAACAGATGCAGGTGCGCGAGAGGCAATCCGAGCGTCATGCGCTGCCCCGGGGCAACGTCCGGGCGCGCGCGCGTCGTGACGCACCATGTGGAGCCGCCTATTTTCCCGTACAAGTGGGTTTCCGCGCCAGTCGGCTCGATGACCTCCACACCGAACGGCACGTCGCCGCCCGCTTCGACATGCTCGGGCCGCACCCCCAGCGTCACGCGCGCACCGGCTTGCGCACGCCCTTCGGGCAGCGGAATGCGCACGCCGTCGTCGAGCACGAGCGCCGTGCCGCGCGTATCGCTCATCACCGTGCCTGCGGCGAAGTTCATCGAAGGCGAACCCAAAAAGCTCGCGACGAACAAATTCGCGGGCTTGTCGTAGAGATCGAGCGGACGGCCGATCTGCTCGATACGCCCCGCGTTCATGACGACGATACGGTCGGCCATCGTCATCGCCTCGATCTGGTCGTGCGTGACGTACACGACCGTGTTGCGCAGGCGCTGGTGCAGCGCCTTGATTTCAGTGCGCATCTGCACGCGCAATTTGGCGTCGAGATTGGAGAGCGGTTCGTCGAAGAGGAACAGCGACGGCTCGCGCACCACCGCGCGCCCCATCGCCACCCGTTGACGCTGGCCGCCCGAGAGCGCGCGCGGCAAGCGTTCGAGATAGCTCGACAGATTGAGCATTTTCGCGGCGGCTTCGATGCGCGGCTTGAACGCGCCCTCGCGTTCCTTGCGAATGCGCGGGCCGAACGCAATGTTGTCGTACACCGACAGATGCGGATAAAGCGCGTAGCTCTGGAACACCATCGAAATATTGCGCTGCTGCGGCGGCAGCGTATTCGCACGCGTGCCGCCAATCGTGAGATCCCCGCCGCTGATGTCCTCCAGGCCCGCGATCATGCGCATCAGCGTGGTCTTGCCGCAGCCCGAAGGCCCGACGAGCACGACAAATTCGCCGTCCTCGATGTCGAGATCGACGCCATGCACGACCTGATTGTCGCCGTAGCGCTTGTAGATGCCGTTCAGTTGTACCGCTGCCATGCTTTCCTCATGCGTAGGTGCGTGCGTTCTGGGTTTGCGTTTGCGTTTGCGTTTGCGTTTGCGTTTGCGTTTGCGTTCGAATGTGCGCTTTGATTCGGACTGCCGACGAAACGCCCGAATGCCGCGATCAATACGGATCGAGCGTGAGTTCGTTCGCCATGAGCCGGTTGCCCGCCATGAGACCCGCATCCACCGGCAACGCCACGCCCGTAATCACGCGCGCCTGCGGCGAGGCGAGAAAGTACACGGCGTCGGCGATATCTTCGGGCTCGGCCACGTCGCCAAGCGGATACCACTTGCTCAGCTCTTCGAAAATCTTCGGATGCTGCGCCACGCGCGCGCGCCACGCGGGCGTTTTCACGGTGCCGGGGCACACGATGTTCGCGCGAATGCCGTGCGGCCCGAATTCCATCGCGAGCGCCTTCGTGTAGCTCACGAGGCCCGCCTTCGCCGCGCTGTACGCGGGATGACCCAGCGACGTGAGGCCGTTCACCGAGCCGATCAGCACGATCGCGCCGCGCTTGCGTTCGATCATCGCGGCACGCACGGCTTCGATCGTGTAGTACGTGCCGTTGAGGTTCAGTTCGACGTCGCGCCGCCAGGCCGCCGCGTCGGTATGCGCGAGCGTGGTGCCGAGCGCGCCGCCCGCGTTCGCCACGGCCACGTCGACCGGACCGTGCGCCGCCACGCCCTGCCCGACCGCATTTATTACGGATTCCTGACTACTGACGTCGGCAACGATGGCCGTGAGCCGCGCCGCGCCGAATTCCGCCGCGAGCGACTCCACGCTTGCCGCGTTGCGGTCGAGCGCGATCACCGCGTCGCCCGCTTCCAGAAACCGCTTGCAGAGCGCGCGGCCAATGCCGCCGCCCGCGCCCGTCACCAGAACAACCCGGCTCATGTGAACTCTCCGTGCGGTCCGCCGGTTCGAGCTGGCAAACCTGAAAATTTCCTACATACGAACGGCGCGCAATACCGCGAATACGGGTTTACACGAATCCCGCCGCCCTGCTGCGCCGCATGAATTTCCCCTGTTTTACAGCATGTTAGGCAAATTGTGGGACGGAAAACAATATCGAGATTACCAGGTGACATTGTTTTTTTCATCCTGTAGGATTTTTTCAAACAACGCAACCCAGCGCCAGGCAAGCGAGGAAATGGCGGCGGCATAAGCAGGAAAAACCAGCAGCAGAACCACCAACCCGCAGGGGATGAGACGAAGCGCCAGACGCCGGGTCCCATCGACACAGGAGAGAGAGATGTCGTTTCAGGCACGTGCAACCACCACGCTCGGCAAACTCGCCGTCGCGCTCGCGTTTGCGGGCATCACCGCCGCGGCGCACGCCGACACCGTGCGCGTGACCGTCGCGCACTACAGCGACGCCACCGCGCCGTACTTCGAAAAAATGGCGAAGCAGTTCGAAGCCGCCAACCCCGGCACGACGATCAAGATCGAAGACGTGAACTGGGACTCGCTGCAACAGAAGCTGCAAACGGACATCTCCGGCGGCGCCAACGCCGACCTCGCGATCATCGGCACGCGCTGGCTGCTCGACTTCGTGAAGGACGACATTGCCGAGCCGCTCGACCCGTACATGGACGCGAATTTCAAGGCGCGCTTCATCGGCCCGTTCCTCGCGCCCGGCGAAATCAACGGCAAGACCTACGGCCTGCCGATTGCCGCCTCGGCGCGCGCGCTCTACTACAACAAGGACATGCTGGCATCCATTGGTTATCCTAACGGTCCGAAAACCTGGAACGACGTGATCGACGCGTCGAAGAAGCTCAAGGCCAAGGGCATCGCGGGCTTCGGTCTGCAAGGCAAGGAAATCGAAACGGACGTCTACTACTACTACGCGCTGTGGACCAACGGCGGCGACGTGGTGGGCAAGGACGGCAAGGCCGCGTTCAATTCGCCGGCCGGCATCAAGGCGGCCACGCTCTACAAGTCGATGATCGACCAGGGCCTCACGGAGCCGGGCGTGACGGGCTATAGCCGCGAAGACGTGCAGAACCTCTTCAAGCAAGGCCGCGTGGCGATGATGATCTCCGCGCCGTTCCTCGCGAAGCAGCTCAAGAAGGAAGCGCCGAACATCAAGTACGGCATCGACCCGATCCCGGTCGGCACGACGCAGGCCACGTATGCCGTGACCGATTCGATCATGATGTTCAAGAACTCGAAGGTGAAGAAGAGTGCCTGGAAGTTCCTCGACTTCCTGTTCACGAAGGGTCCGCGCGTGGAATTCACGAGCACGGAAGGCTTCCTGCCGACCACCAAGGCCGAAGCTACCGACCCGGCGTTCAACGACCCGGACACGAAGGCATTCGTGGCGCTGCTGCCGCATGCGCACTTCGCGCCGACGGTGACGGGCTGGGAAGACACCGCGAAGGCCGTGTCCAACGCGATGCAGTCGATCTATCTTGGCAAGGCCAAGCCCGCCGACGCGTTGAACCAGGCGGCCACCGAAGCGAACAAGTCGCTCAACAAGTAAGTTCGCGGCCACGCCGCACCTGAACAACCGGCGCGCGCCTCGCAACGGCGCGCGCCGGTTTGTCCGCAAACCGCCGTAACGACGTTTCGAAGTATCGACGATTCGACATGACTACGGGTCCCCTCAAGCCGTCGCCGGCCGAAGCCGTTGCAGGCGACGCCCCCGACCGAACACGCGTCCACACCCGCATGAGCCGCTCAACCCGTGCCGTTTCCACGCCTCGCGCGCCCTGGCTCCTGATCGTGCCGAGCCTCGTGCTCGCGCTGTTCATCATCAGCTACCCGATCTTCAACATCGTCTGGCAGTCCGTCCACGACGTGTCGCGTTTCGGGCAGATCCGCGACTTCAGCGGGCTGCAAAACTTCTACAACGTGTTCGGCGACCCGGTGTTTCTCACCGCGCTGAAGAACACGGTGATCTGGACGTTCTTCGTGGTGGTGGGCACCGTGGGCATTTCGGTGCCGGTCGCGCTCGTGCTCAATCAGGACTTTTATGGGCGCGGCATCGCGCGCACCATCGTCATGCTGCCGTGGTCCGTTTCGCTCACCATGACGGCCGTGGTCTGGCGCTGGGCCTTCAACGACGACTACGGCATGGTCAACGTCACGCTGCAAAAACTCGGGCTCGTTTCCGGGCCGATCCACTGGCTCGCTACGCCCGAATACGCGTTTCCCGTGGAAATTGCCGTGGGCATTCTCGTGTCGATTCCGTTTACCACGACCATTCTGCTCGGCGGTTTGTCGTCGGTGCCCGGTGACATTTACGAGGCCGCGCGCATCGACGGCGCCAGCGCGTGGCAGCAATTTCGCCAGCTCACGCTGCCGCTTTTGAAGCCGTTCATCAACATGGCGATATTGCTCAACGTGATCTACGTGTTCAACTCGTTCCCGATCATCTGGGTGATGACGCAAGGCGGCCCCGACGACAGCACGCACATTCTCGTGACGTATCTCTACGAACTGGGCTTCCGATTGGGACGCCCCGGCGAAGCGGCGGCGGTGTCGCTCGTCATGCTCGTCATTCTGTTCGCGTTTTCGTTGGCTTATTTGCGCGTGCAAGGCAGGCGCGGCGACGCACAAGGAGACCTCGCATGAACCGCAAGCTCAAACGTTCCATCTGGTGCTGGCTTGCGCTTTCGCCGCTGGTGGTTGCCGTGCTGTTTCCGTTTGCCGTGATGTTTTTCACCTCTTTCAAGCCGGCTTCGGAAGTGTTCGTCTATCCCGCGCGCTGGTTGCCGGTGCAATGGCGCTGGCAAAATTACGTCGACATGTGGCAAGCCGCCAACTTCGGCGTGGCCTTGCGCAACAGTATTATCGTGAGCTGTTTGTCGACGGCGCTCGCACTGGCAGTCAGTTTGCCCGCCGCGTATGCGCTGGCGCGCTTTCCGTTTCGCGGCCGCGGGCTTTATCGGCAATTCCTGCTCGTCACGCAAATGCTCTCGCCCATTCTGCTCGTCGTGGGTCTGTTCCGGCTCGCCGCGATGATTCCTTATGGCGACGGCAATCTCGTCGATTCGAAGATCGGCGTGATCGTTTCCTATGCGGCTTTCAACATTGCGTTCGCGGTGTGGATGTTGTCGTCGTATTTTCAAACCGTGCCGCGCGATCTCGAAGAGTCGGCATGGCTAGAAGGATGCAGCCGCACGGGCGCGGTGTTTCGCGTGTTTCTGCCGCTTGCGGTGCCGGCGGTGGTGGTCACGGCTATCTTCACGTTCATCAGCGCGTGGAATGAATTTGCGGTGGTGTACACGCTCATTCGTTCGCCAGAGAATAAAACGCTCACGGTGCAAGTCACCGACATGGTGGCCGGCAAATACACCGTGGAATGGCAACTCGTGATGGCGGCGACGCTGGCCGCGACGTTGCCGGTTTCCGTGGTGTTCGCGTGGCTGCAACGCTACATGGTGAAGGGACTGGCGCTTGGCGCAGTGAAATAAGCCGCGGTCGAACTAGCCGACAAAGCGCGCGCATCGGTCGACCGATGCGCGCGCTTTTTAACTTGCACGATTGACTCGCTGACGAGTGGGCGGGCGCCCAATCGGCGAAATAAACTGCCGGGCTGATTTCCGGGCTGACTGCCAGGCTTGCCGCGAGGCTTACTTCCCGAGTTCGTGCCCGATCACCCCGCCCGCCACAGCGCCGCCCACGGTGCCGACCGCGCTGCCGTTGGTCGCCCTGTTGCCGACATAACCGCCCGCGGCCGCGCCGCCGAGCGTACAGGCGCCGGTGCCCAGCGCGGTAAAGATCACGGTCATGGCGAGAAGGGAGCGCTTGGCGTTACGGAACCAGTTCATCGTCGATTCTCCTGAGCGGTTGGGTGGCCACATAACAGCAAACATCGTGCCGCGCCCATCGCGCCCCGTTAGACCGCTCAGTCCATGGCCGCGTGGCTCGTGTCGGCGGAAGCGGCGCTCGACGAAGGCTTGATGAACACGAGCAGCGGAATCACCAGCAAGGTGGCGACGAACATCATCTTGAAGTCGTTGAGATACGCGATCATTTCCGCCTGCTGCGTGATCGACTGATTGAGCACGGCCAGGTCGTATCGCGAGCCGCTTGCGAGCAGCGGCTGCATGGCGGGATTGAACGGCGTGATGTTGGCGGCGAGATCCGCGTGCGCGATCTGCGTGCCGCGCGTGACGAACGTCTGCACGATCGAAATGCCGATACTGCTGCCGATATTGCGCATGAGGCTATACGTGGCGGTGCCGTCGGCGCGCAACGGCGGCGCGAGCGTGGAGAACGTGAGCGCGGAAAGCGGCACGAACACGAAGCCAAGGCCGAAGCCCTGCACCACGCCGGGCCATACGATATCTGAAGCCGAAAGCACGATCGTGTACTGCATCATCTGCCACAACGCATACGCCGAAACCACGAAGCCGAACAGCAGCATCGCGCGCGCGTCTACGTGCTTGAGCAGGCGTCCCGCAATCAGCATGGCGATCATCGTGCCCGCGCCGCTGGGCGCCGTGACCAGACCCGTGGTGGCGACGGGATAGCCCATGAGGTTTTGCAGCATCGGCGGCAACAGCGCGCGCGTGGCGTACAGCACCGCGCCGATCACGAAGATGAAGAACGTGCCCGTGGCGAAGTTGCGGTCTTTCAGCAGTTGATAGCGGAAGAACGTATTGGGTCCGGAACTGGCCGTATGCACGATGAAGAACGCGAACGAGAGCGCGGCCAGCAGCGCCTCGATGCGAATTTCGAGCGAGCCGAACCAGTCGAGCTGCTCGCCGCGATCCAGCATGGCCTGTAGCGCGCCAATGGCGAGCGCGAGCGTGGCGAAGCCGAATACGTCGAAGCGTTGCTCGCGCGCGGGCGTGCGCGACGGCAAAAATGTGGACACGCCGAAGAACGCGAACGCGCCCACCGGGACGTTGATGAAGAACACCCAGCGCCAGTTGTAGCTGTCGGTGAGCCAGCCGCCCAGCGTTGGCCCGAGCACCGGCCCGACCATCACGCCCATGCCCCACACGGCCATGGCCTGGCCCTGCTTTTCGCGCGGATTGATGTCCAGCAGGATGGATTGCGAAAGCGGCACCAGCGAAGCGCCGAACACGCCTTGCAGGAGCCGCGAAACGACGATCTCGCCCAACGTTTCCGATAAGCCGCACAGCGCCGAAGCCAGCGTGAAGCCCACCACGGCCACGTTCAGCAGCGTTTTCACGCCGTAGCGGTCCGCAAGCCAGCCGGTAAGCGGCGTGGCGATGGCCGCCGCCACGATGTACGACGTGAGCACCCACGTGATCTCGTCCTGCGAGGCCGACAAGGTGCCCTGCATGTGCGGCAGTGCGACATTGGCGATCGTGCTGTCGAGCGTCTGCATCAACGTGGCGAGCATGATCGAGAGCGTGATCATGCCGCGATTGAGCGGTGCCTCCGGGTGCGGCCCGGCGTGCGTGGCTGCGGTCATCGTAGCGGAACGGGGAGGATGAAAAAATGATAAGCGTGCTTATTATACGAATCGCGCTCGCTGGCGCAATCGGTATGAATGGGTACGGGCGCGGGAGCCGGGGCGCCCTGCCGCCACGTATAATCGCGCGATGACTACCGACCTCGAAAAGCGCTTTGGCTTCCTGGTGAGCGAAGTTGGCCGTTTGTACGGCAAACGTTACGACGCGCTTGCGAAGTCGTCGATCGAACTCACGCGCGCGCAATGCCGCATGATTGCGTATCTCGCCCACTACGGCGACATGAACCAGGCCAGCGTGGCCGAACTGCTGGAAGTCGCGCCCATCTCCGCGGGGCGGCTGCTCGAACGCATGGAAGAAGGCGGCTGGGTCGTGCGCACGCCCAATCCCAACGATCGCCGCGAATGGATGGTGAGCCTCACGCCCAAGGCCGAAGCCGCGCTCACGGGCGCGCGCCGCGTGGGCGACGAGGTGCAGTCGGAAGCGCTCGCGGGCTTCACGCCGGAAGAGGCCGAACAATTCAGCGCCATGCTTCAGCGCGTGCGCGCGAACCTCATGCTGGTCGAGCGCTGAAGGCGTTGCACCTTCAGCGCCGTCTGCCTCACTGCGTTTAGCGCAGGCGCACGAGCGTCGACTTCAGCTCCGTGTATTTTTCCAGCGCGTGCAGCGACTTGTCGCGACCATTGCCCGATTCCTTGAAGCCGCCGAACGGGAAGTTCATGTCGCCGCCTTCGTCGTAGCAATTGACCCACACGGTGCCCGCGCGCAGGCGGCGCGAAATCTCGTGCGCATGCGTGAGATTCGCGGTCCACACGGCGGCCGCGAGCCCATAGTCGCTTTCATTGGCCACGCGCACCGCTTCGTCGATCGTGTTGAACGTGAGAACCGACAGCACCGGCCCGAAAATTTCCTCGCGCGCGATCCTCGCGTCGTGGTGCGTGTCGAACACCGTCGGCTCGATATAGAAGCCGCCGCTTTCCGCATTCACACGCTCGCCGCCCATCAGCAGCTTCGAGTCCTTGCGCCCCGCGTCGATATAGTGAAGCACACGGTCGAGCTGGATCTTGTCGACGATCGCGCCCATCGACACGGCGGGATCGAGAGGATTCCCAGGTATATAGTGCTTCGCGGCCGCAATGAGCTTATCGAGGAACACGTCCTTGATCTCGCGATGCACGAGCAGGCGCGAACCCGCCGTACACATCTCGCCCATGTTGTAGAAAATCGCGCCGGCGGCGGCGTTGGCCGCGCGGTCGAGATCGGGGCAATCGGGCAGCACGATATTCGGCGACTTGCCGCCCAGCTCGAGCCACACGCGCTTGAGGTTCGACTGGCCCGCGTACTGCATGATCTGCTTGCCGACGTTCGTCGATCCCGTAAACGCAATGCAATCCACGTCGCGATGCAGCGCCAGCAGCTTGCCCGGCTCGCCGCCGCCGGGCAGCACGTTGAACACGCCCGCAGGAACGCCGGCCTCGTGCGCAAGTTGCGCCACGCGCAAGGCCGTGAGCGGCGACTTCTCCGAAGGTTTGAGCACGACGCTGTTGCCCGCCGCGAGCGCCGGGCCGAACTTCCACGACGCCATCAGAATGGGGAAATTCCACGGCACCACGGCGGCCACCACGCCGATAGGCTCGCGCGTCACGAGGCCGACGAGATGATGATCGGCGGGCACCACTTCGCCGCCCACTTTGTCGATGGCTTCCGCGAACCACTCCACGCAATAGGCGGCGCCGGGCACGTCGACGGTCGTGGTGTCGCTAATGGGTTTGCCCGCGTCGAGCGTTTCGAGCAGCGCGAGTTCTTCGGCATGCTCGCGCATGAGCGCGGCCCAACGCAGCAAAACCGCCTTGCGCGCGCGCGGATTCAAGCCGGCCCACACGCCTTCGTCGAACGCGCGCCGCGCGGCGCCCACGGCCGCATCCACGTCCGCCGCGCCGCAATCGGCCACGTTGGCGAGCACGCGCGAGTCGATCGGGCTCGCGCATTCGAACGTGCGGCCCGAATACGCATTGCGATACGCGCCGTCGATGAATGCGCGGCCTTCGATCGCTAGCGTCGCGGCCTTGTCCTGCCAGTATGCAAAGGTTCTCTTTTCCATCAGGATGCCTCAATGATTGACGAATCGCCGCGTGCCGCGGCATCGGCAGCGGCTGCATGCGACTCGAATGCGCGCGTGGCGAAGAATCAGAAAGTGGGCGGCGAATTGGCCGACACCACTTCGCAGACTTCGTTTGCGCTGGGATTGCGGAAACGGTGCGGGAAGCGGCTTTCGAAGTAGTAGCTGTCGCCGGGGTCGAGCAACCAGGTGGTGCCGTCCACGGTCAATTCGAGTTGGCCCGACACCACTACGCCGCCTTCGTGACCGGCGTGCGAGAGCATTTCGGGGCCGGTGTCGGCGAGAGGCTGATAAACCTCGCGCATGATGCCCATATTGCGGTCCTTCACGTTCGCGCCCGCAAGATAGAACTCGATGGATTCGTTGCCGAGATTGGGCATTTCGCCGCGTCGCGACACGACGCCCGCGCCTTCGCACAAGTCGAACGTGAAGAATTCGGCAAGACTCATGGGAATGCATTCGAGCAGCTTCTTGAGCGATCCCACCGAGGGACTGACTCGGCTTTGTTCGATGAGCGAGATGGCGCCGTTCGTCACGCCCGCGCGCTTGGCCAGCTCGCGCTGCGAGAGGCCATATCGTTTGCGAACATATCGCAAGCGTGTTGCGACTTCGGTGGATACGGACGCGGAAGAAGGAGCTGGCTCGGACACGTTAGGGAAACTGTAGACAGAAAGGCGCGAACACGACGCGGCGGACGTGTTGAATATTCTAATCAGTTTGCTTTTTTTTGCGTCAGTACAAACCCCTGTAAGTTATCCGAAATATAACTACGGAGTGCCACTATTGCGCATGGCGAGTGAGTTGCAGCGTCAATGTAGCGCGCCTCGGGAAAGTGCTGACATAGAAATCGTAAAAAAATAATTGACGCCCTTTTTGGCTCGTATATGCTGAAACACAGATCGAAGAACGCTTGCTTCAAGCACGTCGCACCGTAAAACACGGCGCGAAATGGAATGAACAGGCATGTCGATCGCGTTCGATCCGCAATACATTGATAGACCAATGCGTGAATGAATCAATGCATTGAACATATCGAATGTTTTAAATCGAGCATCTTTAATCAACGCATTCAGCGAGTGTTATCGTGAGAGTCCGTGGCCCTCTGGTGAGATGGGATCGTAGTCATGCGAGGTGTCTTCGCAGTGACTGCACCGCCATCGCCGACGGCAGTCGCGGCAGGCTTGCCTCTCGCCTGTTCCTGTCCGTCTTCACGATCCTTTCCCGCCGCTCCGTGCGGCGTCATAACGCTGTTTCGGCACGCGCCTTCATTGCCGTCCATACGGACGAAGTCGCGTCGCTCCTGCCCTAGCGCCTTCCTTTCCAGCGCCGTTCGTTGTCTTTGCCGTCGTTTGATCGCGGGCCGTCCGGCCGCGCACAAACGTCGCGGATGCGCTCGTCTTGGCACCGTCGCGCCTCACACCGGCAAGAAACGAACCGCCTACATGATCTCCACGCGCAGCGCCATGCGTTAGCGTCGCTGCGCGCGCAACAACCCGGGATTTGCGGCTTTTGCCTTATCGGCAAAGCCTGCAAGGTCATGTCACGCCCGCGCACTTCATCAAGCGCCGCGGGCCTGGAAGCGAAATGTTAGTTATGCGAACCAAACCATTAGTTGGCGTTACCGCGGACCGCACGATGATCGGCGCGCACGCCTCGCATGTGAGCGGCGAGAAGTACATCGACGCTGCCGTGGAGGGCGCGGGCGCGCTCGCGTTCGTGCTGCCCGCGCTCGGCGAGCGCCAGGCCGTAAGCGACATTCTCGAAGCCGTTGACGGCCTGCTTTTCACTGGCAGTTATTCGAACGTCGAGCCGCATCGTTATGGCGGCACAGTCAGCGATGCAGGCACGTTGCACGATCCGCACCGCGACGCCACCACGCTGCCGCTCATGCGCGCCGCCGTCGAAGCGGGCGTGCCCGTGCTCGCCATTTGCCGCGGGTTTCAGGAGATGAACGTGGTGTTCGGCGGCACGCTGCATCAGCAGGTGCATGCCGTTGCCGGTTACGACGATCATCGCGAGAACAAGGCCGATGCGCTCGACATGCAATACGGGCCGGCGCATGCGCTCGCGCTCGTGGAAGGCGGCGTGTTGCACCGGCTTGCCGAAGGCGCGCGCGAAGTTCGCGTGAATTCGCTGCACGGGCAAGGCGTTCAAACGCTGGGCGCCGGACTCGTTGCCGAAGCCTACGCACCCGACGGCTTGATCGAAGCGATAAGCGTTGCGCATGCACCGCGTTTCGCGCTCGGCGTGCAGTGGCATCCCGAGTGGAAATACGCCGATAACGCGCTCTCCCGCGCGATTTTCCGCGCGTTCGGCGAAGCCTGCCGCAACCATATGCTGGCCCGCATGCCGGGCGGAGCCGCACTCGACGCGGCACACGCGCCGCGCGCCGCTCACGCCTGACGCCGGCTCACACAGAACAGAGAGAACCACCATGCATGACATCGACGAATTTCTGAAGAAGCATCGCATCACCGAAATCGAAGCCATCATTCCCGACATGGCGGGCATTGCGCGCGGCAAGATCATTCCGCGCAGCAAGTTCGAATCGGGCGAATCAATGCGGCTGCCGCAAGCGGTAATGATCCAGACCGTGACCGGCGACTATCCCGAAGACGGCAGCTTCACGGGCGTTACCGACCCCGACATGGTGTGCGTGCCCGACCCCAGCACCATTCGCATCATTCCGTGGGCCGTCGATCCCACCGCGCAAGTGATTCACGATTGCGTGCATTTCGACGGCTCGCCCGTGGAAATTTCGCCGCGCCGCGTGCTGCGCCGCGTGCTCGAACTTTATGACGCGAAGGGCTGGAAGCCGGTGATTGCGCCGGAACTGGAGTTCTATCTCGTCGATATGAACAAGGACCCGGACATTCCGCTCGCGCCGCCGATCGGCCGCACGGGACGCCCCGAAACGGGACGTCAGGCGTACTCCATCGAAGCGGTGAACGAATTCGATCCGCTTTTCGAGGACATTTACGAGTATTGCGACATTCAGGAACTCGAAGTCGATACGCTGATTCACGAAGTGGGCGCGGCGCAGATGGAAATCAACTTCCTGCACGGCGACCCGCTCAATCTCGCCGACCGCGTGTTTCTCTTCAAACGCACGGTGCGCGAAGCGGCACTGCGTCATCACATGTACGCCACGTTCATGGCGAAGCCCATGGAGAACGAGCCGGGTTCCGCCATGCACGTTCATCAAAGTCTCGTGAGCGCGGAAAGCGGCCAGAATCTTTTCACCGGCGCGGACGGCAAGCCCACCGACATGTTCTATGCGTACATCGCGGGCTTGCAGAAGTACACGCCCGCACTCATGCCGATCTTCGCGCCGTACATCAATTCGTACCGGCGGCTCTCGCGCTTCATGGCCGCGCCGATCAACGTGGCGTGGGGCTACGACAACCGCACCGTGGGCTTCCGCGTGCCGTATTCGTCGCCTGCCGCGCGCCGCGTGGAGAACCGCATTCCGGGCGTCGATTGCAACCCGTATCTCGCCATCGCCGCCACGCTCGCCGCCGGTTACATCGGCATGACGCAGCATCTCAAGCCCACCGAACCGCTCGTGAGCGACGGCTATTCGCTGCCGTACCAGTTGCCTCGCAATCTGGAAGAAGGACTCACGCTGATGTCGGCGAGCGAACCGCTCAAGGACATTCTCGGCGAGAAGTTCGTGCGCGCGTATCTCGCGCTCAAGGAGACGGAATACGAAGCGTATTTCCGCGTGATCAGTTCGTGGGAACGCAAGCACTTGCTGCTGCACGTGTAATCGACAAGGAGACATCACAATGAGCTATCGAATCGACGCCCCGGGCAGCGCGCTCCAGGACATTCCCCAAACGTTGCGCGCACAGGCATCGCGCTCGACGGCCGAATACCGCGCGCTCGACGCCGCGCATCACATTCATCCGTTCTCCGACATGGGTTCGCTCAACGCAGCGGGCAGCCGCGTGATCGTGAAAGCGAAGGGCGTGTATCTGTGGGATTCGGAAGGCAACCAGATCATCGACGGCATGGCCGGCCTCTGGTGCGTGAACGTGGGCTACGGCCGCAAGGAACTTGCCGATGCGGCCTATCGGCAAATGCAGGAACTGCCTTACTACAACACGTTCTTCAAGACGACGCACCCGCCGGTCATCGAGCTTTCCGCGTTGCTCGCGCAAGTCACGCCCGCACCGTTCAATCACTTCTTCTACTGCAACAGCGGGTCGGAAGGCAACGACACGGTGCTGCGCATCGTGCATCAATACTGGCTCACGCAGAACAAGCCCGCGAAGAAGGTCGTCATTTCGCGCAAGAACGCGTATCACGGCTCGACCATCGCGGGCGGCACGCTCGGCGGCATGGGCTACATGCACGAGCAAATGCCTTCGAAAGTCGAGAACGTCGTACACATCGACCAGCCGTATTTCTTCGGCGAGGCCGAAAGCGACATGACGCCCGAGGAATTCGGGCTCGCGCGTGCGCGCCAGCTCGAAGCGAAGATTCTGGAAGTCGGCGCGGAAAACGTGGCCGCGTTCATCGGCGAACCGTTTCAAGGCGCGGGCGGCGTGATCTTCCCGCCTTCCACGTATTGGCCGGAGATCCAGCGCATCTGCCGCCAATACGACGTGCTGCTATGCGCCGACGAAGTCATCGGCGGCTTCGGCCGCACCGGCGAGTGGTTCGCGCACGAGCACTTCGGCTTCGAACCCGATCTCGTCACGATGGCCAAGGGTCTCACGAGCGGCTATGTGCCGATGGGCGCCGTGGGCATTCACGACCGCATCGCCAGGGCGCTCATCGAGAACGGCGAGTTCAATCATGGCCTCACCTATTCGGGGCACCCCGTAGCGGCGGCCGTGGCCGTGGCAAACCTCAAGCTGCTGCGCGACGAAGGCATTGTCGCGCGCGTGAAATCCGATACGGGGCCGTATTTCCAGCAGCGTTTGCGCCAAACGTTCGCGAATCACCCGATCGTCGGCGACATTTCGGGCGTGGGTCTGGTGGCGGGGCTGCAACTCGCCGAGCAACCGAAAACGCGCAAGCGCTTCGCCAATGGCGGCGACGTCGGCACGATCTGCCGCGACTTCTGCTTCAACGGCAATCTCATCATGCGCGCGACCGGCGACCGCATGCTGCTTTCGCCGCCGCTCGTCATCACGCGCGGCGAGATCGACGAAATCGTGTCGAAGGCGAAGCATGCCGTCGACGCCACGGCGCAACAACTGGGTCTTTTGTAACGCTACTTGTCCAACGACGCGCGGCACGATGCGGGGTGCAAGCGCCGCGCGCCGACCTTCACCTTCCAGGGAAACCAACATGAGTGTGAGTCATCTTCGTCATGCGGTCGCGATCGCGGCCCTCGCCACGTGCGCGGGTCTCACGGCCACGCCGGGCCAGGCCGCCGACAACGAACTGAACGTGTATAACTGGTCCGACTACATCGCGAAGGACACCATTCCGGACTTCGAAAAGCAAACGGGCATTCACGTCAAGTACGACAACTACGATAGCGACGACACGCTGCAAGCGAAGCTGCTCGCAGGAAGCTCCGGTTATGACATCGTTGTGCCCACATCGAATTACATGGCCAAGCAGATTCAGGCCGGCGTGTATCAGAAGCTCGACAAGTCCAAGATTCCCAATCTTGCGAATCTCGACCCCACGCTCATGCACATGATCGCCGACGCCGACCCCGGCAATCAGTACGGCGTGCCCTGGGCATATGGCACCGACGGCATCGGCTACAACGAGGAAGCCGTGCAGAAGGCATTCGGCGGCAACGCGCCCACGGACAGTTGGGCGCTGGTGTTCGATCCCGCGAATCTTTCGAAGCTCAAGGGCTGCGGCGTGTCGTTCCTCGACCAGGCTTCCGACGTGTTCGCCGCCACGCTGCAATATCTGCACAAGGACCCGAACAGCACGAATCCGGCCGATTATCAGGCGGCCTACGAAACGCTCAAGAAAGTGCGCCCGTACATCACGCAGTTCAACTCCTCCGGCTACATCAACGACCTCGTGAACAACGACATCTGTGTGGCCGTGGGCTGGTCGGGCGACGTGGGCATCGCGCATCGCCGCGCCGAAGAAGCCAAACGCTCGTATCACATCAAATTCTCGAACGTGAAGGAAGGCGGTCTGCTGTGGTTCGACGTGATGGTGGTGCCGAAGGACGCGCCGCATCCCGAAGCCGCAATGAAGTGGATCAACTACATCTCGGACGCGAAGGTCAACGCGGCCATTACGAACGAAGTGTTTTATCCGACTGCGAACAAGGCGGCGCGCCAGTTCGTCACGCCTTCGGTCGCGCAAGACCAGACGGTGTATCCGCCTGACGACGTGCTCAAGAAAATGACGCTGATGAAGCCGATGCCGGCCGAAATCCTGCGCCTCGAAAACCGTTTGTGGTCGCAACTCAAAACGGGCCACTGAAGCCGGAACGCGGAAAGACAAGAAGGAGACGGTGCGCGGAAGAGGGATCGCTCGACCCCTCTCCGCCTGAAGTTCGCAATGCCGAAGTCCGGCCGCGCAGCGCCGCCCATTGCACGACGCAGCGCGAGCCTTTCCCGAGCTACGTTCGCACTACTAATTTTCCGCGAGCCGCCTTGCGCGCCCCGTGCGGGCCGACTCGTGCCTGGAAAACGTGCTGCGATCAGAAAGGAACCCAGCTACATCATGAATTCGACGCCTCAAGTCCTCGCTTCAGAAGCCGCGCGCGCAACTGCCACGGCAACCGCTCACGATGCGTTCGTGCGCATCGAGAATATCGTCAAGAAATTCGGCGAAAGCGTTGCCGTCAACAACGTGAGCCTGAACATCGCGAAGAACGAATTGTTCGCGCTGCTCGGCAGCTCGGGTTGCGGCAAGTCCACCTTGCTACGCATGCTCGCGGGGCTGGAAACGGCCACCTCCGGCAAGATTTTCGTCGACGGCGAAGACCTCGCGACGCTGCCGCCGTACCGCCGGCCCGTCAACATGATGTTCCAGTCGTATGCGCTCTTTCCGCACATGGCGGTGGAATCGAATGTCGCATTCGGTCTTAAGCAGGAAGGCGTGCCGAAGAACGAGATTCGCGAGCGCGTGGCCGATGCGCTGAATCTCGTGCAAATGAGCCGCTATGCGAAGCGCAAACCGCATCAGCTTTCCGGCGGTCAGCAGCAACGCGTGGCGCTCGCGCGGTCGCTCGTCAAGCGACCGAAACTTCTGTTGCTCGACGAGCCGATGTCGGCGCTCGACAAGAAGATTCGCCAGAAAACGCAACTCGAACTCGTGAACATCATCGAGAAAGTGGACGTCACCTGCGTGATGGTCACGCACGACCAGGAAGAAGCGATGACGATGGCCAATCGTCTCGCGGTGATGAGCGAAGGCCGCATCGTCCAGATCGGCTCGCCGAGCGAAGTCTACGAATTTCCCAATAGCCGCTTCTCCGCCGAATTCATCGGCTCGACCAATCTTTTCGAGGGCAAGGTGGTCGAGGACGAACCGGATCACATTTACGTCGAAAGCGAAGACCTCGAAACGCGCATGTACGTGAGCCACGGCGTAACCGGCCCGCTCGGCATGCCGGTCGGCATTTCCGTGCGCCCCGAGCGCGTGCGCGTAACGCGCGACAAGCCCGGCACGGCTCACAACTGGGCGCGCGGCGTGGTGACGGACGTGGCCTACATGGGCAGCTATTCGCTTTATCACGTGCGTCTCGCCGGCGGCAAGGTGGTGGTGTCGAACCTGTCCAGCTCGCATCTCATGAACGAAGGCGCGCCCGCCTGGAACGACGACGTGTATGTGTCGTGGTCGGCGGCAAGCGGCATCGTGCTCACGCAATGAGGAGAACACGATCATGAGCACCCCGCTGCCTTCCGTGCGCTCCAACGCACTCGCGCGCTTCGCCAGGCGCTTCGTTCCCTCGGGCCGCACGACCGTGATAGGCGTGCCGTTCCTGTGGCTCGCGCTGTTCTTCGCACTGCCGTTCGTGCTGGTGTTGAAGATCAGCTTCGCCGACCAGGTGATGGGCATCCCGCCTTATTCGAACCTGGTCGATATGAAAGACGGCATGGTGCATTTCGCGCTGCAACTCGGCCACTATGCCTTCCTGCTGCAAGACAGCCTCTATATCGCCACCTATATCAGTTCGCTGAAAATGGCGGCGGTCTCCACGTTCTTTTGCCTGTTGATCGGCTATCCGATCGCCTATTACATCGCGCGCTCGAATCCCGCTACGCGCAACCTGCTGATGATGGCGGTGATGCTGCCGTTCTGGACGTCGTTTCTGATTCGCGTCTACGCGTGGATCGGCATTCTCAAGGACGACGGTCTGCTCAATCACGCGCTCATGGCGATCGGCCTGATTCACTCGCCGCTGCGCCTATATCACAGCGATGCCGGCGTCTATATCGGCATGGTCTATTCGTATCTGCCCTTCATGGTGATGCCGCTTTACGCGCATCTCGTGAAGATGGACCTCGCGCTGCTCGAAGCCGCCTACGACCTTGGCGCGAAGCCGTGGGTGGCCTTCACGCAAATCACGCTGCCGCTTTCGAGAAACGGCATTGTCGCGGGCAGCCTGCTCGTGTTCATTCCCGCCGTGGGCGAATACGTCATTCCCGAACTGCTGGGCGGCGCGGACACGCTCATGATCGGCCGCGTCATGTGGGACGAGTTCTTCAACAACATGGACTGGCCGATGGCCTCCGCCGTCACGGTGGCGATGGTCTTGCTGCTGCTCGTGCCGATGGCGCTCTTTCAGTACAACCAGGTGAAGGAACTGGAGGAAGGTAAATGATCAAGCCCAATCGAACCCTGCAAACGGGCGTGCTCACGTTCGGCCTGCTGTTTCTTTATGTTCCGATCATCAGCCTCGTGGTGTATTCGTTCAACGCGTCGAAGCTGGTGACGGTGTGGTCGGGCTTCTCGCTCAAATGGTACGCGGCGCTTCTTCAGGATGACGAACTACTGACTGCCGCGTGGCTTTCGCTGAAGATCGGGTTGATGACGGCATTCGCCTCGGTCGTGATCGGCACGTGGGCCGGTTTCGTGCTCGCGCGCATGGGCCGCTTTCGCGGCTTCACGCTCTACGCCGGCATGATCAACGCGCCGCTCGTGATTCCCGAGGTCATTCAAGGCATTTCGCTGCTGTTGCTGTTCGTGGCGCTCGAACAGATGCTGGGCTGGCCGAAGGGCCGCGGCATCGTCACCATCTGGATCGGTCACGTCATGCTCTGCGTGTCGTATGTCGCGATCATCGTGCAGTCGCGCGTGAAAGAGATGAACAAGTCGCTCGAAGAAGCGGCGCTCGATCTCGGCGCCACGCCGTTGAAAGTGTTCTTCGTCATTACGCTGCCGCTCATCTCGCAGGCGCTGCTTTCGGGCTGGCTGCTTTCGTTCACGCTTTCCATCGACGATCTCGTGCTTTCCGCGTTCCTCTCGGGGCCGGGCTCCACCACGTTGCCGCTCGTGGTGTTTTCGCGCGTGCGTTTGGGCCTGAATCCGGAGATGAACGCGCTGGCCACGCTGTTTATCACCGCCGTCACCATCGGCGTGATTGCCGTCAATCAGCTCATGAGCGGACGAGAAAAGAAGCGCATGCGCGACATGCAACTCGCCTTCGTTCAGCCCGACCCCGCCGCAAGACCCGCCGCGCAGGCGGGCACGGTCGGCGCGCCGATCGGGCGTCGCGCCGCGTAACCCGCAACCCACACGACTCAGCAATAACGACCCACAAGGAGAATTCGCAATGAAGAAGAAGTTAATCTGTCTGCTGGTGGCCGGGGCGCTGCCGGGGCTCGCATTTGCCGACTCGACCAGCGAACAGATCAAAGCCCTTCAGGCGCAGCTCAATGCCCTGCAAAAAGAGGTGAAATCGCTCAAGACCGAAATTGCGCGCTCGGGAACGGCCGCGAAAAGCGCGCCGGTTGCAGCCGTGGCGGCGGCGCCCGCGGCCGCCGCCGACATCAGTTCGCCCGACTACGGCAAGGCGCCCGCGCGCCTGACCAATGACGACGTCGATTCGATGAAGCAGCAGATCGCGAGCCAGCAACTCAAGGTCGATTCGCTCACGGACGCGGCCACGACCGGTCCGCTCGCGGGTCTTTCCATTACCGGCTATCTCGATCCGACTTATCTCTACAACCGCGCGGCAAGCAGTTCGTCGTTCCTGTTCGCGAATCACGAGAGCGTCTACAACTATTTCAACAGCACATTCGGCGACCTGTATCTCGACATCAAAAAGACCTTCGGCGTGGGGCCGATGGCGCCTTCGGCCGAAATCACGCTCATGCCGAATCGCGGCAACGGCATCACGCTGCTACAGGATTCGCACGGCAATATCGGCAACAACATTCTGAACACGGCGGTCATCACGATTCCGGTGACGTCGACAAGCACCTTCGTCGCGGGCTTGATGTCGAGCTTCGGCGGCTACGAAGTGCAGCAGTCGAATCAGATGCTCACGCTCACGCACAACCTGCTCTACGACTTCTCCGATCCGGGGAGTTACGTGGGCGTGGGTTGGAACTACACGCCGGACGGCAGCAAGTGGGCGTTCAAGTTCATGCTCGGCAACGAGCAATACCGCACCTACGGCGCGACCACGCAGACGGGCCAGAACGCGCTGGGCGACCCCATCACCACGAGCAACAAGATTCCCACCTTCACGGCGCGCGCCGACTATACGATGTCGAGCGCGCTCGATATCGGCGGTTCGGTCAACGTCGGACGCCAAACGCTGCCGAGCGCATTCGACGCCACCACGGGCACGACCGCGTACGGCGTGGGCGGCCAGGCGTCGAGTTCGGGCGGCTACTTCCTGTTCGGCGAACTCGATGCGACCTACACGCTCGCCGACATCCAGTACAACGCCGAACTCGATTACGGCCAGCAGCAACGCGCCGCGTTCAATGGCGGCAATGCGCAGTGGTACGGCTTCTCGCTGCTCGCGCATCGCAAGTTCAACGCGCCCGTGGTCGGCCGCATGGGCGCGACGGTGCGCTACGACCTGCTTGCGGACAGCAAGAACGGCGGCGGCGGCGGTGGCGTCGCGTTGAACTCGAACGGCATGGACCCGTACAACGGCTTCGGCATCGGCGCCGACTGCCTCGCGAATTCGCAGGCGGGCGGCGGTTACGGCTTCGAATGCAAGGGCGCGGTGCGCCAGGACGTGGCGCTCGATCTGCTGTTCTATCCGACCCAGGCGATTACGGTGAAGGTCGAATATCGCCACGACTGGGCATCGCAGCGCGTGTTCCTCCGTAACGACGGCTCGTACAGCAAGAGCAACGACCTGCTCGGCGCGCAGTTCATCTACTCGTTCTAATGAAGTTCGGGCGGCGCCGGCACGCGCCGCCCGCTTCGCTTTTTCTATGCTCAAATTCGCGAATCAGCCTCACGCGCCCTCGTGGTACGCGGCCACCGCCAACGACCGCACACAGCATCCCGTGCTGGAAGGCACGCAAAGCGCCGACGTTTGCGTGATCGGCGCGGGCCTCACCGGCGTTTCCGCCGCGCTCAATCTCGCGGAGCGCGGTTATTCCGTGATCCTTATTGATTCGTCGCGCGTGGCTTGGGCGGCGAGCGGCCGCAACGGCGGGCAATTGATCGGCGGTTACGCATGCGACATCGACACGTTCGCACCGTTCATGAGCGAAGCCGAGGTGCGCATGATGTGGGACATGGGGCAGGAAACGCTCGATATCGTGAAGCGCCGCGTAGCGCGGCATCGAATCGATTGCGCGCTCACCGCCGGCTATTTCACCGCCGCCAATCGTTCGCGCGACGTGCAGGCGCTCGAGCGTTGGCGCGACGAAGCCGCGCGGCGCTTCGGTCACGACCGGTTCCGCCATGTCGATGGCGAGGGCGTGCGCGAGTACGTGCAATCGGCGCGCTATCCGGGCGGCCTTTACGATCCCGACAGCGGGCATTTGCATCCGCTCAATTACACGCTCGGCCTCGCGCGCGCCGCGCACGAAGCGGGCGTGCGCATCTTCGAGAACAGCGCCGTCACGCGCCTGCGCGAAGAAAACGGCCTACAGGTGGCCGAAACGGCACGCGGCAAGGTGCGCGCGAAATTCGCCGTCCTCGCGTGCAACACGTTTATCGGCGAACTCGCGCCCGCACTCGCGCGCAAGATCATGCCCGTAGGCACCTATGTGATCGCGACCGAAGCGCTCGGCGCGGAGCGCATGCGGGCGCTCATGCCCGCGCAAGCCGCCGTGTGCGATAGCCGCTTCGTGCTCGACTACTTCCGCCCCGCGCCCGACACGCGTTTGCTGTGGGGCGGCAAAGTGAGCTATTCGACTTTCGCGCCGCCCCATCTCGGCGAAGCCATGCGGCGCGACATGCTGAAAACGTTTCCGCAACTCGCCGACGTCAAGGTCGATTACGCATGGGGCGGCTATGTCGACATCACGATGAATCGCGCGCCGCATTTCGGCCGGCTCTCGCCCAACGTGTATTTCGCGCAGGGATTCTCGGGGCATGGCGTGAACACCACGGGACTCGCGGGCGAGTTGATCGCCGAAGCCATTCACGGCCAGGCCACGCGTTTCGATTTATTCGGCAAGATCCGCCACCGCGATTTTCCTGGCGGCGCTACACTGCGTACCCCTGCCCTCGTGCTCGCGATGGCGTGGTATCGACTCAAGGACCTGCTTTGACGACATTCGACCTCGACGCCCAGGCGGACGCGCTCGCCCGCCACTTGTACTACGAAGCCACCGCCACGCGCCCCGCCGCCGACGACCCCGTGCTCGAAGGCGCGCTCGAAGCCGACATCTGCGTGATCGGCGCGGGCTTCGCCGGGCTCTCGGTCGCGCTGGAGTGCCGCGCGCGCGGCCTGTCCGTGGTCGTGCTCGACGCGCATCGGCCCGGTTGGGGCGCTTCGGGGCGCAACGGCGGCCAGACGCTCGTGGGTTTCGCGAAAGACGACGTGCTCGAAAAGCAGTTGGGCGCGCGCGGCGTGCGCGCCGCGTGGGCGCTCTCGATCGAAGGCGTGAATCTCGTGCGCGAGCGCATCGCGCGCTACGGCATCGACTGCGAATTCACGCCGGGCTACGTGACGGTGGCGACCCGGCCCAAGCGCGTGCCGGATTTGCGCGCATGGATGGACGCGGCGCGCCAACGCTGGGGCTACGACCGCCTCGAATGGCTCGACACCGACGCCACGCGCGCGCGCGTGGCGTCGCAGCGCTACATCGCGGGCGTCTACGATCCGCTTTCGGGGCACCTGCATCCGCTCAAATACTGCCTGGGCCTCGCCGACGCCGCGCGCCGCGAAGGCGCGCAACTGTACGCGCATTCGCGCGCGCTGGAAGTCGTGCGCGGCGCGCAGCCGGTCGTGAAAGCGGCGCGCGGCGAAGTGCGCAGCCGCTTCGTGGTGTCGTGCTGCAACGCGGCGCCGGGCGGCGTGCTGCCCGAAGCGGTGGCCGCGCGCATCGCGCCCATCGCGTCGTACATCATCGCCACGGAACCGCTCGGGCGCGAGCTGGCCGACTCGTTGATCGCGCAACGTTCGGCGGTCTGCGACAACAACTTCTTTCTCGACTACTTTCGCGTGTCCGCCGACGATCGCATGCTGTTCGGCGGCCGCGCCGACTCCACCGGCGCCGCGCCCGAAAAACTCACGGCCGCCATGCGGGCGCGCATGAGCGGCGTGTTTCCGCAACTGGCGAATGCCCGCGTGGAATACGCGTGGGGCGGCTTCGTCGACGTCACGCGCAATCGCGCGCCGGACTTCGGCTCCATCGACCCGAATTACTTTTACGTGCAGGGCTTTTCGGGGCACGGCGTGGCGCTCACCGGCATTGCGGGCCGCGTGGTTGCGCAGGCCATCGCGGGCGAGCACGCCGCGTTCGATCTCTTCAAGCAGGTGCGTCATGCGCGCTTTCCGTTCGGCCCGGCGTGGCGGCGGCCCGCGCTCGAAATCGGCATGCTTTATCACCGTTTGATGGAGATGTTTTGAGCGGCGCGTGAGAGGCGCCATGCACGAACGCCCGCGCTGTTATACCCTTGCGAAAGCTCGCGGCGCGTCCAACGCGCCGCGCTCGCTTTCAATCGGCTGAATATCCCGCCAAATGCAAGGAGCAACAGCAATGGACTACGTTAGATTCGGCTCGACCGGCCTGGAGGTTTCGCGTCTTTGTCTCGGCTGCATGACCTACGGCGTGCCCGAGCGCGGCACGCACCCCTGGACGCTCAATGAGGACGCGAGCCGCCCGCTGATTCGCCAGGCGCTCGACGCGGGCATCAACTTCTTCGACACGGCGAACACGTATTCGGACGGCACGTCGGAGGAAATCGTCGGCCGCGCGCTGCGCGACTTCGTGAAGCGCGACGACATCGTGCTCGCCACGAAGGTCTTCAACCGCATGCGTCCCGGCCCGAACGGCCAAGGGTTGTCGCGCAAGGCCATTTTTGCGGAAATCGACAACAGTCTGAAGCGCCTCGGCACCGATTACGTCGATCTCTATCAGATCCACCGCTGGGACTACAACGTGCCGATCGAGGAAACGCTCGAAGCGCTGCACGACGTGGTGAAGGCGGGCAAGGCGCGCTATATCGGCGCTTCGTCGATGTACGCGTGGCAGTTCAGCAAGGCGCTCTACACGTCGCGCGAGCATGGCTGGACCGAGTTCGTCAGCATGCAGAATCACGTGAACCTGCTGTACCGCGAGGAAGAACGCGAAATGCTGCCGCTCTGCGCCGATCAGGGCGTGGCCGTGATGCCGTGGAGCCCGCTCGCGCGCGGCCGCCTCACGCGCGACTACGACGCCACGAGCGAGCGCGCGCAAACCGACACGTTCGGCAAGACGCTCTACGGCGCCGATGCCGATCGCGCGATCATCGAAGCCGTGGCGAACATCGCGAGCGCGCGCGGCGTGTCGCGCGCCCAGGTCGCGCTGGCGTGGCTGCTGAACAAGCCCGGCATCACTTCGCCGATCGTCGGGGCCTCGAAGCCGAAGCATCTCGAAGACGCCGTTGCCGCGCTCGCGCTCAAGCTCACCGACGACGAAATCAAGTCGCTCGAAGCGCCTTATCTGCCGCACGCCATCTCGGGCCACCAGTAAGTCAGCGCGCGTGCAAACACTCGTGTACCACGCGCGCGAGTGTTTGCATCTGCGCATCGGCGGCGGCGGGCGTCGCTTCCGCGTATCCGAGCAAAAAGCCGTTGTAACGCGCGGCGTCGGGTGCATCGAGACAAAACGCGCTCAACGGCGAAAGAAACAAACCGCGCGCACGCGCCGCGCGACTCACGTCGACGTCGGCAAGCGGCGCATCGAGACGCACGCTCAAATGCATGCCGCCCGCGTCCGCCGAAATAGTCAGGATTCCTTGTAGATATTTTTCGATGGCGGCAACGAGTCCGTCGCGACGCTCCTCGTAGAGCTTGCGCATGCGCCGCAAATGACGCGCGTAACGGCCGCTTTCGATGAATTCCGCCAGCGCGAGTTGTTCGGTCACGCGCCCTTGCCGCAGCAACGCGCGATTCGCGGCAGTGACCTGCGCGGCCGCGCCCGGCGGCACGATCATGAAGCCGATGCGCAGCGCCGGAAACAGCGTCTTGCTGAAGGTGCCGAGATAGATCACGGGCGCGTCGTCGGCAAGACCTTGTATGGAGGGCAGCGGCGGGCCGCCGTGGCGCAACTCGCTGTCGTAGTCGTCCTCGACGATCCACGCGCCGCACTCGCGCGCGGCTTCGAGCAACGCCAGCCGCCGTTCGAGGCTCAACACGCAGCCGAGCGGATATTGATGCGACGGCGTGAGGTACACGAGGCGCGGCGGCCGCGCGTGCCAGTCGTGCGGGCTCGCGGCCATGCCCGCCGCGTCGATGCCGATAGGCACGAGTTGCAGGCCCGCCGCCGCGAAAGCCACGCGCGCACCCAGATAGCCGGGGTTTTCGATCCACACGCGCTCGCCCGCGTCGGCAAACAAATGCGCGCATAAATCGAGGCCCGTTTGCGTGCCGTCCGTGATGAACACCTGCTCGGGCTGGCAGCGCACGCCGCGCGACACGCGCACATATTGCGCAATGGCGTGACGCAACGCCGGCAGGCCCGCGCTGTCGCCGTAACCGAGTTCGCTCGCGCGCACGCGCCGCGACGCGCGCTCGATCGCGCTGCGCCACTGCGCGAGCGGAAACGCGTCGAGCGCGGGCGTGCCGGGCCGCAGCGCGGTGGGGCCTTCGTGACTCGCGCGGCGCGGCGGCAAGCCGCGTGCGCGGCGCGACAACAGCGGCGCGCTTTCGCTTTGCGGCGCGGGGATTTCCGCCGGTGCAGCGGCGCCGTTTGCCTTCACGGCGTTGACCACGGCGTTGACGATGGAGCCGTGCCGCGTGGCGTTCACGAAGCCTTCCTCCACGAGCCTTTCGTACGCGTAGAGCACCGAATTGCGTGCGATGCCAAGCTGCTCCGCCAGCGCGCGGCTCGAAGCGAGACGCGTGCCGCAGCCGATATCGCCATCCAGAATCGCGCGGCGCAAACTTTCGTACAGCAGGTCTTGCTGTGTCAGCTTGCGCACCGCGCGCTTCGCGTAAGCAGCCATCATCAGCGCGTAGTCCAAGCGGTGGCTCCATGTTTCACTGTTTTGGTGGGGCTAACAATGGTGCCACAGATCGCTTACGCTGCAACACGGTTATCGACGTCACAGGAGACACGCGCATGAATGAAGCGACGACTGAACCCGCCAGGGAAATCCACGCAGCGGCGCTGACCGTACGCGCCGTCACGCCCGCCGACTACGAAGCATGGCTGCCGCTCTGGGACGGCTACAACCGCTTTTACGGCCGCTCGGGCGCCACCGCGCTGCCCGAAGCGATCACGCGCACGACCTGGTCGCGTTTCTTCGACGGCTACGAGCCCATGCACGCGCTCGTCGCTGTGCGCGGCGGCCGCGTGCTCGGCCTCGTGCATTTCATCTACCATCGCCATACGCTGCTGCAAGGGCCGATCTGCTATTTGCAGGATCTTTTCACCGTGGAAGATGCGCGCGGCCAGGGCGTCGGGCGCGCGCTCATCGAGGCCGTTTATGCGCACGCGAAGGCGTCGAATTCGGAGCGCGTGTATTGGCACACGCACGAAACGAATCGCACGGCAATGCGTCTATACGACGACGTGGCCGTGAAGCCGGGCTTCGTGATGTATCGCCAGGACGTGTAACGCCAGCGGCATCCGCCTGCATGAAAATGGCGCAGCGATCGTGACCCATCATTGAACGGGAGTCCGAACGTTCATGCCGAACGATGCGGAACGCACCGTTCGGGGCATGCATGGCGCGCGACAATTGGTCCTGCACGAGCCTCGCATGATCGGCTTGCTTGTCGGCGTACACGTCCTAGACTGTGGAATTGCGGACGCGAAAATGCTTGCCAACTTTGCGCCTGCCAACTTGCGGAGATGCCATGCGACTTACGATCTTGATCAACGGTTCCGATCCGACCGTCAATCACGACTATGCAGTGCTTTGGCTCGACACCGATCAGCGCCGCTGGTCGCGCGAGTCTCACGATGGGATCGACCTGCCCGAATGGGGCGAATTGCACGACGTCGACGGCGTTACTTCGCTGTGCGCGCCGCTCGCGCAGGAGCCGCTCTGCACGCTGCGCGGCCTGCACGTGAATCGGCGCCAGGAAATCAGTTCCGCGCACGGCGACGCCACCTGGGCGTGCGAGCGCTCGCGCGCGCAAATGGAAGGTCAGTGGCGCCTCCAGGCGGTGGACCGCCAGGTGGTTAGCGCCGAGAACGCCTTGTTCGCCGGTTAAGCTGCGCGCCATTTAGCGCCGCCGCGCGGCGGTGCTAAAACGTCCTCACCTTTCTCATGAATGCCCGCTCGTCGAGCGGGCGTTTTTTTCGTCCGCAAAATTTCTTCGCGCGGTATCGCGACCGCGCCTTGTGCTGGCTTGGCGCGCGTTTTTTCCCCGGTTTTTCCCCGTTTTCACCGCGCTTCGCGCGCTTCTTCGCGAACGCTTTCGTTCGCATCTTCGCCCGCGCTTTCATTCTTTCGCGCCTGGCTCCGCCGCATTGCGCACACAAGGGATCGCGCCCGCTATACTGGCTCCCCGCTTGATTCCTCCCCATCTGCCTTTCGATGAAGAAGCTGTTCGTTTCGATTTTTTCCAGTGCGTTGTTCGCCGTCGCGAGCCACGCCTTCGCAGCACCGGCCTGTTCGAATTTCGTTCCCAACGGCCAGTTTCCCACGCTCACGAACGCACGCATGGCGCCCAGGACGCGCATGCTCTGCTATTCCGATTTCGTCGTGCTGCATTCCGGCATCACGCACGGCCCGCTGTGGTCCGCCGAACATCTCACGCGCGATCATCTCGAAGCCGCGAAGGACATGACGCGCACCAACCGCTTTTTCGAGGACGACCGCCTGCCCGCCGGCGAAGGCGCCACGCTCGCCGACTACAAGCGCAGCGGGTTCGATCGCGGCCACATGAGCCCGGCCGGCAATCGCTGGAATCCGCAGGCCATGGCCGAGTCGTTTTCGCTCGCGAACGTCGTGCCGCAGAACCGCGAAAACAATCAGCGCTTGTGGTCGCATATCGAAACGGCCGTGCGCAAGCTCGCGACGCAATACGGCGAGGCGTATGTCGTGACCGGGCCGCTTTTCGCGGGCGCGCAGTTGCAGACGATCGGCGCCACGCGCGTGCTCGTGCCGACGCAAATCTTCAAGGTGGTGTACGTGCCCTCGCAGCAACTGGCGTTCGCCATCGTCGCCGACAACGCCGACGACAACCGCTACGACGTGCGTTCGGTGCGCGATCTGGAAGCGCAGAGCGGCATCGCGTTTCCGGGCATTCCCGCGAGCGCGGCCGCGAAGGCGAAGGTGTCGTTCAACGGCACGCGCTTCGCCGTGAGCAAGTGGGGCTTCTAAGCCGCATCGAGGCGCGCCGGCGTGCGGCGCGCCTGAAACGTCAGAGGTCGAGCCGCGAAACCTTCGTGCCTTCCAGCGAAACGCCTGCCATGAGGCCGGCGTTGGTAATCACGAAAGCTTCCACGGGATTGATGGCCGTGGTCGTGTCCACGCTGCCGTTGGCGCCCATCTTCACGAGCGCGACGGTGGCATCCGCGCCCGCTTTCCAGCCGCTGCTGCGCTTGAAGCGGTCGAGCGCGGTGCGCGTCATGAACGCATAGATGATGGCGCGCGATTGAGCGCCGATCTGCGCGCCGAACGAGCCGCCCATCGTCGAGAAATAGCCGATCGTGTTGCCTTCCACGCGCAACGCGCCTCGCCCGTATTCCGCGCCGATCACGAAACCCGCGCCCACCACGTCCGGGAACACCAGCACGCCGCGCGCCTTGGCGATCAAATCGCGCGCGCCGGGCACGGTGCGATAGAGGCGTTCGAGCGCTTCGTCCACGCCGCTGTCGATCTCACGACGCTCGGCGGCGGGATTCGTCGGCGACGAACCCGTGGTCGTGCAACCCGCCGTGGCCGCAAGCCACGCCGCGCCCAGCGAACCCGTGAGAAATACTCTTCTTTTCATGCGCTTCCGTGCTTCCGTGTTTTCTGTAATGACGATTCCGGCGATGACCCCGGCAACCACGTGGGCGGCTAGCGCGGCAACCGCGCCAGCGGATCGACGGGCTTGCCGTCCTCGCGCATCTCGAACACGAGCGAGGCTTTGCCGTTGTCCGTGGCGCTCACGGCAATCGGCTCGCCCTGCTTGACGGCATCGCCCTGCTTCACGAGCAGTTTGCCGTTGCGGCCGTACGCCGTGATCAGATGCGCGTCGTGCTTCACGATCACGAGCTTGCCATACGATTTCATGCCGCTGCCCGCGTAGACCACGTAACCGCTCGCGACGGCGCGCACGTCCTGGCCCGCCGGGCCCGCCATCACCACGCCTTTCGACTTCGCCTTGAACGGCTGCGTCACGCTGCCTTCGATCGGCCAGACGAAGCGCGGGCTGCGCGCGGGCGTTGCCGCCGTTCTGGCTTCGGCCCTGGATTCCGCTTTCGGTTCCGCTTTAGCTTCCGCTTTCGGCTCGGCCTTGGGTTCGGACTTCGGTTCGGACTTCGGCTCGGCTTTCGCGGCAACGGCGGCGGCGGGCTTCGGCGCAACGCTTTTCGCCGCCGCGTTCTTCGCGTCGGCGGCGGCATCGGAAGCGGCGGCGGCTGACGCGCCGGCCGCTGCCGGGGGCGGCGTCACGCGCAGCATTTGTCCCGCCTGCACTTTCGCGTCGACAGGCAGCTTGTTCCAGCTTGCGACGTCGGCGGGACGCAAATTGCGGGCCTTCGCGACGTGATACAGCGTGTCGCCGGGTTTCACGCGATAGAAGCCGGGCGCCGCCGCCGCGTCGTTCGCCGCCGCCACCGCGACCGGCGGCGTCGGCACCGGCGAGGTTTCCACGGTCAGCGGCGTACCCTTCGCGCTCGCGCCCGGCGACGGCTGCGAAGCATCGCCCGCGGCCGTGCGCCACGGCGTGATCGTGCATGCACTCACGCCCAGCGCCAACACCGCGCCCATTGCCGCGCTACGGATCAAGGCGCCCGCGCGGCCAGAAGCGCCATCGAGCAGGCCGCGCATCGTCACACTCCAAATTCGCCGGACTGCGCGCCCGGTCGAGCGCCGGAATCCGCGCCTGCTTCCGCAACCGCTTCTGCATCGGCTTCCGAACCGGCTTGCGCGCCGCTTTGCGCTTCGTTCGCCGCGCGCGCCGCGCCGATTCCACCTTCCGCCAGCGTGGCGAGCGTGCCGCCGCCCTTGAAGCCGAGCACGGCTGCCACGCCCTCGGCCAACAGCGAAGCGTTGGGGTTGAGCTTTTTCTCCGCTTCGACCGCCGCGACCGCGCCCGCGACTTCCGCTACCTTATCCAGAATTCCCATTGATGACTCCTTGCCCAAACGATTCGCGCCAACCGGCGCGGTGCGTCATCATCGTTGGTTTGCCCGTTTGCGCTGCGGTTTAGCGCGGCCGGTTTGATGTGCGTCAGCACGGCGAGCGTGTTGTCATCTCGCCCTGACAATGGAGCAAAACATTCGCCGACAAGCGTAGGAATTGAGGAAGCGCAGACGAGAATTCGACGCGCACGCGCATGGCTTTCTATAATGCGGGCCGCACGACCCAGCACCGCACAAGGAGAAACGAAGATGTTCGACGCATACGCCAACGACGCAGACGTCCTGAACGTTCAGGGCGACGCGCTCACGCTCACGAACGGCACCACGCGCGTGACGCTCGCGGGCACGCTGGAAATCACGCGCGACAAACGCGGGCTCGCGGCGGCGCTCGCGCTCAAGGCCGCCATCGACGACATGGTGAAGAAGCTGCAAGCCGACCCGCACCTGCCCGCGAAAGTCGCCGACGAACCGGACCAGAAGCCCGGCGTCGCCGATAACCCGTTTAACTGACGCGCCGCGCGAATCAGAACGGCTTGCCTTCGCTCTCGCTCCACGCGCGCGCCATCAGCGTGTTCGAAGGCAGCGTTTCGTCGAGCAGCTTCTTCGCGGCCTGCGCGCCGGCGATCGGCAGGCCGGTCGGGTCGATCGCGCCGATCTGCGCGAGCACGCAAGCCTGATCCCAGTAAATGTGCTCGTTATAGAGCTTGTTGCCGCGAAAGCAGATCACCGCCAGCATCGGCACTTCGAAGTATTTGCCCGTGGGTTTCAGGCCCGGCAGCAGCCAGTCGATTTCACGGTCGTGCGTGCAGCAGAAGATGAATTCGTCGACCACGCGATCCGAGCCGATCGTGCGCGAGATCGGGATCAGGCGCGTGTCCTCCGGGTTCGAATGCACGAAGTGGTGCGTGTAAAAGCGCTTGAGTTCGTCGTGGCCGACGCCGCCCGTCATCGTCGGAATGTGGTTGACGTAGGGCTCGGCGACCATCGTGGGCATCACGTCGTCGGGATTGCGCGCGACGAACTCGTGGTAGCAATGCTCCTCCCAGAGCGCGTTGAAGTCGTAGATGGGGCCGAGCACGCGGCGCAGCATGGCGAGCGTGCGCGAGTACGCCATCATCGTCGCGGCCTTGTCGAATTGCGGGCGCGCGGGCGAGGCGAACGCGTGGTCGCAACCGGGATACGTGTAAAGCTCGATGCCCGGCTTGCCCGCCAGCGCCTGCGCGATGCGTTCGCGCGTGGCGGCGTCGCAATGCGCGTCTTCTGCGCCGAAGTGCAGCATCAGCGGACACTGGATGCGCGCGGCTTCGTCGAGACGATCTTCGAGGCCCACGGCGTAGTAGCCGACCGCGCAATCCACGCCGGTGCGCGCGGCGGCGAGATACGCGAGCCGTCCGCCGAGGCAAAAGCCCACCGTGCCCACCTTGCCGCGATGCTGGGGATGCGCGCGCAACGCGGCGAGCGTTTGCGCGACGTCCTGCATCGCGAGATCGACGTCGAAACGCTCGTAGAGCGAAAACGCCTTCTGCGCGTCGGCGCCGTCGTAGCTGAGATCGACGTTCGGCTCGAGACGCCAGAACAGGTCGGGCACCATCACCACGTAACCCTCTTCGGCGTAGCGGTCGGCCAGCGCGCGCAAATAGTCGTTCACGCCGAAAATCTCTTGCAGCAGCACGAGGCCGGGGCCGCTGCCTTCGGGCGGCAAAGCCGTATAGGCGCGGAATTCGCCGCCGTCGCGCGACTTCACCTGAGTCCATTGTCCGTTCATGCCGTGTCTCCTTTCTTGAGCGGATTTTCAAGCCGATTTCGAGCCGATTTAAGCCGTTTTAAGCCGATTTCGAGCCGGCCGGGTTGCATGGCCGCCTCCGTTTCCCTCGCGGCGCAACGGAACTGCTGTTAGTTGCGACAGTGCCTCGTCGTGCAGTCGTGCAATCAAACCGCGCCGAATCCGGCCGGCGTCAACGGCGGCAGCGCCGATTCGCCGCGTATCCACGCATGCTGCGCGAGTTCGGCCATTTCGCGGTCGCCGCGGCTGTCGCCGTAGGCGTAAAGCGTGGCGGGCGCATTGGCGCCCCACCAGCCGCGCAGCCGCGCGACCTTTTCCGGGCCCCAGCAGTTTCGCCCCGCGAGATGTCCGGTATAGACGCCGTCGCGCCATTCCAGTTCGCTCGACAGCACCGTGCCAATGCCCACAGTGAGCGCCCACTTACGCAAATAGATCGACGGCGACGCGCTCACGAGCACCACTTCGTGCCCCAGCGCCTGATGTTCCTTGATGCGCGCGAGCATTTCCGGGCGCAGCAGCGCGGGCAGCCGCCGTTCGACAAAACGCTGCGCCGCCGTTTCCAGCGCGTCGCGCCGCACGGCGCCCAGCGCGGCGTAAAGGAAGCGCGCCTTGGTCGGCCCGCGTTGCGACCAGCCGGGTTGGATGCCGATCAGCCAGGGCAGGCAGCGCAGCGCCGCGTACACGAAGCGCGCGGGGCCGGCGGTGTCGAGCATGAAGGCGCGAAAGCTGTCGGTGGTGGTGATGGTGCCGTCAAAGTCGAATGCGGCGACGACGCGCTCGGTCATGAATCGTTCCAGGAAAGAGAAAAAGGCCGCGACCCGGCGGGAACGCGAACCCGCGCCATTGTCGATGCAAATGCGAACGCGCTGCAACGCGCCCGGCATGGCGTCGCCTCGAAACCGTTTCGGCAGCACATAGCGTCGATGTAAGCGCTCGCTCACCGTGCGTGCGCGGCCAGCCCGTCCGCATCGACGATTTCGATCTCGCCGTAATGCAGCGCCACCAGCCCTTCGCGCTCGAACTGGCGCAGGATCTGGTTCACCGTTTGTCGCGAAAGCGCGAGCATCAGCGCGAGTTGTTCTTGCGGCACGTTCACGACGCGGCGTGCGGCGGCTTCGCCGTATTCGTCGGCGAGCAGCAGCAGGCGGCGCGCCACGCGCGCGGCGGCGGGCAAGAGCGCGGTTTCCTCGATGGCGTCGAAGGCGAGGCGCAGCTTCTGCGCCAGCAGCACGCCGAACGCGTGCCAGTACGCGGGCGTGGCGTCGAGCAACGCGGCCAGCGCCGCGCGCGGCACGTGAAACAGCGTGGCGTCGCGTTCGGCGTAGGCGTCGTGGGTGCGCGCGCCGCCGTCGAACAGCGCAATCTCGCCGAACCAGTGCGCCGGGCCGACCACGGCCAGCAGCGCCTCGCGTCCGCCGATGCTCGCCGCGCCCACGCGCACCGCGCCGCCCAGCACGCAGTAAAGGCCGTCGTCGGCGTCGCCGCGCATGAAAAGGCGCTCGCCCGCCGCGAGCGTGCGCACGCGGCCCGCGCGGCGCAGCGCGTCGCGCAACGGCTCGGGCGCGCCGCGAAACCATGCGCCGCGGTCGAGCGCGCGGGCGATATCGGCGGGAGATTCGGGCGGCGAATCGGCGGGAACGGTCATGAGAATCGAAATGGACGGACGGCCGCGCGCGAGGCGCACGAACCGCAACGAAACGCGCCGCGCGAAAAACACGGCGCAATTGTCGGCCAGGCGAAAGTCTCGCGCCCGGGTGCCCGACGATCATAATGATTTTGGAGATAGAGGGGCATCCATGCGAAACCTGACCGAGCAATTGACGCAGTACGCCGCCTATCACCGCGATACGCGCAATATCGGCACGCATTTCGTCGGCATTCCGCTGATCGTGCTCGCATTGGCGGTGCTGCTTTCGCGTCCGGCGTTCGCGCTCGGCGCGTTTGGCTGGACACTGCCGGTTTCGCCCGCGTGGGCGTTGTTTATCGCCGCGACGCTCTATTACCTGGTGCTCGACGTGCCGCTCGGGCTGACGATGGCGGCCGTTTCGGCGGCATGCGTGGCGTTCGGCGCGTGGGTCGCGCAGGCGGGCACCGCAACGTGGCTGGGCGTGGGCGTCGGGTTGTTCGTGATCGGCTGGATCTTTCAGTTCGTCGGGCACCTTGCGTGGGAGCATCGCAAGCCCGCGTTCGTCGACGACGTGATCGGCCTCATGATCGGGCCGCTGTTCGTGCTCGCCGAGGCGCTGTTCAGCGTGGGCTGGCGCCCCGCGTTGCGCGCGGCCATCGAGGCAGAGGCCGGCCCCACGCGCATCAATCCGCCGCGCGCTCACGCGGCGCGGCCTTGAGCGCGGCGGCGCGCGCCGAGGCGAATGCGCCCGCCGCCACGGCAGCCGGCGTTATCGCGAAAACCGCACGAGCCGCGCGCCGTGCAGCGCCGTCAGCGCCACGGCCAGCCAGATCGGCACGTACGTCGCCAACTGGCGCACGCCCAGATGCTCGCCGAGCATCGTCACCGAAACGATCACGAGCAGCACCGGCTCCACGTAGCCGAGAATGCCGAACAGCGCCATCGGCAGCAGGCGGCTCGCCTTCAGATACGACGCGAGCGCAACCGTGCTCAGCAGGCCCAGCCCCGGCAGCAGCACGAACGCGAGAAAGCCGTGCGCCCCGAGCAGCGCGAGCGAGCCGCCCGCGCGCACTTCAATGGCCGCTACCGGCGTGAGCAGCAGCATTTCCACGGCGAACGTGACGAGCGAATCGGCGTGAATCTTGCGGCGCAGCACGAAATACGGCGGATAACCGAACGCGACGAGCAGCGTCGGCCACGAGAACGCATGGGTGGCCCACAGTTCGTGCGCGCATCCCACGGCCGCGCACGCGACGGCCGTCCATTGCAGCGGTTCGAGCCGTTCGTGGTAGTGAAAACGCCCCACCAGCACCATGATGAGCGGCAGCAGGAAGTAGCCGAGCGACACTTCGAGCAGGCGCCCGTGCAGCGGCGCCCATAGAAACACCCACAATTGCGAGCCGAGCAGCGCGGCGCACGCCGCGAGCGCGAGCAGCGTGCGCGGCTGCGTGGCCATGCGCGCCAGCAGCGCGCGCAGTTGCGGGCCGCGCTTGCGCAACAGCAGCAGCGCGAACGCGCCGGGCACGGTCCAGATCACGCGCCAGGCAAAGATGTCGAGGCCGCCGAGCGGCGCGAGCAGCAACGTGTACGCCGACATCAGCGCGAACAACGCGGAAGCGCCCACGGAAAGCGCGATGCCGCGGCCGGGCTCGTAGGCGTTCATCGGCGGGCGCGTCGCGGGGAAAAAGCGGCAACGGCGGAAAAAACGCGGCGCATTGCGCGCACGGGTAAAAGCGTTGTCATTTGAATCGTTTATTGAATAAGACGCGCGAATGTCCTGTTCGCGGCGAGACCGCATTCTATGCGCGTTTGCGCGCGGCGCGGCGGCTGCGAAGCGCCGCACGGCGGGCGCGCGACGGCTAATGCGGGTGCGGGCATGCGCGATGCGCGCTTTCGCCGTCGCAGCGCACACCGCGAATTAGTCCGGCAGACCAGGAAACGATGGACTAGAACGTAAGTCTCGCTGCGCCCAGCGCCGCCGCCGGCCGTTGCCGGCAGAACAGCGCATTCGCCATTCGCTCGCGCGCCGCCTCTCCATCGCACTTCGGCGGCCAGCGCGATTCTCGACGCCTTCCTTACGTCCAACGCATCCTGGAGCCCGCATGACACTTCCTGCGTCCCGCCCCGCCGTTGCCGACCCCGCCCGTTCCAGCACCGCCGAATTCGCCGCCGACGTCCGCGCGGGCCTCGCGCGCGCGCCGCAAAAGGAGCTGCCTTCGAAATATTTGTATGACGAAGTGGGATCGGCCCTCTTCGAAGTCATTACCGTGCTGCCCGAATACGGCGTCACGCGCAGCGAGGAAAAGCTGCTCACGCGCTACGCGACCGAAATCGTCGATACGCTGCCGCCCGACGTGAAAGTGGCCGAACTCGGCAGCGGCAGCGGCCGCAAGACGCGCCGCATTCTCGAAGCGCTGTGCCGCAAGCGCCCGACCTCGTATTACCCCATCGAAATCTCGCGCGCCGCGTTGCAACTGTGCCGCCGCGAACTCGCCGACATCGAGCGCATTTCCATCGTCGGTTACGAACGCGATTACCTCGCGGGTCTCGCCGAAGTGAGCCGCCAGCGCAAGCCCGGCGAGCAGTTGTGCGTGCTGTTTCTCGGCAGCACGATCGGCAATTTCGTGCGGCTCGCGGCCACGCGCTTTTTGCGCGACATTCGCGCGATGCTGCGCCCCGGCGACACGCTGCTGCTCGGCACGGACCTCGTGAAGCCCGTGGAGACGCTGGTGGCCGCTTACGACGACGCGATCGGCGCCACGGCCGCGTTCAACCTGAACCTGCTTTCGCGCATCAATCGCGAACTCGACGCCGACTTCGACCTGCACGACTTCGAGCACGTCGCGCGTTTCAACCCGGACGTGCGCAGCATCGAAATGCATTTGCGCGCCAAACGCGACGTACACGCGCACGTGGGCGCGGCGCATCTGGACGTCGACCTGCGCGCGGGCGAAACGATCTGGACCGAAAGCAGCCACAAGTATCACGCCGACGAAATTCCCGCCATCGCCGCCGACGCGGGCTTCGTCTGCGAGCATCAGTGGATCGAGAAAGAATGGGGTTTCGCGGAAAGCCTGCTCGCGGTGCGTTGAGCGCGTTCGCCGCGGTTCGCCAACGAAAAGCGGTGCGCCACTCGCATGGCGCACCGCTTTTTCGATGATGCCGACGCCGCTCGCGCGGCTTCAGTGCTGCTCGAAGCGCTCGTAGCGTTTTTCCGTGTAACGCTCCTCGCTTTCCACCGAACTCACGCGCGCGGCGGGCGGCCCATGCCGCAGCCACGAGAGCATGCGATCGACCTGATTGGCCGTGCCCTGAATCACGGCTTCCACGGAGCCGTCCTCCATGTTCGCCACGTAGCCGCGAATGCGCAGCGCGTGCGCCTGACGCACCGTTGCGTGCCGAAACCCCACGCCCTGCACCGTTCCGCGCACGCGCACGTAATACGTTTCCACGCGCGCATCAAGATCCGGTTCGCTCATCGTTCCTTACTCCGCTTCCTCTGCCGATACGGACCGCATTGTAGTCGTCATCCCTTGCGCGCGTCGGCCAACGCCTCGCGCGCGCCGCGTACAATCCGGTGCCACGCCGTTCCATCACCCGAAAGCGAATCTGCAATGACCGATACTTCCCGCGCCAACAAGGACCTCGTGCTGATTACCGGAGCGTCCGGCTTTGTCGGCTCGGCCGTCGCCCGCATCGCGCTGGAAAAAGGCCATGCCGTGCGCCTGCTGGTGCGCGCCACGAGCCCGCGCAAGAATCTCGAATCGCTCGACGCGGAAATCGTGACCGGCGACATGCGCAACGCCGCCTCCATGCGCAAAGCGCTTGCCGGCGTGCGCTATCTCTTTCACGTGGCCGCCGACTATCGCCTCTGGGCGCCCGATCCGCACGAAATCGAGCGCGCCAATCTGGAAGGCGCGCAAGCCACCATGCGCGCCGCGCTCGACGCGGGCGTGGAGCGCATCGTCTACACGAGCAGCGTGGCCACGCTCAAGGTGACGAACTCGGGCAACTCCACCGACGAAACCTCGCCGCTCACGGCCGACCAGGCGATCGGCGTGTACAAGCGCAGCAAGGTGCTTTCCGAGCGCGCCGTGGAGCGCATGATCGAGCGCGACGGCCTGCCCGCCGTGATCGTCAATCCGTCCACGCCCATCGGGCCGCGCGACGTGAAGCCCACGCCCACGGGCCGCATCATCGTGGAAGCGGCGACGGGCAAGATTCCCGCTTTCGTCGATACGGGGCTGAATCTCGTACACGTGGACGACGTGGCGAACGGCCACTTTCTCGCGCTCGAGCGCGGGCGCGTGGGCGAGCGCTACATTCTGGGCGGCGAAAACCTGCCGCTTCAGCAGATGCTCGCCGATATCGCGGGCATGGTCGGCCGCAAGCCGCCGACGATCGCGCTGCCGCGCTGGCCGCTCTATCCGCTCGCCATGGGCGCGGAAGCCGTGGCGCGGTTCACGAAGCGCGAGCCGTTCGTGACCGTGGACGCGCTCAGGATGTCGAAAAACAAGATGTATTTCACTTCGGCCAAAGCGGAGCGCGAGCTGGGTTATCGCGCGCGGCCGTACCGCGACGGGCTGAAGGATGCGCTCGCATGGTTCCGCGAGGCCGGTTATCTGAATTGACCGCACGAATCCGCCAACGCCGGAATCGGGCGCATTTAAGTCTCTTTTATTGATCGCACGTCAACCCCGCGCAATTTGTTACAACTTTTGTTTCAACATGCCTGCAACGGCACGACGGCATCGGGCGCGCGCTGCGGGTAAAATCGCCGGTCTTATTTGAGAAGCCACGCATGAATCTTCAAGAACAGATCGGCGTGCTCGAAGCGGGCGTCGATCAGCTCCTTCAGGCCGCCGCGCACAGCCCGCGCGCCGACGAACGCGCCGCCGGAAACCCGCCCGCATCGGCCGGAAACGCCGCGCACGCCGCCGGCGCGGTCGATGGCGCCAACGCCGTCGAAGCGCCTGTCACCGAAGCGAACGTCGAAGCGAACGTCGAAGCGAACGACGGCGCGGCAAGCGGCACGGCGAACGACGGCGGGATCGAAAACGCGGCCGGAAATACGGCCGAAAGCGCGACCGCGGAATCGACCGCAGCCCACACAGCGACGCAAACCCCGGAAGCGACCGAATCGCCCGCCATGCAAGACGCCGACGCGCAGCCCGAATTGCGCTTGGCGCGCCCTTCGCAGAACGAAATCACGCTGACGATCGGCGGCCAGACGGTCACGCTCAACGCATTGCAAGTCGGCCAGATGGTCGAGGAACTCGCGAACGCGCGCGCTTCGATGCAGCCCGAGCCGCCGCCCGGCATTCCGCCCGGCTGGCGTTTTGCATCGACGAAAAACCCGGTGATGGCGGTGCAGAAGCAGTCCAACGGCGACCGCCTGCTGGTGCTGCGCCACACGGGTCACGGCTGGGTGCCGTTCACGTTCTCGCCCGACGTGGTCGTGCAGATGTACATGATGCTCACGCAGCGCTAGGCGGCGTTGCAACAAGGCAAAAACAAGGAAAAAGCCGTCGATGTCGACGGC
>NZ_CAJMZE010000037.1:0-52375 GCF_905220235.1 Paraburkholderia sp. J41 | reverse complement strand
TAATCCTGTGAAGTCGTGCGCGGGCAAGAAGGCGACGGCGGCGGTGATCGCGTGTCTTGCGCCGAACCGGCGTGTGGAGATTTCCGCGAAATAGCCTTCGCGAATTGCAACCTCGAGTTGTACGTTGTCGTTGATGGTCATCGGTGTGTCCCTGACGGGAATGCCGATGACCGTCGACATGGTTCACCGGCCTGTTCCTTCTAACCCAAGAGCAGTGCGTCGGGGCGCCGCACTCTGAACAGGACTTGTCCGGGGTTGTCAGAAGGGCCCGGTCCCTATCCTGATTTGCGTCTCCCAAAGTTCCGTGAAACGAAATCATGAGCCCTTCCGCATTAGTCGACGTTGCGCGTATGCGCGGCAGGATTCGCATCCCCTCGTCAATCAAACCTGAAAAAACCGCTTTCACCGAAGCGACGACCGAAGAGGAAAGCGTGCTGGCCGAGGTTCTGGAGAATCAGGCCGGATTACTGATCCTGATCGGTGTGGCTGCGCTAGCAGTCATGGCTTCATTGGCCGCACTGCTTGTTTTCCAGATTTTATTTGACTAGGATGCTATGGACTCCAAAACGAATGTTCGCGTCGTCCTGGCCGATGGCCAGCCGTTGACTATTGCCGGCGCACGGCGTTTTTTGAGCGGCGTGAATACGGTCGAGGTTGTCGCGACGGCCCGTCATTCGGGAGAAGTCGTAGAAGCGCTGGATCGTTCGGCCTGCGACATACTGGTGTCGGAATACACCATGCCTGCTGGAAAATACGGTGATGGCCTGGTGTATTTTGCTTTCCTCAGGCGACGCTATCCCAACCTTAAGATCATCGTGTATACGGCGGTCGACGATGCTTCGCTACTCGCTGCACTTGCGCGTTTAGGGGTTCGCTCAGCGATCAGCAAGACGTGCGACATGGAACGACTGGCTTTCGCAATTCATGCAGTCTTTGCCGGAAAGACGCTTTTTTCCGGACTTCCTGCAATAGCAATAGGGCAAGCCGGCTCGCGGGCGCTCAGCGCGAAGGAGGTCGAGGTTTTGCGTCTTCTCGCATCCGGCTTCACGACCGACGAAATCGCCCGCAAAATTTTCCGGAGCCGAAAGACAGTAAGTTCGCACAAGGCTAATGCCAAGCAGAAACTCGGAATCAAAAGCGACGCTGGTTTATTTTCTTTCGTCCGTATGACCTGTCCCCTCCCATAGGGCCAATAGGTTGACCCTGCCCCTGTTTCACGAACCCCATAGCCGAAACCATCAGGCCGCTTGCCCTCGTTGAGCGGCGACCCAATTCTTCTCGAACGTCATGGGGCTGACGTAGTTCAATGTCGAATGCAACCGGCACGCATTGTAAAAGCCATGCCGGCCGACGATTTCATCCATCGCGGCATGCCGCGCCGCGAAGTGCCGACTGGGCAGGCGAGCGACCTTCAGCGAACCCCATAGACTTTCGGTCGGCGCATTATCCCAACAATCGCCACCCCGGCTCATCGACGAACACATGCAGGCGCTGCCTCACCGAAGAAGAGGCGATGAACTTTGCCGACGTGAAACAGCGTGTTCGCGGGGCCGAGGCGCGGTCTCCCACCCTAATCCGTTCCGGCGTCGATGCAACCAGGATATCGTCAGATGCTAATCACCGGTTTCGCATAAGCGGCGTCAGCGCCAGCGCCGGAAAAAGCGCTGGATATCGGCCGCGAGCAGCGCGGGCTCCTCCAGCGCCGCGAAATGGCCGCCGCGCGGCATGTCGGTCCATTGCTCGACCGTGAACACGCGCTCGATCCACGAACGCGGAGGGTGGCTGATCTCACGCGGAAAATGCGCGAAGCCGACCGGCGGCGCGACGCGCTCGCCCACGCCGAAACGCAGCGGCTGCAAGCGGTTTTCCCAGTACATCTGCACCGACGTGCCGATGCACTGCGTGAACCAGTAGAGCGAAAGATTCGTGAGCAGTTCGTCTTTCGTGAAGCGCCGTTCCAGATCGCCGCCGCAGTCGCTCCACGCGCGGAATTTTTCGGCGATCCATGCGGCGAGTCCGGCGGGCGAATCGTTGAGCGCCGCGGCCAGCGTTTGCGGCTTCGTCGTGTGCATATGCGCATACGCGCCTTCTAGCGCGGCCCATTCGGCTTTCGCGTGCAGGAACGCCTGTTCTTCGGCGTTGATGGGCGCGTCGTTCGGCCCCACGGCGGGTTCGTAGGAACTCGGCAGAAAATTGAGGTGGATGCCGTCCACGTGTTTCGCGTGCCGCGCCGCGAGCGCGACGGACACGGCCGCGCCCAGATCGCCGCCTTGCGCGCCGAAGCGCTCGTAGCCCAGGCCGCGCATCAGCGCCGCCCAGAGATCGGCCACTTGCCATGCCGATACGCCGGGCGCGGCGGGCGCGGGTGAAAACGCGAAGCCGGGCAGCGAGGGGATCACGACGTCGAATGCATCGTTCGGGTCGCCGCCGAACGACGCGGGATCGGCCAGCCGTTCGGCGAGCGCGCGAAACTCGAGGAACGAGCCGGGCCAGCCATGCGTGATCACGAGCGGATACGGCCTGGGCCCGACGCCGCGCCGGTACACGAAATGCACGCGCTGGCCGTTCGCCTCGGCGACGAATTGCGGAAGCCGATTCAGCGCCCGTTGCGCGGCGCGCCAGTCGAAGCGATCGGCCCAGTCGCTCACGCACGCGCGCAGCCATGTTTCGTCCATGCCCTGGCGCCAGGGTTCGTGCGGCGTGAACGACGCCCAGCGCGTATGGCGCAGGCGCCATTGCAGGTCGTCGATCGCATCGTCGGAAACGGCAATTTCGAATGGCTCGATTTTCATGACGCGCTGCCCCGCGAGAGAGGAAAACGCAATTTTATCCGCGCGCGCATGACGTAATGCGGATTCCATGGTTCGCCGTGCGAAGCGCGCTGCCTGTGTTTGTTTGCGCGCCATCCGTGCGCCTCGCGCGCGCCGCGCCCACGAGTACACCGCGCGATGAGCCATTCCGTTGCGCCGCCTGCCTCTGAACGTCAACATCCTGCACTCGGGCTTCGTGCTTTCGGCCAATGCTTTTTCGATCCATCCCCATGGGCAGATATAGGATTCAAAGCGGACATGTGGCGCTTCGCCGGCGAAGTGGTGCCGCGCGTGCGGCGCGAACTCGCAGCTTGACACCCGAACAGCCGAGCGCCGCCGGGCGCGGTTCAAAAGAATGCGCCGTTCGGCGGCAACTGGCCGCCCAGCAGGTTTTGCCCGAGCAGACGCTCCTTGTAGACACGCGGATTATGCGAGGCGATGACCTTGATGTTGCGCCAGTGCCTGTCCAGCGCGCCCGCGCTCGCCACCACCGAACCCGAGCCGAGATCAATGAGCCAGCTCGCGATCTGCGGCGCAAGATCGTCGATCACGACTTTCGCTTCCGAGGCGGCGAGCGTCGCGGCGAGCGTGGTCTCGTATTCGGCGTGCGTGCCGTGGTTGTCCCACGCGGTTTGCAACGCGTTCACGGCGCGATCGGCAACGGCTTCCACGCCGGCGGCATAGGCGCGAATGCGGCCCAGCAGGGCTTGCAGCACGGGCTCGCCGGACGGTTGCGCGGCTTCGCCGTGGTAGAAGTTGCGCCGTCTCGCGCGCAGCACGTCCACCGCGTCCAGCGCGACGCGCCGTGCGATGCCCGCGATCGCATTCGTCAGATACACCTGGTGAAAGGTAAAGCCCCACGGCGCCGCTTCGGGCGCGCTGGGCGGATCGGCCGGGTAGACGTTCGAGGCTTTCACCACCACGTCGCGAAATCGCGCCGTGCCGGAACCGGTCAGGCGCTGGCCGAAGGCGTCCCAGTCGTCCTCGTCGCTCACGCCTTCGCCGCGTTCGAGCACGTACTGCACGGTGCGGTTTTCGCGGCTTTCGACGGCGATTCCCACGAAGGCGTCGTTGTAGAGATTGCCGGTTGCGTACACCTTGTCGCCGGAGCCGACATAAGCCTCCCGGCGGTCGTCCCACGCGAGCCGGCCAAGAACGCGGCTCGGGCGCGCGCCGGCCGCCACGGCGTCGCTTTCGGCGAAGCTCGGCCCCACCGTCTTGCCGCTGCCGGCAAGAGCCAAAACGTGCGCGTGAAAGGGGTGGTCGGGCAACCTGAGCGCCGCTTCCACCTGCCACAGATGATTGCGAAACGCGTGCGCGATATTGGAGTCCGCCGCCGCGAGATCGCGGGAAACCGCGAACAGTCCGCTCAGCGGCAGGCCGTGGCCGCCCGCGCTGCCCGCAAGACGCAGCGCGCCGAACCGCAGCGCCTTGAGCCGTTCGATTTCGCGGTACGGCAGTTCGCGCTGCCGCTCCCGCTGCGCCGCCGTGGCGGCGATTTCCGCGAGGATGCCGGCGAATCCCGATGCCGCCGACACCGGCGAGATCAGGGAAGGCTGGCCGTGGCCAGGGATGCTGGATTCGGACATGATGATTTCCGCTCGGGCCGCGCCCGGCGCGATTGCCGCCTTCGGTTCGCGCGCCGGGACGATCGTTAGATCTTGACGCTGTAGTCCGCGACCTTGATGCGCGAACCGATGATCTTGCGTTCGGCGAGCCAGTCGGCCGCGCGCTGGAATTGAGCCATGAACGCCGCATCGTCGGGTTCGTGAAACTGGTTGACGCGCTTGAGGCCGGCCAGATAATCGCGCACCTGATCGGGATATTTCGCCTCTTTTTGCGCCAGCAGCTCGGACTCGGCGGAATGCGTCGACTGCCATGCGCCTTCGACGTAATAGGCGTCGAGCACCGCGCGAATCAGCTCCGAATTTTCCTCGGCGAACTTTCTGCGCGTCACGAGCGAGCTGTAATCAATCAGGAAATCGAGGTCGCGGCCTTCGTTGAAGATGTCCTTGGCGTCGTTGGAAAAGCGCGCGATATCGACGGCGGGCGACCACATCGACCATGCGTCGACCCTGCCTTGCGCGAAGGCGGGCGCGGCATCGGGCGGATTGAGATAGACGAATTCGACCTTGCCGCGATCGACGTGATGCTTTTCCAGCGCCGCGATCAGCAGGAACTCGCCGAGACCCGAGCGGTTCACGGCCACCTTGCGGCCGGCGAGATCGGCCACCGAATTGATGCCGCTCGACTTCTTCACGATGATGGCCGTCGAGCGCGGCGAATACACGTCGAACGCCGTGAACACGATGGGCGAGCCCGCGAGCATGGCCGCGAGCGCGGGCGTGGTCGACCCCCAGAAGCCGAAATCGGCGCTGCCGCCCACCACCGCCTGAATGGACGGCGCGTGGTTGGGGAACGGGCCGACCCATTCGACCTTGATGCCTTTCCCGGCGAGCGTTTTTTCGAATACGCCGCGCTGTTTGGCGATGTCCGGCAAGCTGCCGTAGCCCCAGCCGATGCGCACGGTGTCGGTGTTGCGGGTGAGCTTGCGCGGCTCGGCGGCTCGCGCGGGACGGATGCCGGCGGCGGCGCCGGCCAGCAGGCCGCCCGCCGCGAGCAGGAGCCGGCGGCGGCTCGGAAATGCGTCGTTCATTCGTTAAGGACCCCGAAATACGTGATTAAAAATGATGTTACGGCACCCGAACGCCCAGCTCCTCCAGCAACGTGCGGCGCAGGTCCGCCGTGGCCGTGGCGCCGGGTTCGAAGGAGACCGCGATGCGTCCGGCGCGCATGACGAGAATGCGGTCGGCGAGCGTGAGCGCTTCGTCCACGTCGTGAGTCACGATGAGCACGCCGGGCCGATGGCGGGCCACCAGTTGCTTCACGAGCCCGTGCATCTTGATGCGCGTGAGCGCGTCGAGCGCGGCGAACGGCTCGTCGAGCAGCAGCAGCGCCGGATCGCGCGCCAGCGCGCGCGCGAGCGCCACGCGCTGCGCCTGGCCGCCGGACAGATTGCGCGGCCAGTCGTCCTCGCGTCCGGCAAGACCGACTTCGCCGAGCGATCGCGCCGCGCCCGCGCGGCCCACCGTGGCTTCGTTGCCGAGCGCCACGTTTTGCCACAACGTCGCCCACGGCAACAGGCGATGCTCCTGGAACACCACCGAGGGGCGCTCGGGCGCCTGTATGCGGCCCGCGTCCGGCTTGTCGAGCCCGGCCAGCGCGCGCAGCAAGGTGGTCTTGCCGCAACCGCTTTCGCCGAGCAGCGCGACGAATTCGCCCTGACGGATGTCGAGATTCAGCGCGTCGATGACGATGCGCTCGCCGTAACGGCGTTGCAGCCCGCGCACGGATACGGCGAGCGCGGCTCCGTTCGTGATGGAAGAAACGGTTGCGGTGCTCATTGGCCGGTCTCTTTCGCGTAGTTCGCGTGCCACGAGAGAAAGCGCGTTTCGAGCAGCCGCACGAGCGCGTCCGCCACCACGCCGATGATCGCGTAAATAATCATGGTCAGCAGAATGACATTGGTTTGCAGGAATTCCCGCGCATCCATGGCGAGAAAGCCGATGCCCCTGGTCGTGGCAAGCGTTTCGGCGATCACGAGCGCGAGCCACGCGTGAGCGAGCGCATAGCGCGCGCCCGTGAGAATCGAAGGCATGGCGCCGGGCAGGACGATGCGTCTGATCGTGGCGGCGCGGTTCAGCCCGATGACCTTCGCGAGTTCCATCAATTTGGGGTCGATCTGGCGGATGCCGAGCATCGTGTTGATGTAGATGGGAAACATGACGGCGAGCGCGACGAGAAAAATCTTCGCGACTTCGCCCACGCCGAACCAGACGATCACGAGCGGCAGCATCGCGAGGAACGGGATCGCGCGCACCATCTGGATCGAGCGGTCGAGCAGCGCCTGCGCCAGCCTCGAAAAGCCGCACAGCACGCCCAGCGCAAGCCCGATGCTGCCGCCCACGGCGAAGCCCGCGACGGCGCGCAGCAGCGATACGCCCAGATGCACGAACAGATCGCCGTTCGCGGCAAGGTTCCAGGCGGTGGCGACCACGGCGCTCGGAGCCGGAAGCACTTGAGGCCCGATCCAGCCGACTCGCGCGGCCGCTTCCCATGTAACGACGAGCAGTGCGGGAATGGCCCATGACAGCCACGTGTACACGGCATCGTCCGACCGGCGCGAACGCTTGCGTTTCGAGGCGAGGTAGGCGTTGCGCGAAGAGGTGAGGAGGTCAGCCATGTCCATTTCCGTTTTCAATGAGCGCCCGATCCCGCGAGTTGCGGCGTCGTTCGGCACGAGCGATTCAACCGGCCGCGAACCCGTCATTAAAGGTGGCCGGCGCGGCCGGGACAAACAGTTTTTTGTGCTTTGCTTTCCCGCTTTGGCGCGTTCGGGTACCGCGCGACTGGCAGGCAGGAGCGGCGCATTCAGGCCGCCGCGGCGTGCGCGGCGGCTTCGTCCGCGGCCACGGCCGCCCGCACGAGCGGCAGCAGATCGCGACCGTAGCCGAGCGCATCCTCGAGCGGGTCGAAGCCGCGAATCAGGAACGTCGACACCCCCAGCTTGCGATATTCGAGCAGCGCATCGGCGACTTGCCGGGGCGTGCCGACCAGCGCCGTCGAGTTGCCGGCCGCGCGCGTGAGCGCGGTGATGCCGGTCCAGAGCCGCGTATCGACCACCTCGCCTTTGGCGGCTTCGGCGAGCAGCCGCCTGGCGCCCACGTTCTGCGGGTCTTTCGGCCGTCGCGTGAAATTCGGCGAGCGCGCGACCACGTCTCTCGCCTGGGCGAGGATCGATTCGGCGCGCGCCCAGGCGGCGTCTTCGGTCGCGGCCAGAATGGGGCGTAGCGAAAGGCTGAAGCGAATCCGGTCCGCGCGGCCGTGGAGCGCGGCCGCGGCGCGCACGCGCGCGATGGTTTCGCGCACCGCGCCGAGCGATTCGCCCCACAGCGCGAATACGTCGGCGTGCTTGCCCGCCACGGCGATCGCCGCGTCGGACGAGCCGCCGAAGTACACCGGCAGATGCGGCGTTTGCAGCGGGCGAACCTGCGAACGATGGCCCTTCACGCGATAGTGCGGGCCTTCGTGATCGAACGGCGCGTGGCTCGTCCAGGCGCGCTTGACCACGTCGAGATATTCGTCGGTGCGCCGGTAGCGTTCGTCGTGCGGGAGCCAGTCGCCGTCGCGTTGCTGCTCGGTGTCGTCGCCGCCCGAAATGATATGCACGGCGGCGCGGCCCGCGCTGAAATGATCGAGCGTGGCGAGCTGACGCGCGGCGAGCGTCGGGGCGACGAAGCCCGGACGGTGCGCGAGCAGGATGCCGAGCCGGCGCGTCTGCTGCGCGACGAAGGAGGCGATCTGGAAGCCGTCCGGCGAGGCGCTCGAATGCGCGATCAGCACACGGTCGAAGCCGCCGTATTCGTGCGCTTGCGCGACCGAGGCGATCCACGGCGGATTCACCGCCGGTCCTTCGGGCAGATGGGTTTCGCTCGATTCCTGGTGACTGACGTAGCCGATGAATTCGACGCTCATGGAAAGTATCCTGGTTGGCCGGAAGGGAAACGGAACAGGGCGGCCGGTTCCGTGCGGCGCGCCATCGCGGTTCCTGCGCGCATGCGCCCGCTACGGCGCGGCGGCGGATAGCGGTTTGGCGAAGCTCGGCGCGACATCGAGGCGCGTCTTGATCACTTCCGCGCGCACGTACAGGTCGGCGGTGCGCTGCTGCTCGGCAATCACGTTGCCGTCGATCGCGACGGGATGCAGTTGCGCGCGCTGATACACGGTCTTGAGCACGTCGGCGGGCAGGCCGGTGACGCGCGACTGGATGGCCGCGACCTCGTCCGGGTGCGAAAGCGCCCAGCGCTGAGCGGCCGCCACGCGGCGCAGGAAATCGGCGAGTTCGGCGCCCTTGTCGCGGATCGCGGCGTCGGTGGCGGCTTCGAAGCTCAGGCCCGACGAAAGGCCGATGCCGTTCGCGACGCTGCGCGTGTGGTCGCGCGCTTCGGTGAGCGCCACGTACGGGTCCCACGTCGACCAGGCGTCCACGCTGCCCGAGGCGAGCGCGGCGCGCGCGTCGGCGGGCTGCATGAAGGACCACGTAACGTCGGTGAGCTTGAGGTGCGCGCGTTCGAGCGTGGCCACGGCGAGATAGTGGCCGATCGAGCCGCGCGTCGTGGCGATACGTTTGCCCTTGAGGTCCGCCGCGCTGTGTATCGGCGAATTGGCCGGCACGACGATGGCCAGGTCCTCGGGCGTCGAGCGCGTCGCGGATACGGCGCGAATCTTCGCGCCCGCCGCGTAGGCGAAGATGAGCGGCGCGTCGCCGAGCCCGCCCACGTCGATGGCGCCGGCGTTGAGCGCCTCGCCGAGCGGCTGCGCGGCGGGAAAGTTGAACCACTCGATCTCGTACGGCACGTCCTTCAACTGCCCGGAGGCCTCGAGCACGCCGCGCGTCTGTAGCTGCTGGTCGCCCACTTTCAGCGTAGCCGCCGCGGCGGCGAGCGGCACAAGCGGCACGAGCGGCAGCACGGCCGTGCAGGCGAGAGCAAGGTGGAGGACGATACGGCGCATGAACGGTTCCTCGGAATTCGCGAGTGTCGGAAGGCACACGATAAGCACCGTGTCTTCATAAGACAAACGCATTATTCTTCTATCGAAATATGCACGATTAAAATGGTCTGCCCGCTTGAGTCCGGGGCGCCCGGCGCGTTAAGCTAGTCGTCCTGTTCGTTACCCGCGTTACCGCGCATTGCCGCGCGTAACCGCGAGTAACGGCGCACAACCGCGGCGAAAGCGGGCGCTCGATTGCCGCTCGCCCAAGCCGCGATATCACCCGAATCCTTCATGAAACTAGACGAGATCGAGGCGTTCGTCGCCGTGGTGCGCAGCGAGTCGCTGAGTCGCGCTGCCGAGCAGCTCGAACTTACCCAGCCGGCCGTGACGCGCCGCATCCAGAACTTCGAGGAAGCGTTGGGCGTGGAGCTGCTCGATCGCAACACCAAGCCCATGCGCACCACGCCGATGGGCCGCGCGGTCTATGACCAGTGCCGCGCGATCGAACGCGAGATCGACATCCTTCGGCAACTCGTGAACGACGGCGCGCCGCTCGCGGGCGTCCTGCGTCTGGGCGTGGCGCAGACCGTTGCCGATATCGCGATGCTCGATGCGCTGCATGCGCTGCGCGATGCTCACCCCGAATTGCAGGCGCGCGTGAGCACGGGCTGGGGCGCGCCGCTGCTGCAAAAGGTGGAGGACGGCGAACTCGACGCGGCGGCCGTGCTGTTGCCCGCGAATCGCGCCCTGCCGGAAGCGCTCGCGGGAGAGCCGCTCGGCTCGCTCAAGCTCGCCGTCGTGGCGCAGAAGGGGCGGCTCAAGCGCCGTGCGCACACGCTGGCCGAATGTGCGTCGTACGGCTGGGTGCTCAACCCGGACGGCTGCGGCTTTCGTGCGGGACTACAGCACGCGCTGGCCGCGCAGGGACACGCGCTCAAGCTGAATCTGGAAACGCTGGGCACCGGGCTTCAGCTAGGACTGGTCGCCGACGGCGTGGGTCTCGGGCTCGTGCCGCAGCCGCTGGTCGCGGCCAGCGCGCACGCCGCTTCGCTCGACATCGTGCAGATCAGCGATTTCAAGCCGGAGATCGCCGTCTGGCTCGTGCGCTCGCGCGGCATCGGCAGGATGGAATCGGCGCTGGGCGTGCTGGCGCAAAGCATCGCGCGCAGCTTCAAGTCGGCCAGACTCGCGCGCGCGGCCTGAGCGGCGCGCCTGCGCGTCAGATCACGAAGAAGCCGTGCGTGCCGTCGCGCCCGAGTTGCGCGACGAGGCCATATTCCCATTCGAGGTAGGCGTTCATTGCCTCGCGGGCGTTGTCGGTGCCTTCATAGGGGCGCCGATAGCGGTCGATGCGCGGCGAGGCAAGCCGGATTTCGCCGCTTTCGACCGGCAGTCCCGCGCGTATCCACGCCGACGTGCCGCCTTCGAGCACTTCGACGGGCTTGCCGGTGAGCGCCGCGACTTCGGGCGCCGCAAACGGCGCAAGCGCGTTCGTCATGCAAACGGCCACATAGCTTTTCGCGTCGGGCACGCCGCGCAGATCGTCGAAACCGGCGGCCAGGTGCGAGCGCAGCGTCCACCACGCGCCGGGAATGTGCGCCTTCACGTGATTGGCGCTCGACGTGAAATCGAGCACGACGGTGCCGTGGTCCGCCTGCGCGAGACGCGCGGCAAGCGCCTCGGGCGCGATCGACGCGACGTGCGGCGCGGCGGGCGCCGGCGCGCGCCATGCGCCGGTTTCGACGAGATCGGCGGGGCGCGCATCGTCGATGACGTACACGTCGGCGTTCATCTGCGCAAGCCAGGACGCGGTCATGTTCGCGCGCACGCCGTCGTCGTCGAGCAGCACGATGCGCGCGCCGCGCACGGGCGCAAACATTTCGGTTTCCTGAACGAGCTGGCCGCCCGGTGCGCCGCGAAAACCCGGCGCGTGGCCGCGTTCGTATTCGGCCGGCGAGCGCACGTCGAAGCGATAGGTCGTGCGCGCGGCGTCGCCCGCCCAGCGCGCCGCTTCTTCGAGCGTGACGCGGCCCACGCCGGCGCGCTCGGCGAGCGCGCGCGCCGCCTCGCGCGACGGTTCGAGCGTGGCCGTATCGCGTCCCGCCTGCGGGTCGAACTGCCGCGCGCTGCCGTGTTCGAGCGTCTGGCCCGCGAGGGTCCAGCCGATCGTGCCGTTGCGCAGCGCCGCCACCGGGTTGGGCAGCCGCGCATTGACGAGCGACTGCGCGCCGATGATGCTGCGCGTGCGGCCCGCGCAATTCACGATCACGCGCGTGGCGGGATCGGGGGCGAGGGCGCGGGCGCGCAACACCAGCTCCGCGCCGGGAACGCTGATACTGCCCGGAATGTTCATCGTCTGGTATTCGTCGAAACGGCGCGCGTCGAGCACGACAACGTGTTCCTTGCTCGCCAGCAGCGCATCGACGGCCTCCGCCGAAAGCGACGGCGTGTGGCGCTCGGCTTCGACGAATTCGCCGAAGGCCTTGCTCGGCACGTTGACGTCGCGGAACACTTCGCCGCCCGCCGCAATCCAGCCTTGCAGGCCGCCGTCGAGCAGCGCGACGTTCGTGTAGCCCAACGCTTCGAGCGTTGCGGCGGCACGCGCGGCAAAGCCTTCGCCGCCGTCGAGCAGCACGATGGGCACGTCGCGGCGCGGCAGTCTGGTCCACGCGTCCAGCTCGATTCTGGCGAGCGGAAAGTTCGCCGCGAAGAGTGGATGGGCTTGCGCGTGCGGGTCTTCTTCGCGCACGTCGAGCAGTGCGATTTCGCGCCGTGCGAGCAGCGCTTCGCGCACGAACGGGTACGAGCGCGTCGGGAATGACTTCATGAGACGGTAGTGTCCTTGCTGAGATCCCAGAGGTTCGGGAGTGCGTCGTTCGAATAGCCCGAGACGAAGGTCCGGGGCGTGCCGTCGGCCTGCCAGATCGAGCGCCGGACCGCGCCGATGTTCGCGCCATAAACGTGGATGCTGACGGAAACGCGGTCGTCGTAGGCATTGCGCACGCGATGGATGTCGCCGATCGCCGGCGACACGGCTTCGACCTGGGCGCGTTCGATCAGCCGTTCGGCGCCGTTTTCGCGCAAGGCACCGCTGGCGTCGCGCGCGTAGGGCTGCGAGTATTCCGCGCCCCGCAGCACGCCGATCAAGCCCCACACCGTGTGATTGTGAATCGGCGTTCGCTGCCCCGGCCCCCACACGAAGCTGACCACCGAAAAGCGCTCGCGCGCGTCGGCGTAAAGCAGGTATTGCCGATAGCGCTCGGGCGAGGGCGCGGCATACGCGTCGGGCAGCCAGTCGTCCTCGCGCACGAGTTCGCGCAGCGCGGCCAGCCCGCGATCGACGAGCGCGGGCTCGGGCGGCGCTTCGTCGAGCAGCGCGGCGATCGTGCCGACGAAGCGGCGCAGCTTGTGGAGCGCCATCAGTCGAGCAACTCCGGTTCGCGTTCGACGAGACCCGCGTGGAGGCTTTCGAACGCATGGCGGGCGCCCGCCGCGCGTCCGGCCTGCGAATGTGCATGCGTATGCGTATTCACGGCGGCAACGACCTCCGGACGCGCTTCGTGGATCACAGCATGAACCGCGGCATGAACCGCGAACGCCGCCTGATTCGCCGGGCCCGCGCCGACCGCGATCTCGCCGTGCCGGTTCACGAGCAACAGGCCGGAGTCCTTGACGCGCCCGAAGTGCAGGCCGAGCGGGTTGACCCGGAAGTGATCGGGCCATTCCGGGTCGCGCGCGGTGACGTGCCCGGCAAGTCCCCGGTCGAAACCGTGACGCGCGAACAGGCGGAACGCGCCTGCCGGTCGTTTCCGGCGACAGCGGCGTTCGGCGCCGGCCGTGCGCGCGGGCGCTTCGTCGTCGAACCAGCATTTGCGGTCGGGCGTTTGCCTCGGGTCCGCGTCGGTCGCGCCGTAGGCGGGGGCGGCAATGGCGGTGACGCTCATGTCGGCTCCTTGCGGCGGGCGCTGTGCGCCGCTTCAAGCGGCCGCGCGAGCGCGCGACGTGAGTTCGCGCGTGGCCGGAATCAGCGCACGCCCGTAGTCGATTGCATCTTCAAGCGGGTCGAAGCCGCGAATCAGGAAGGTCGTCACGCCCAGCGCGTGATACTCGGCGAAGGTCTGCGCGACCTGCTCGGGCGTGCCCACCAGCGCCGTGGAGTTCGAGCGCCCGCCGATCTCTCTCGCGACCGCCGTCCAGAGCCGGTCGTCGGCGCGCACGCCTTCGCCGGCGGCGCCGAGCAAGCGCCGGGCGCCTTCGCTTTGCAGCGGCTCCCCTTTGTCGAGCCCCTGTTCGGCGCGCAGACGCCGCGTTTGCGCGAGGATGTGCTCGGCGCGTTCCCAGGCGGCTTGTTCGGTATCGGCGAGGATGGGGCGGAACGACACGGAGAAGCGCACCGTGCGCCCGTGCCTGGCGGCTTCGGCGCGCACGCGCGCGATCAGATCGGCGACGCCTTGCTTCGACTCGCCCCAGAGCGCGTAGACGTCCGCGTGCTTGCCCGCGACGGCAAGCGCGGCCGCCGAGGCGCCGCCGAAGTAAATCGGCACATGCGGCTGCTGGCGCGGCTTGACTTCGGACCACGCCTGCTCGAAGCGATAGAAACGGCCTTCGTGATCGAACGGCGCGTTTTCGGTCCACACGCGCTTGAGCACCTGGAGGTATTCGTCGGTGCGCGCATAGCGGTCGTCGTGGCCGAGGAAGTCGCCGTCGCGGCGTTGATCGACGTCGCTGCCGCCCGAGATGAAATGGACGGCCAGGCGGCCACCCGAAAAATGGTCCAGCGTGGCCAGTTGACGCGCGGCGAGCGTGGGCGCGACGAAGCCGGGGCGATGCGCGAGCATGAACTTCACCCGCGAGGTCACGCTGGCCGCGTAGGCAATCGTCAGCGTGGCGTCGGGGCTGATCGAACTATGCGGCACGAGAATGCGGTCGAAGCCGGCGCGCTCGTGCGCCTGGGCGAAGTCGCGCACATAGTCGACGTCGACGGCGGGGCCTTCGGGAAGATGCGTTTCCGAGACCTTGCGCTGCTGGATCATGCCAATGAATTCGATGCTCATCGCGGTTCCCTGATGGAAGGCGGACTACGCCGCGCGCGCCGGAATGTCCTTCGCGAGCTGTCGCCCTGGAGGATGACAGGCTAACATCGGACATGCGGATATTAAATATTGATTGGATATAAACATTCCCTACGTGCATGTTTGCGCGAGGGCCGCCATTTACGGAAAGCAGGATTGCCGGATAGATCGCGCTTTTATCGACGCTCTCGAAGCGCAGGAAAAGCGCAACGGCGCGCGCACGAGCACGGAGTTGCCGCGCGGCTTCGGGCCGCGCAGGCAAGAGCGTGTCGGCTCCGAAAAAACTTATGCGCCGATCGCGACCGCGCGCTTGCGCGCGAAATCCCAGCGTTCGGCGCGCGACGTTTCCACCGGGGCGGGCAGCAGATGCGCGTTGAAAAACGTATCGGCGATCTTTTGCTGCTCGGCGAAATTTTCCGGCGTCACTTCGCGCACCTGATAGCTGCGGCGCGCGTTCGCGCGCTCGATGGTCGGCGCGTCGAGCCCCCAGATGGGCGCGAGCAGCCGCGCGGCGTCCTGCGGCGCGCTGCGCACCCATTGACCGGCGGCGCGCAACTGGTCGTAGACCACGGCGATCACGTCCGGGCGGCTTGCGGCGAAGCGCGCGGACGCAAGGTAGTAGCGCTGGTAAGTCGCGAGCCCTTTTCCGTCGGCGAGAATGCGCACGTCGGGTTGCTGATCCACCGAAGCCACATAAGGGTCCCACGTCACCCAGGCTTCGACGCTGCCGTGCTCGAAGGCCGCGCGCCCGTCGGCGGGCGTGAGGTAATGGATGCGCACGGCGTCTGCCGGGATTTTGGCCTGCGCGAGCGCCGCGAGCAGCAGGTAATGGCTGCCGGCCGCCTTCGTCACGGCAATGTCCTTGTCGCGGAGATCGGCGAGCGAGCGCAACGACCCGTCACGCTTGACGATGATGGCCTGCGCGCCCGGCGAGGGCGCTTCCTGCGCGACGTACACGAAGCGGGCATGCGCGGCCTGGGCGAAGATCGGCACGGTATCGGCCACGTCGGCGCTGAAGTCCACCGCTTCCGCATTGAGCGCCTCGGTGAGCGGAAGGCCGCTCGCGAACTCGCTCCAGCTCACCGTCACGCCGAGCGGCGCCAGTGCGGACTCGAGCTTGCCCTGGGCCTTCAGGACGGTAATGAGCGTCGACGACTTCTGGTAGCCGATGCGCAGCGTCGCGGGTTGCGCACCGAAAGCGAGGCCGGTGGCGGCGGCCGCACCGAGAACGGAAGCGTGGAGGAGCAGTTTTCGGCGCGTGGGAGAGAACATGGCAGACGTGTGGCGGCGGGCGCGTTTGGAAAGACGTAAAGGCTAGCCCCCGGCGAGATCCGGCACAACGAAGAGATTGTGATAAGGATTTTCGCGCCCGCAAGCAAAAGCACGCGATTCAGGGATGAATGGCATCGGGTAACGCGCAAACGTTGCGCGCGAATGCAAGTCGCGGAGGATCAACACATCGACACGATAAAAGGCAGCGTGCGATCGACTTGTCCAATCGGCTTGTCCAATCGGCTTGTCCAATCGGGTTGTCCAAACGGCTTGTCCAATCGGCTTGTCGATTGCCGGCGGGCGTGGCGTCGAAGTACTCCTTGCGAACTAGCGGCGGACTGCCGCACCCTACCTGCGGATAATAGCCCGCGCGCGCTGTGCTTCCTAAGCTTGTCACGTCAAACCGGAAAAAGGACACGCTATGGAAGCCGCCCCATCGCCGCAGGCGGAGCCGGTCGCCGACCGCCGCGCCTGGCGCGTGCTCGGGTCGAGCACCTTCGCATTCACCATCTGCTTTGCCGTCTGGATGATGTTCGCGATCCTGGGCATTCCTCTGAAGAAGCAGCTTCACCTCACCGACACCGAATTCGGCCTGATCGCCGCGATGCCCGTTCTCACCGGTTCGCTGGCCCGCGTGCCGCTCGGCATCTGGACCGACCGCGTGGGCGGTCGCATCGTTTTCTTCCTCACCATGCTCGCGACGATCGTGCCGGTCTGGCTCGTTTCGTACGCGACGCAACTCTGGCAATTCCTCGTGCTCGGTCTCTTCACGGGGTTTGCCGGCGCATCGTTTTCGGTGGGCACGCCTTATGTCGCGCGCTGGTTTCCGAAGTCGCGCCAGGGTTTTGCCATGGGCATCTTCGGCGCGGGCAACTCGGGCGCGGCGCTCAACAAGTTCGTGGCGCCGGTGCTGATCGTGGCCGCGGGCACGTGGACCGTCGTGCCGAAGGTCTACGCCGTCGCGATGCTCGCGACCGCGCTGCTGTTCTGGATGTTCTCCGCGAGCAACCCGGCGCACCGCGTGTCCGGCACGGCCACCGTGGCGAGCCAGATGCGCGTGCTCGCCGATCCGCGCGTGCTGCGCTATGCGCAGTACTACTCGGTGGTGTTCGGCGGCTATGTCGGCCTTTCCTTGTGGATGCCGCAGTACTACGTGAACCAGTACGGCTTCGGCATCGAGCAGGCCGCGTTTCTTGCCGCCTGCTTCTCGCTGCCCGGCGGCGTGCTGCGCGCGCTCGGCGGGTGGCTCTCCGACCGCTACGGCGCCTATCGCACCACGTGGGCGGTGATGTGGATCGCGCTCGCGTGCTTCTTCCTGCTCAGCTATCCGCCGACCGACTTCACGATCCACGGCGCGCACGGTCCGATCGGCCTGCATATCCGCACGGGACCGGTGTTCTACACGGTGCTGATGTTCGTGGTCGGCATTGCGATGGCGGTGGGCAAGGCTTCGGTCTTCAAGTTCATCGGCGACGAGTACACCGACAACATCGGCGCCGTGTCGGGCGTCGTGGGGCTGGCGGGCGGTCTCGCGGGCTTCGTGCTGCCGATCCTGTTCGGACTGCTCGTCGACCTCACCGGCGTTCGCACCACCTGTTTCATGCTGATGTTCGGCGCGACCGTGGTGAGCCTGCTGTTCATGCACTTCTCGTTCCGCCCCGAAGCGGTTGCCGCAGGCCGCGCGAAGCTTGAACGCAAGTTCGAGGTCCGGGCGCCCGGGCTGAAGGAAACCACGGACTCCGAATGATTTCACTCGCGCCGCCCGCGGCGCGCCTACTGTACGAGCACAATCATGTCCAAATATCTCCTGACCCAATGGGAGCCCGAGAACAAGGCGTTCTGGCAGGCTTCCGGCGAGCAGATCGCCACCCGCAACCTGTGGATTTCGATTCCGGCGCTGATGCTCGCGTTCGTGGTGTGGTCGCTGTGGAGCGTCACGGTCGTCAATCTCGACAAAGGCGGCTTTCACTTCACGAAGAACGAACTGTTCTGGCTCACGGCGCTGCCCGCGCTCTCGGGCGCCACGCTGCGCATCTTCTATTCGTTTCTCGTGCCGATTTTCGGCGGCCGCCGCTTCACGGCGATCTCCACGGCGAGCCTGCTGATCCCGGCCGTCGGCATGGGTTTCGCGCTGCGCGATCCGTCCACCTCGTATTCGACGCTGCTCGTGCTCGCGCTGCTGTGCGGTCTTGGCGGCGCGAACTTCAGCTCGTCGATGGCGAACATCAGCTTCTTCTTTCCGAAGGCGCGCAAAGGTTTCGCCACCGGCCTCAATGCGGGCATCGGCAACCTGGGCGTTTCGCTCGTGCAGTTCGTCACGCCCATCGTCATCTCGACGGCCGTGTTCGCGGGCTTGCTCGGCGACGGGCAAACCTACGCGAAGAACGGCGTCGAGCACGGCATCTGGTTGCAGAACGCGGGCTTCGTGTGGATTCCGCTCATCGTCGTCTCCTCGTTGGCGGCCTGGTTCGGCATGAACGACATCGCCGACGCGAAGGCGTCGTTCAGCGAGCAGGCCGTGATCTTCCGTCGCGCGCACAACTGGATCATGTGCTTTCTGTATGTCGGCACGTTCGGCTCGTTCATCGGTTTTTCGGCCGGTCTCGCGCTGCTCACGAAGGCGGAATTCCCCGCCATCAATCCGACTGCCTGGGCGTTCCTCGGGCCGCTCGCCGGCGCGCTCACGCGCCCCGTCGGCGGCTGGATTTCTGACAAGCTGGGCGGCGCGCGCGTCACGCTCTGGACCTTTCTGGCGATGATCGTCGCGGTGGCGGGCGTGATCGCGTTCCTGCCGGGCGGCGCGCTAGGCAGCGCACAGGGCAGCTTCGCCGGCTTCCTCGCGATGTTCGTCGTGCTGTTCGCGCTCACCGGCATCGGCAACGGCTCGACCTTCCGCATGATTCCCGTGATCTTCCTGACGCAGCATCAACGCGCCGCGAAGGGCGGCGGCGACGCGGCGCAGCACAACGCGCTCGCCGAAGCGGGCAAGGAATCGGCGGCGGTGCTCGGCTTCGCGGGCGCCATGGGCGCATACGGCGGCTTCTTCATTCCGAAGAGTTTCGGCACGTCGCTCGACATGACCGGCTCGCCCGTGGCCGCGCTCGTGTGCTTCATCGGCTTTTACGTGGTGTGCGCGGCGGTGACCTGGCTGTTCTACGCGCGCCGCAACGCGTCCATGCCTTGCTAGCGCCCGCGCGGACTAGTCCTTTGGGAGTAGCGCGGCGCGTTGGGACTCATCCCGAAGCGCTGCGCAAATGCTCCCCTTGATGAATGGGCAGGCGAGCGCCTGCCCGCCATACTCGGCAACGATACGAGCGCGAGGCGCCCCGCGTGGGGACGCCCGCCGTCGCGATCGATCGATTCCAGCAGCAGCCCCGGAGAACCTGATGAGTTATTTTCTGGACCGGTTGAAGTTCATGTCGCGCGTGAAGTCGACGTTTTCGAAGGGCCACGGCGCGGTGGTGAACGAGGACCGCAAGTGGGAGGACGGCTATCGCAGCCGCTGGCAGCACGACAAGATCGTGCGCTCGACTCACGGCGTGAACTGCACGGGCTCGTGCTCGTGGAAGGTCTACGTGAAGAACGGCCTGATCACGTGGGAAACGCAGCAGACCGATTACCCGCGCACGCGCGCCGACCTGCCCAATCACGAGCCGCGCGGCTGTCCGCGCGGCGCATCGTATAGCTGGTACGTGTATTCCGCGCAGCGCGTGAAGTATCCGATGATACGCGGCCGCCTGATCGAGATGTGGCGCGAGGCGCGCAAGACGCTCGGGCCGGTTCAGGCGTGGGCGTCGATCGTCGAGGACCCGAAGAAGGCCGCGCACTACAAGCGAGCGCGCGGCCAGGGCGGCTTCGTGCGTGCGGGCTGGGACACGGCCACCGAGATGATCGCGGCGGCCAACGCCTACACCATCGGCAAGTACGGTCCCGACCGCGTGGTGGGCTTCTCGCCCATTCCGGCCATGTCGATGGTGTCGTACGCCGCGGGCGCGCGTTATCTGAGCCTGATCGGCGGCGCGTGCCTTTCGTTCTACGACTGGTATTGCGACTTGCCGCCTTCCTCGCCGCAGGTGTGGGGCGAGCAGACAGACGTGCCCGAATCGGCGGATTGGTACAACTCCACGTATCTCATGGTGTGGGGCTCGAACGTGCCGCAAACGCGCACGCCCGACGCCCACTTCTACACCGAGGTCCGCTACAAGGGCACGAAAACGGTGGCCGTGTCGTCGGACTTCGGCGAGATGGTGAAGTTCGGCGACATCTGGCTCGCGCCGAAGCAGGGCACCGACGCGGCGCTCGCGCTCGCGATGGGCCACGTGGTGCTCAAGGAATTCCACGCAACGGCGAAGTCGGCGTATTTCCGCGACTACGTGAAGCAGTACACCGACATGCCGATGCTCGTCACGCTCAGCCGGCGTGACGGCGCGCTCGTGCCGGACCAGTTCCTGCGCGCCTCGCAACTCGCCGCGAATCTCGACGAAGCGAACAACCCGCAATGGAAGACGCTCGCCATTGACTCGGCCACGGGCGACATCGTCGCGCCGAACGGCTCGATCGGCTTCCGCTGGGGCGAAGGCGAGCACGAGGGCGGCAAGAAGGTAGGCCGCTGGAACCTCGAAATGAAGGACGGCGGCAGCGGCCGCGAGATCGACCCGCTGCTGTCGCTCATCGGCCAGCACGACGAAGTCGCCGAAGTGGGCTTTCCGTACTTCGGCGGCGAAAAGAGCAAGGGCGGCGCATTGCTCGCGCGCCGCGTGCCCGCGAAGCGCGTGGCGCTGGCGGACGGCACGAGCGCGCTGGTGGCCACCGTCTACGACTTGCAGATGGCCAACTACGGCGTCGATCAGGGCCTTGGCGGCCCGAACGTCGCGTCGTCCTATGACGACGACGTGCCCTGCACGCCCGCCTGGCAGGAAAAGCACACCACGGTGCCGCGCAAGCTCGTGATCCAGGTGGCGCGCGAGTTCGCCGACAACGCCGACCGCACGCGCGGCAAGAGCATGGTGATCGTGGGCGCGGCGCTCAATCACTGGTATCACAACGACATGATCTACCGCGGCATCATCAATCTGCTGATGATGTGCGGTTGCATCGGCCAGAGCGGCGGCGGCTGGGCGCATTACGTGGGCCAGGAAAAGCTGCGTCCGCAGTTCGGCTGGGCGCCGCTCGCGTTCGCGCTCGACTGGTCGCGCCCGCCGCGCCAGATGAACGGCACCTCGTTCTTCTACAACCACACGAGCCAGTGGCGTCACGAGAAGGTCGGCGTGGACGAGATCCTCGGCCCCGGCGCCGACCGCGCGCGCTACAAGAATCTCTCGATGCTCGACCTCAACGCGAAGTCCGAGCGCATGGGCTGGCTGCCTTCGGCGCCGCAACTGGGCGCGAATCCGCTCGACGTGGTGGATGCCGCGCAGCGCGCGGGCGTGCCGCCGGTGCAATACACCGTCGATCGACTGAAGTCCGGCGCATTGAACTTCGCCTGCGACGACCCCGACAATCCCGCGAACTTCCCGCGCAACATGTTCGTATGGCGCTCGAACATCATGGGCAGCTCGGGCAAGGGCCACGAGTACTTCCTGAAGTATCTGCTCGGCACGCAGAACGCGCTGTTCGGCGACGAAACCGACGCGATCAAGCCTTCCGAAGTGAACGTGCGCGAAGCGGCCGAAGGCAAGCTGGACCTGCTCACGGTGCTCGACTTCCGCATGAGCACGACGTGCCTCTATGGCGACATCGTGCTGCCCTCGGCCACGTGGTACGAGAAGGACGATCTCAACACGTCGGACATGCATCCGTTCATCCATCCGCTTTCGGAGGCGGTGCAGCCGCTGTGGGAGAGCAAGACCGACTGGGATATCTACAAGGCCATCGCGAAGAAGTTTTCGGAGATCGGCGGCGAACATCTGGGCAAGCGCACGGACCTCGTGTGTACGCCGCTCATGCACGACACGCCGGGCGAACTGGGCCAGGCGTTCGAGCCGAAGGACTGGCGGCATGGCGAGTGCGATCTCATTCCCGGCAAGACCGCGCCTTCGATGACGCTCGTGGAGCGCGACTATCGCGAGATCTACAACAAGTTCACCTCGGTCGGGCCGCTGCTCGAAAAGCTCGGTAACGGCGGCAAGGGCATCAACTGGAACACGGCGCACGAGGTGGGCGAGTTCGCGCAGTTGACGGGCGTTCAGCAGGGCCACGGCGCGGCGCAAGGCCGCCCGCGTCTGGACACGGCCATCGACGCCGCGGAGATGATCCTCACCTTCGCGCCCGAAACCAACGGCCATGTGGCGGTGAAGGCATGGGACGCGCTCTCGAAGATCACGGGCCGCGATCACACGCATCTGGCCGAAGGCCGCGAGCACGACAAGATCCGCTTTCGCGACGTGCAGGCGCAGCCGCGCAAGATCATCTCCGCGCCGACGTGGTCGGGCCTCGAATCGGAAGAGGTGAGCTACAACGCCGGCTACACGAACGTGCACGAGCTGATTCCGTGGCGCACGCTCACGGGCCGTCAGCAGTTCTATCAGGATCACCGCTGGATGCTCGACTTCGGCGAGGGCCTGTGCAACTACAAGCCCGCCATCGACACCAAGACGACTTCGCCCATGCTCGGCGCGAAGCCCAACGGCGAGCACGAACTCGTGCTGAACTGGATCACGCCGCACCAGAAGTGGGGCATTCACTCCACTTATACGGACAACCTGCGCATGCTCACGCTTTCGCGCGGCGGCCCGCACGTGTGGGTATCCGAGGCCGAGGCGAAGGAAGCGGGTCTCGTCGACAACGACTGGGTCGAAGTGTTCAACGTGAACGGCACGCTTACCGCGCGCGTCGTGGTGAGCCAGCGCGTGCCGCGCGGCATGTGCCTCATGTATCACGCGCAGGAAAAAATCATCAACGTTCCGGGCGCGGAGACGAGCGGCATGCGCGGCGGCATTCACAACTCGGTCACGCGCACGGTGCTCAAGCCCACGCACATGATCGGCGGCTACGCGCAGCTTGCGTACGGCTTCAACTACTACGGCACGGTCGGCAGCAATCGCGACGAGTACGTGATCGTGCGCAAGATGAAAAAGGTCGACTGGCTCGAAGGCCCGCTTTCCCACGTTGAGGAAGGAGCAGCATCATGAAAATCCGCGCCCAGGTGGCGATGGTCCTGAACCTCGACAAGTGCATCGGCTGCCATACGTGCTCCGTCACGTGCAAGAACGTGTGGACTTCGCGCGACGGCGTCGAATACGCGTGGTTCAACAACGTCGAAACGAAGCCCGGCATCGGCTATCCGAAGGAATGGGAGAACCAGGAGAAGTGGAACGGCGGCTGGGTGCGCAACCCGGGCGGCAAGATCGAGCCGCGCCAGGGCCCGAAGCTCAAGGTGCTGGCCAACCTGTTCGCCAATCCGAACCTGCCCGGCATCGACGACTACTACGAGCCGTTCACGTACGACTACGAGCATTTGCAGAAGGCGCCGCTCTCGCAGACGCCGCCCACCGCGCGCCCCGTGTCGGCCATCACCGGCAAGAAGATGGACAAGATCCATTGGGGTCCTAACTGGGAGGACGACCTGGGCGGCGAGTTCGAATCGCGCAGCCGCGACAAGCTGTTCGAGAACGTGCAGAAGGAGATGTACTCGAGCTTCGAGAACACGTTCATGATGTATCTGCCGCGCCTGTGCGAGCACTGCCTGAACCCCGCGTGCGTGGCGTCGTGCCCTTCGGGCTCGGTGTACAAGCGCGAGGACGACGGCATCGTGCTCGTCGATCAGGACAAGTGCCGTGGCTGGCGCATGTGCATCTCGGGCTGTCCATACAAGAAGATGTACTTCAACTGGAAGAGCGGCAAGGCCGAGAAGTGCATCTTCTGTTATCCGCGCATCGAGGCGGGGCAGCCCACGGTGTGTTCGGAAACGTGCGTGGGCCGCATCCGCTATCTGGGCGTGATGCTCTACGACGCCGACCGCATTGGCGAAGCGGCATCGGTCGAATCGGCGCAGGATCTGTATCAGTCGCAGCTCGATGTGTTCCTCGATCCGCACGATCCCGCCATCCAGGCCGAGGCGCGCCGCCAGGGCGTGCCGCAAAGCTGGCTCGACGCCGCCGCGCGTTCGCCCGTTTACCGCATGGCCGTGGAGTGGAAGATCGCGTTCCCGCTGCACCCCGAGTACCGCACGCTGCCGATGGTCTGGTACGTGCCGCCGCTCTCGCCGATCCAGTCGGCCGCGGACGCGGGCCATATCGGCATGGACGGCGTGATTCCCGACGTGGCGAGCCTGCGCATTCCCATGCGCTATCTCGCCAACCTGCTCACGGCCGGCGACGAAAAGCCCGTGATTTCGGCGCTCAACCGCATGCTGGCGATGCGCGCCTGGAAGCGCGCCCAGACCGTGGACGGCGTGAACGACAACGCGGTCCTGAAGCGCGCGGGCCTCACGCCCGAACAGGTCGAGGACATGTACCGCACCATGGCGATCGCGAACTACGAGGACCGTTTCGTCGTGCCGTCGTCGCACAAGGAAATGGTCGAGGACTCGTTCAACGAGAAAGGCAGTTGCGGCTTCTCGTTCGGCAACGGCTGCTCGGGCGGCGTTTCGGAAGGCTCGCTGTTCGGCTCGAAGGTCGAAGGCAGCGTGGTGTACGTCGATATGCCGAAGTCGCGTCGCAAGACGCCTTCGGCAGCTTGAGCGGGAGGGACATCGTCATGTCGATTTATCCGGTGCTTTCCGCGCTGCTCGATTATCCCGAGCAGCCCTTGCTCGACGCGCTCGACGAGATCGAAGCCGCGCTCGACGCCTTGCCTGATGGCGCTTTCGCAACCCGGGAACTGGCGCCGCTCATTGCGACGCTGCGTGCGCGCTCGCTCGTGGAGTCGCAGGAAGCGTACGTGGCCACCTTCGACCGCAATCCGCGCCATTCGCTGCATCTGTTCGAGCACGTGCATGGCGAGAGCCGCGCGCGCGGCCAGGCAATGGTCGATCTGCTCGACGAATACCGCAATCGCGGCTTCGACGTGGCCACGAGCGAGTTGCCCGACTACGTGCCGCTCTTTCTCGAAGTGCTCGGCCTGATCGAAGAGGGCGACGCTCGCGCGCTGCTTGGCGAGGCGATTCACGTGCTCGCGGCGCTCGGCAACACGCTCGACAAGAGCGAAAGCCCGTACGCGGGCATCTTCACGGTGCTGTGCGAGCTGAGCGAGGTCGAGCCGCTGCCGCTCGTGGGCGCACCCGTGCGCGACATGGACGAGGCGCTCGAGCGCTTCGGCACGGGCGCGGATGGCGTCGAGCCGCTCATGCAGGCGTTCGGCGCCGGCCACTCGCCGCAGGTCGTTCAATTTCACTCGCGGGCGCAGCACGCCGCGGCCACTTCGGCGACCCGCGCGGCGACCTGCGCGGCTGCCTGTGCAAAGGAATCGCCATGAATACGTCCAACCAGTTTTTGTTCGGCATCTATCCGTATATCGCCGCCGTCATTTTCCTGTTCGGCAGCCTCGCGCGCTTCGAGCGCGAGCAGTACACGTGGAAGGCGGATAGCTCGCAGATGCTCTATCGCGGGCACCTGCGCCTGGGCAACATTCTCTTTCACGTCGGCGTGCTCGGGCTCTTTTTCGGGCATCTGTTCGGCCTGCTCACGCCGGTTGCGGTGTGGGACTGGCTCGGCGTGCCGCATGCGGTCAAGCAGCTCGTGGCGATGGTCGCGGGCGGCGTGATGGGGGCGATGTGCCTGGTGGGCCTCGCGATCCTGCTGCACCGGCGGCTCTCGAACGCGCGCGTTTCCGCCGTGACGCGCGTGGGCGACAAGGTGCTGCTGTTGTGGCTGCTCGTCACGCTGCTGCTGGGGCTTTCCACCATCGGCGAATCGGCGAGCCATATGGACGGCGCGATGATGGTGCGGCTCATGACCTGGGCGCAGCACGTCGTCACGTTCCGCGGCGACGCCGCGAGCTACGTGGCGAGCGCGCCGCTCATCTTCCGCCTGCACCTCTTCATGGGCATGACGCTGTTCGTGATTTTCCCGTTCACGCGCCTCGTGCACGTGTGGAGCGGGTTCGCCTCGGTCACTTATCTCTCGCGCGCCTGGCAGCTCGTGCGCAGCCGCTAGCGGCCGGGGCTGCCTCCGGCGTTCGCTTCGGAAAGGTTGCCTGCGGACGGCCGTTGGGATCGGCCGTTCTTTGCGGGGAGCGAGCCGCACTCGCATTCCCCGCTTTTTTCACGATGCGGACGAGCCGCCGACGGCGTGATTCGTCAGACCGCAGCCCGTCCGGGAACGCCGGCGATCTGCTGCATAGTGTCGCAGATAGCCGCGCCGGCCATGACATTGCGCGCCCTCGGCGGCGCTCCGTCAGATAATGCTGATAGAAGCGCCGCCGTTTCGGCGCAGCCGATTTCCGGTACCGGCCATGACTTCGCCTTCCGATTCGCCAACCGCCTCCGCCGCAGGCTCCGGCCCGCAGGCCGCGCCGTTCCCGAAGCGGCTCTCCACGCGCATCGTCGTGCTTTCCACGGTCGCGCTCGCGCTCGTGCTCGCGATGATCAGCGGCACGCTCTGGCTTTCCTGGCAGCTCGAAGGCGGCGGCGCCGCGATCAACGACGCGGGCAGCCTGCGCATGCGCGCGAACGCGGTGGCGATCGCCCTGTGGGAAGCGCGCACCGGCAAGCCCGCGCAACTCGACGTCCAGTTGCGCCAGCTCGACGGGACGCTGCGCGAGCTACGCGACGGCGACCCGGCGCGGCCGCTTTTTCTTCCCGCCGATGCCGGCATCCATGCGCAGTTCGAACGTGTCGCGGCCGCGTGGAACCAGGCGCTCAAGCCCGCGGCGTTGAGCGACCTCGCGGTGCGCGGCGGCGAGCCTTCGACGTACATCGGCCTGCTGCCGGGGTTCGTCGACGAGGCGAACCGGCTGGTGAGCCTGATCGAGCGCGAGAACGCGCGCAAGACCGCGTGGCTGCGCATTTCGCAGGTCGCGCTCGCGGCGCTGTCGTGCGTGGGCACGGTGGCGATCGTCTATCTGCTTTATCAGTGGTTCGTGGCGCCCGTGCAGCGCTTGCAGGACGGACTCGCGCGCATCGAGGCGCGCGAGTTCGACACGCGCTTGCCGGTCGAGACATCCGACGAATTCGGTCATCTCACGCAAGGCTTCAACCGCATGGTCGCGGAGTTGCAGGCGCTGTACCGGGACCTGGCCGGGCGCGTGGATGCCAAGACCGCGCAACTGGCGGCGCAAAACCGCGAACTCACCACGCTCTACGAGATGGCGGCGTTCCTCAACACGCCAGGACCGGCGGAAAGCGTGTGCCACGATTTCATCGCGCGCGTGATGCGCGAGTTCGATGCCGACGGCGGCACGGTACGCGTCGTTTCGCCCGACGACGGCAATCTGCATCTGCTCGTCTCGGAAGGCATGCCCGAATCGATCACGCGCGCGGAGCAGTGCATGCCGGCGGCGGACTGCATGTGCGGCGGCGCAACGGCGCAGGTGCCGGTCGTATTCGGCCTGATGCCGCCGCCGGGCGATCGAAGCGGCGCGTTCACGCAGCGTTGCCTGAAAGGGGGCTTCGTGAGCGTCGCGGTGTCGGCGATCGTCGCGCAGAACGAAACGCTCGGCACGTTTTCGCTGCACTTCCGGCGCGAGCGGGACATTCCGCCCTCGGGCGTTCAGTTGCTTCAGACGCTTGGCCGCCATCTCGGCGTGGCGCTCATGAACCGGCGGCTCGTGGCGCTCGGCCGGCAGCTTGCCGTCTCGGAGGAACGCAATCTCGTCGCTCAAGGTCTGCACGACAGCATCGCGCAAGGCCTGAGCTTCCTGAAAATGCAGGTGCATTTGCTCGACGGCGCGGCGCAGCGCGACGACCTCGACGAGATTCGCGAGATCGTGCCGCTTCTCGCGGGCGGCGTGGAAGAAAGCTACGACGACGTGCGCGAGCTGCTGCTGAATTTCCGCACGAAATTGGCGCCGGGCCAGTTGCGCCTCGCCGTGGAGGACACCGTGGCGCGTTTTCGCCGTCAGTCGGACGCCGAACTGACGCTCGACTATCGCGACGAAGAAGGTCCGCCGCTGCCGCCCGACCAGCAATTGCAGGTGCTTTTCGTGCTTCAGGAAGCGCTCTCGAATGCGCGCAAGCATGCTCAAGCGCTGCACGTACACGTCGGCGTGGTGAACGCTCGCGACTTCCGCCTCACGATCGAGGACGACGGCCTGGGCTACGATCCCGCCGAAATTGCCTCGCGCGGCGAATCCCGCGTGGGATTTCACATCATGCACGAGCGCGCGCGGCGTCTTGCCGCCGTGCTCACGCTGAAAAGCGCGCCGGGGCGCGGCGCGCGCGTCGAACTCGTGCTGCCCGCCGCGAGCCGCATGGCCGCGTGAATCTCCGCGACAATCAACCGGACACCATGACCATACGTATCCTGCTCATCGACGATCACACACTCTTCCGCTCGGGCGTGAGCGCGCTTTTGCAGCGCCAGCCCGACCTGGAGGTGGTGGGCGAGGCGTCGGACGGCGTGGAAGGCGTCAAGCGCGCGAAGCAGCACTTGCCCGACGTCATCCTGCTGGACCTGAACATGCCGGGCCTATCGGGGCTCGAAACACTGCAACTGCTCGTGGAAGACCTGCCGGACACGGTCGTCGTGATGCTCACCGTCTCCGAGGAAGCCGACGAACTCACCGCCGCCATGCGCGCGGGCGCGCGCGGCTTCCTGCTCAAGAGCATCGACGCCGACGCGCTGGTGGCGGCGATCCGCAAGGCCGCGAGCGGCCAGCCCGTCATTACCGAGCACATGACGGCGAAGCTCGTCGAACAGATGCGCAAGCCTGCGCAACCGGCCGGTGCCGCCAGGACCGGCGTAGCGCGTGCGAGCGCGGAAACGCTCACGGCGCGCGAGCGCGACATCGTGCGTGAGCTGGCGCGAGGCGCCAGTAACAAGGAGATCGCGCGGTCGCTTGACCTGGCGGAGAGCACGGTGAAGATTCACGTGCGCAACATCTTGCGCAAGCTGAATCTCACGAGTCGGGTGCAAGTGGCGGTCTATGCCGTGGCGCAGGAGGGCATGGCGGGCGGCGCGGACGGGGCACCGTGAGGAGCGAGGTAGACCGCCGTCCAGCGCGCGATAGCATGTCTGTGCGATTCAAGTGAGCGGCTCGCACGGCCGAGCGGAAGGAAGCCCGCTTCTTCTTGCGTTGCCGGTGACGCATGGATTTGTATTAGCCGGACTCGATCCGCAAGGCCGTTGGGACGACCTCAATGGGGAATGAGTTTTCCCCGGCGAGTTCAAGCGAATCGCGAAAGATGCGCATCGGCGTCTTGCTGCTTCGTCACTTACCGCCCAGTTCGACGAATACGCGCCGACCGCTATCGTGCAACACCTTACGACGTTCTTCGTCCGTCAAAAGCCGGGTTGATTCTTTCGCGCGCTCGATCATTTCCGCGTACGTTCCAGACGACGTTCCGATATCCGATCCCCACATGATTTTATCGGCGCCATAAAAATCGACGGCACGCCTCAACACGAGTTCAGGGCGATAGCCGTTTTCCCGGATTAAATCCATGTTGAGCGAAGTGAATTTATAAGTAATATTGTCGCGCTTTTTAAATCCGTCAAAACGTGCATCAATGCCGAATTCTTCGGCGCGGATATCGGGAAGGAAAAGATGGTCGAGGACGATCCGCAGGCCAGGGAACCGGTCGGCCATCTGCTCGACGACGGGAATCAACGCATAGGAACCATGCGCCGGCGCCTCGATGTCGACGAGCAACCCAAGGTCGTTGGCGAGCGTCCAGGCCTCGAGTGCCGACGGCGAGCTAAGCCACTGGCTCCTGTCCTTTACCCCGACGCCGAAGAAGCGGATGCCGACGATCCCTCGTGCGGCGTAGTCCCGAATCATCTGCGGGGTCTCGGGCGCCTGCGGATCGACGATAATAACGGCACGCATCTTGTCGGGGTAGATGTCCGCGGCATCGACGATATAGCTGTTGTCCGTTCCATAGACCATGCCCTTTTGCACCGCCGCCATGCCCACGACGTTCTCCTCGGCCAGCCAGCCATGCATCTGCTCGGCGGTAGGCTTCACGTTGTGGGGATTCGGACCATGCATGCCGCCCGGCTTTCCGACCGTGCCGGGTCCAAAAAAGCTCGCCTCCGCGTCGCCTTCGAGGAACGGCTTCGTGCGCGGATATCGTTCGAGATCGTCCGAAACAAGATGCGCGTGCGCATCGTAGATGGGGCCAACATACTTAACCATGTTATGTCCTCTTGTTGAGCGGAATAATTGCATGGCGATCTCTCGCCGCGCCATGCGTTAGCGGGCGTCCTTCCAACGCCCCTGAGCGGATTCCCCGAAGTCAGAGCGATACGTGTCCGCGAACGGCCTGGGCAAGCTTCGGCTTCATCTCGGCGAAGCGGCGATCGAGGGTTGCCGGATCGTTGCGATTCAATGCGATCATTTGCGCGCGCGCTTCGCCGCCCTGAATGACCTCGAACGCGTTCGCCTCGACAGCGGCGATAGTGGCGCTTGCAACGGCGCTGGCAGGTTCGCGCGCAATGCCGAGGTCGGGGCCGACCTGGGAACCTTGCATCATTGGGGTTTCAGTCGCGCCGGGATAGACGTTCAACACATGGATGCCTTCGCCGGAAAGCTCTCGACGCATTGCCTCTCCGAACCGCGCGATGCCCGCCTTGGCTGCCGCATAAGTGGAATAAAAAGGCATCCCGATCAAGCCCATTCCGGACGAAATATTGACGATCAACGCGTCGCCGCTTTCGCGCAGCGCCGGTAGAGCGGCTCTTGCGAGCAGGATTGGCGCGATGAGATCGACCTCGATCATTGCTCTAATTTCCGCTTCCGCCGTGTCTTCGAGACGGCCCGCGCGAACCCCGCCTGCGTTGTTGACGAGCACGTCCATGCCGCCCAGCGCTTTCAGCGCAAGGTCAAGCGTCGTCGCGCGTCCTTCGGCGGTTCCCAGGTCCGCCACGATCTTCGCCACCTCCACGCCGCTCGCAAGAAGCTGCGCCGCGGCCGTGTCGAGTGCCTGAGGGCGCCGCCCGCTGATTGCGATGCGAGCGCCTTTCGCCCCCAGGGCGAACGCGAGCGCAAGGCCAATGCCGCTCGAACCCCCTGTTATCAGAATTCTCTTTGCTTCGATGTTCATTAGTCGTCCTTCACTCGATCATTGAATGCCCATGGCATCTGTACAAAGAGTCAATGCGCCGGAACGCGATTGCCTCGGCGACTTTCGCTTCGGCGACTTTGGCGACTTTGGCGACTTTGGCGACTTCGGCGGCTTCGGCGCATAAGCCGCGTTGCGCTTCCGATCCAGATCGTTCAGGACCGGTAGTCATTCGCATTGCAGACGATCCCCCGATCGAGAAAGTCTTGGCGCGGCGGCGAAAAAATGTCGATCAACCGGTCCTGCGTTCCCGAGTCGTTGGTGGTCGTGTGAATGACCGAGCGCGGGATGACGACGAGCGACGGGCTGTCCATCGTCACATGCTCGTCTTCGAGCCATTGGGCGTGGTCGGGTATCCACGGATAACGCAGGTGGTGCGTGTAGGTGCCCGCGAGCGCAAGCGATCCCTGCTCGAAATCGGCATGCGAATGCGGCGTCAGGCGCGAGAGGTCTCGCGGCTGGTCCTGAGGCACGAAAAGATTCGCCATCAGGTACTGCGAGCGGAACACGCGCATCGGCAACGACGTGTTGCCGTCGATATGGTCGGCCAGCCGGTAATGGAGCAGCGTATCCCGGACGGCGACCGGCAGCGAAGCGTCGGGCTCGTCACGATAGACGTCGCGGTTGGGTGCCCGTTCGCAGAGATCGCGTTCCGCCGTGGTGAAGATGCGCACGATCGACCCACTTCCGGCGCACGAAATGGTATGGCGGCCGGCCGGCAGAATCGTGAGCGAGTCGTCGGCGGCTTCGAGCACCTCGCGAGCGGTCTTTATCGTCGCGGTGATGCCGGCGGGCAGAATCAGCATCGACTCGTTCGCGTTGTCGCGGATCAGTTCTCCCCGCCCGTCAATGCGGTTCACGACGACGACGAATGTCCGTGCGCGCGTGATCCAGGCCGGCACCTCGTCGCGTTCGTGGAATTGCGGTTGAATCTCGTAATAGCGGTCGTAAACGGCAGCTTGCATCGTTCTCTCCTAAAGAGCCGGGCCGGCGGGCTGCACCGGCGTGAAATTGCGGAACGCAGCGAGGGTGGCTTTGGCTGCGTCGGACAGGAACGACTGATCCGAGGCCGCGATGAACAGGCTGGCGCCGAGCGCGGCCATATTTGCGCCATCGCGCGGATTCGCGCAGAAAACGCTGAACGGCTTGCGGGCTCGCTGCGCAGCGGCGGCGACGCGCCGGCTCGCCGCCACGATTTCGGGCGCGTCGCCGCTAGTCGCGCCCATGGCGACGGTCAGATCGCCGCGTCCGACGAACAGCGCGTCGATGCCATCGACAGCGGCAATTTCATCGACGACGTCGAGCGCTTCGGGGTCCTCGATCTGCGCGACGATGGTCACGTTCCGATCGGCAAACGAAACGAGATCGGACAGGGCGCGTCGGCCATACAGCCCGGCGCGGGGAGACCCCGAAAAGCCGCGCGAGCCATTGCGGTAGCGGCAGGCGCGGACGATGTCGCGCGCCCGCGCGGAGCTGGCCACGTGGGGAACCAGCAGGCCGTCGGCGCCGGAATCGAGCGCGGAGAGAATGTCGGGCGGCGTTGCAGAATGCAGTCGCACCAGTGCGGCGGCTCCCGTTGCGTGCGCGACGAGGATCGCGCGGTCGATTGCACCGCGGTCGAAAGGCGCATGTTCCGCGTCGATCACGACGAAGTCGAAACCGTGACCGCCGATGATCTCGACCGGAGCGTCCGCCGGGGTCTTGATGAAGGTGCCGACCAAACGCTCGCCGGCAAGCACGCGGGATCTAAACGTTGAGGTTTCGTTCATCGTGTTCCTTTCAAAGGTACGTTGTATCTGTCAACGGTACAAATCTAGCACCTGAGATAGAGGCGCACAACCGGGTAAACGTTGAGGCGCTATCTCAATGTGAGAAACATTGTTCCTTTGAACAGAACATGCAATACTGCGATGGTGTGAACGAATTGGCGTGAACGATGAGGAGGCCCGTGAGCGAAATCACGTAGAACCCTGTTTCCGCGCGCGCCTGAACGCCTCGAAGCAAAACGCAGCATCGCTGAGAAACGGCGTTCATGTGATTGGACGTACCGATCCGCAAGCGAGCGCGGGCAATCCCGCACGCCAGCCGAAATTCGATAGCGGGTAAAATCGCGCAACGATCACGCCATTACCACGCCATTACCACGCAACGACCACTTGCGCGACGCGTGCGGTAATAGCGGGTGAGTCGGGCGGATAAGCGCCGATTCGCCGTCTCTCAACCGAACCATCCGTGCATGACCATGCCGAAAATTCTGCGCGAACCCGTTGGCGAAGGCCTCCAGGCCGTTACCCTGTCGCTTCAGGTTCTGGAGCATCTCGCGGAACATCCCCAGGGCGGGGGTGTAACCGAACTCGCCAACATGTTTGGCACTTCGAAAAGCCGCATGCATCGGCATCTACGTACGCTGGTCGAGCATGGCTATATCATGCAGCCCGAAGGTTCCGATCGTTATGCGATCGGTGTACGCCTTGTGCGCCTCGGACGCCTCGTCAGCGAGAACATTTCGCTGGTGCGCGAGTGCGGGCCGATCATGCGCGACCTTCGCGAACGCCTTGGCCAGACCGTGGTGGTCAGCCAGATGGAAGCCAAGGGCGTACGCGTCGTGGCCACGGTGCTGGGCAATGCGTCGATCGAGATCGGCGTCCGGCATGCCGCGCTGCTCAATTTCCACTCAACGGCACAAGGCAAGGTGGCGCTGGCATTTGCCAGCCCGGAATTGCAGAAGGAAACGCTTCGTTCTCGGCTCGAGATGTTTACGAGCCACACCATCACGAGCCCGGTCGTACTGCGGGAGGTCCTGGAGCAGATCCGGGCTCAGGGCTGGGCGACTTCGCCCAATGAAAGCCTGCTTGGCGTGAATGCGCTCGCCGCCCCGATTTTCGACGTGACGGGATCGCTGGCCGGTTGTATTGCGTTGATCGATTCGATCCAGTTCATCGGCGACCCGCCTTCCGACGAGCAGATTGCCGAAGTCACCACGGCCGCACGAAAGATCTCGGCGGCGCTCGGCTACGTGCGCGAAACGCCCGCCATCGGCATTCCGTCCGTTGCCTGACGTTCCGTTGCAGGGCGGCATGATCGTTGCGTGACAGGCGCCATTGCGCCGTGCGAAGCCCGGGAACGCTTGCGGCAAGCGTTCCCGGGCTTCGCCTCCACCGACTACGCGGCGGTTCGCTCTCCCCGTAAAGCCAGCAGGGCGCGGGCGTCGTCGGGCGTCGCGATTTTCATCGACAAGCCTTCGAGAATGCCGCGAATTCGCACGACCTGGGCGGCGTTCGATTCCGCGAGCCGGCCTGGGCCATCCCAAAGCGAATCTTCCAGTCCGACGCGCACGTTGCCGCCCATCAACGCGGCCATCGTGATGTTGGTCGTTTGGGTCTTGCCCGCGCTCAACACCGACCAGACGAGATCGTCGCCGAACAGCCGGTCGGCCGTGCGTTTCATATGCATGACGTCCTCCGGGTGCGTGCCGATGCCGCCGAGAATGCCGAACACGTTCTGCACGAAGATCGGCCCCTTGACCAGCCCGCGGTCGACGAAGTGCGCGAGGTTGTACAAATGGCTCGTGTCGTAGCATTCGAATTCGAAGCGCGTGCCGTTGGCGCCGCACTGCTTCAGAATCCGTTCGATGTCGGCAAACGTGTTGCGGAAAACCAGTTCGCGCGACTTCTCGATAAACGGGCGCTCCCACTCGTGAGCGAAGTGCCAGTCGCGCTTCAGCATCGGAAACAGGCCGAAATTCATCGAACCCATATTCAGCGATGCCAGCTCGGGTTTCAACTCGAGTGCCGGCGCAAGCCGTTCTTCCAGCGACATGATCGGCGAGCCGCCGGTCGTGAAGTTGAGGATTGCATCGCACGACGCGCGGATTTCCTGCACGATCTCGCGAAAGAGGCCGGGGTCCTGCGATGGAAACCCGTCCTCCGGACGGCGCGCATGCAGGTGCAGCACCGCCGCACCGGCCCTGGCGGCGCCGATAGCGGACTCCGCAATTTCGTGAGGCGTCACGGGCAGGTGCGCCGACATCGACGGAGTGTGAATCGATCCCGTGACAGCACACGAAATCATGACCTTGCGTTGCTGTTTCATCGAACGTTCCAGTTGAAAAACGGCACGAAGACAGATCGCGCTGCCCGCGTGGACTGCGCGATCAAGAGCGAAGCGATCAGCGCACGACGGGCGCGTCAGTTGCCGGCGAGGGCGATCCGGGCGTGCGCGTCACCGGGGCGTAAAGCACCGCGATCATGCCCGCGAGTGCGAAGCCGGCCAGAAGAATGAAGCCGTAGGCCATCGACCCGGTCGCTTCCTTGATCACGCCGATCAGGAACGGTGCAACGTAGCCCGACAGATTGCCGACCGTGGTCATGAGCGCAATGCCCGCAGCGGCAGCCGACCCGGACAGAAACATACCCGGCAGCGCCCACAGCGTGGGCGTGGCGACCATCGTGCCGACACAGGCGAGCACGAGGCCGGAAAATGCGGCGCCCGGCACCGACATGTACAGCCCCGTCATCGTCAGACCGACACACGCGACGAACAGGCCCACGCACAGCGGCCGGCGGCGATCGCCCGTGCGGTCCGCGTAACGTCCGGCGAACAGCATCGCAATACCGGCCAGCAGGAAAGGCGCGCTCGTAATCAGACCGATGACGGCCAGATTCTTCGTCAGACCGAAGTTGCGCACGATCTGCGGCATCCAGAACGAAACCGCGTAGCTGGTCGCGAGATTCGAGAAGTTGGCGATCACCAGCAGCCAGATATTGCGATTTCGAAACACGAGGCCGATGCGGTACGCCTGTCCCGGCAACGAACGGGTCGCCGCACGGTCACGCCTCTGATCTTCCTCGTGCAAGGTGCGCTCCTCGTCGGTGAGCCAGCGCGCGGAAGCTGGACCGTTCGGCAGAGATCGAAGGCACACGATGCCTAACAGGATGGCGGGCAACCCTTCGAGCGCGAACAGCCACTGCCAGCCCGCGAAGCCCCATGCGCCGTCGAGCCCGGCCATGATGCCGCCGGAAATCGGTCCGCCCAGCATTCCGGCGATCACGATGCCGCAAATGAAGATGGCCATGATCTGCGAACGGACCTTGGTCGGAAACCAGGTGGTCAGATAGAGAATGATCCCCGGATAAAAGCCTGCTTCGGCAACTCCCAGCAAGACTCGCGCAGCGTAGAACGATCGCGGCCCCTGCACGAGCAGCGTAAGCATGGTCACGAGTCCCCAGACGATCATGATTCGCGCGATCCAGAGCCGGGCGCCGACGCGGTGAAGCATCAAGTTGCTGGGAATCTCGAACACGCAATAGCCGAGAAAGAAGATGCCTGCGCCAAGCCCGTACTGCGCGTCGCTCAGGCCAATGCTGCCCGCCATTTGCAGCTTCGCGAAACCGACGTTGATGCGGTCGAGAAACGACACCACGTACATCAGCAAAAGCAGCGGCAGCAAGCGCGACGCGATCTTGCTGTACAGCCTGTGCTGCTCCTCCGAATCGACAGAGGCGCGATTGATAAGGTCCAAAGTCTGTCTCCTTTCGTGCTGGGCGCGTTTATTTCTGCTTGTGTTCCGTTCAAAGGAACAAATAGTCTTTGATCGGAACGTCGTGCCACTTTAAGACTAAATAGAAGGCCGCACAATGCCGCCCGGCTCGGGACTAACCCTGCAATCCGTTTGTCCATTTCTTGCGGTCAAGGCAAATACCTATGGAGCCGCGAATTCGATCGTGCGAGCCTGAGTGTATCCCTATCAACGTAATAACGTTCCGTTGATAGAAACAAAAACTCAGGAGGTCGTTTTCCATGAAGCCACGTCGGCTCGTCGTTCTTGGACTTTTTGCTCTTGCTGGGCCTCGCGTCGCGCATGCTCAAAGCAGCGTTGCGCTATATGGCATCGTTGACGAGTTCATACAGGTCGCAAATACCGGCGACGGCTACAAGGCCGCCCTGCAATCGAGCGGCCAATGGGCGAGCCGGATCGGGCTGCGCGGAACGGAGGACATCGGCAATGGGAACGCCATCAACTTCGTGCTGGAGGACGGTTTCACGCCAAGTACGGGAGCGTCCGCCGATCCGGCTTCGATCTTTAGTCGTCAAGCCTGGGTAGGTGCGTCGGGACGATGGGGCGAGGTCCGGTTCGGAAGGCAGAATTCTCCGGTCTTCATCACGCTGGGACGTACCGACGCATTCGCCGCCGTTACTCAGGCATCGGGACTCGACAACTTTTCGACATATACGATTCGCACCAGCAACACCGCTTCGTACATTTCACCGCTTTTCGGCGGCGGGTTTCAGGTCAGTCTGTACGGGGGCCTCGGCACGTCGGGCGGATTCAGGCAGCCGGGATCGAACTATCAGTACAGCGTGACTTACGACCACGGGCCGTTCGCCGCGCACTACGCGAGCCAGGCGGTCTGGAGCACGACGAACGGCGCGCTGGACCGGTCATCGACCGCCGCGGCGTCCTATGCGATCGGCGCGGCCACGGTCTATCTCGGATATCACAGCGTGGACTGGCCCGACATCGCCGCGAAATACCGCGTCTATTCGCTGTCGGCAAAGTACGCATTTTCCCCGGCCGGCACGTTGGCGCTCGGGGCCGCGTATCTGCGGGACCGCACGACGAAAGATAACGACGCGGAACAGATTTCGGCGCTTTACAACTACTTTCTGTCCAAGCGGACGAACCTCTACGCGGCCGTTTCGTTCTTGCGAAACAGAAACACATCGAACCGCACGCTGGTGGGCGCCGCGAATGCCGGCCCGACGCTCGCTTATCCGGGTGCGGACGCGCGCGGTATCCAGATCGGGCTGGTCCAGAAGTTCTAGGCAGCGTTGCGCGCCGAAGTGCCTTCCGTCAGCGTAAAAGCCGTTCGGGCACTTCCGCCCGATAGTACGTTAGGTACGACTGCGCCGCGGCATGTTCTACGCTCCGGACTCCTCATTTTCGTGCGGCGAATGCTTCGCCGATTTGCCTCGCCCGCTTGACCTCATCGCTATGGAGATAGATCGAGGTCGTCGAGACCGATGCGTGGCGCAGGTTGTCGCGCACGGTGGTGAGTTCGGCGCCGCGGCCGAGCGCGTGCGTGGCATGCGTGTGCCGCATCCAGTGCGGACTCGCGCGGCGCAGTTTTTCCGCGAGCGGAGCATGGTCGGCTTCGATGGAATCGGCGGCCAGCACGAAAAAACGCCTCAGCACGCCCCATAGCCGCGCGCTGCTGATCGCCGCATTGCTTTCGGCTTCGAGACTGCCGATCACCGGCGTCTCCGGCCGCCACCTCGCCGTTGTCACCGGCAGGCCGCGCTCCGCCAGATAGCGTGCAAGCGCTTCCCATGCCAGCGGCGGCAGCGTCACGCGCGCGAGCTTGCCGCCTTTCCCGGCCACGCGCAGCCAGTGATCGCCGCGCGGATTGGTTTCGACGTGACCCAGCGTGGAGCCGACCAGTTCGCTCGCACGCAAGCCCGTGGCGTAACCGAAATCGAGCAGGAAGCGCAGACGCTGCGCGGCGGCCGCCGACCAGCCATGCGACCATTCGAGGCCGTCGGCGATGGTGCGGACCAGCGCCCATTCGCCTTCGCTGAAGGCATGCGATGCATCGAGCGCCGAGCCGGCATGGCCGCCGCGCACCTTGACGCCCGCGAAGGGATTGGCCAGCACGTAGCGCTGCTCGATGAGCCAGCGGAACAGCGCACCGAGAATCGACAGCGCGTGCGCGACCGAGCGCGGCGACAGGCTGCCGTTGAACGGCCGCCAGTCGGGCGACGAGCGTGGGCGTACCGGCCCGACCCAGCGTCCGCGCGGCGACGGGTGACGCAGGAACGCGCGGTAGGCGATGGCATCTTCGGTGGTGAGCGACGACAGCGCGCGGCCGCGCTCGACGATCGCCCAGAGGATCAGCCGCTCGGCTTCCTTGCGGTAGGTACGCTGCGTGGCGGGCGACTCGTGGAGCGCGAGCCAGGTTTGCACGGCCTCGTAGTCGTTGGACGCATCGAGCGTGCAGGAGGCCGCGGGCGCGCGGAACGTTCCTTCGGAGCCGTCGACCTCGTGCGGCAACCGGATGGATTCCCACGGCACGATTTCGCTGCGCTGGCTCGCGGCGATCAGCGCGCGCGCCTTTTCCGTGAGCGCGGGCCAGGCGGCGAAGAACGTTTCGATCGCGCGGGCACTGGCCATTCCGAGTCCCGGGATGGCTTTCCACCACTGGCGCCGGCGTGGAATGCGCACGGTGAGGTCCGCGAGCGTGACGATGCCGTGGGCGTTGAGCACCCGTACGGCGCGCGGCGCGAGCCACTGCGCGATGTCGTCGGCGATCTGCGGCTCGGGAGGTTGGGCGGTTCGCAGCGTCTCGATTGCCAGCGCGACGGCCTTGGCGTGCCGGCTGCGGTCAGCGGCGGAGTGGTCGAGGAGGGCGGCAAGATCCTCGCGATGCGCTGCGCGGGCGAGGGCGACGAGACGACGGCGCAGGCGGCCGACGACACCGCGCGCGGACGCACCGCCGCCCAGCGCGGCGGGCAGATAGCGTTCGACCGCGGGCCGCACGGCCAGGCCCGAATACCACGCGCGCAGCGCGGCCAGTTCGGCGGCATCGGGAAAGCCTGAGGGCTGCGCGGAGGCCGGGGCGGGTAACGGGGTGGGGCGCGTTTTCATGAACCCGAGTTTACTTCATGAACGAATGCCTTGTGATAAGGATAGTTATCTTTATAGCGATGTTGTGCGCAGATTTCTGGAGAAAACTTCGGCCGACCGAGATCGGTCCGGTGCCGCCCACGCATCGCTTCGACGCGATTCTTGCGCTGCCAAAACCGGCCCGCGCGCTCGTGCGCACACTGCGCCAGCGTCCGCGCGCGTCCGCCTCTTTATGTTCAATAACAAAAAAACTATTGTACAAATTTAATTGAATACATAAGCTTCTTCTCCATCGAACGACGGTTTTCGTCGCGCTGGACTCGAAAGCGAACGACGGTCTCCCGGCTGATCAAGTGCATCACATGTATCCGTTTGAATGTCTGGAGGCTGGCCATGCAGCACCTTCCGCATTTCGTTTTCGACATGCCGTTTTTTCTGCGTTTCGTTTTCGATCCGCAGCCTGCGCTGTTGCAGGGGCTGGTCAGTACGGTGCTGGCGGCGGCGGTCGCGCAGTTGCTGGGCACGGTGCTGGGCGCGCTGCTGGGGCTCGCGGGCATGCATCGCGCGCTCGTATTGCGTGTCTTCAATCAGGCCTACATCTGGTTCTTTCGCGGCACGCCGGTGCTGGTTCAACTGGTGCTGATCTATTTCGGCTTGCCGTATCTCGTGGGCTTCGATCTGTTTCCGTCGGTGATGGCGATCGGGCCGGTTCATTTCAGCGGCGCGTTGCTGGCGGGCATCATCGCGTTCGGCCTGCACGAGGCGGCCTATATGAGCGAGATCACGCGCGCAAGCGTGGGTTCGATCAGTCCCGGCCAGACCGAAGCGGCACTCGCGCTCGGCATGACGCCGGCGCTGGCGATGCGGCGCATCGTGCTGCCGCAGGCGGTGCCGCTCATCGTCCCGGCGCTCGGCAACCAGTTCAACAACATGCTCAAGACGACGGCGTTGCTGAGCGTGATCGGCGTATCGGAAATGTTTCGTGTGGCCGAGCAGATGCAGGCCGCCACCTTCATGACCTTCGAGGTTTATCTCGGTGTTTCGGTGTACTACCTGATTTTGACGGGCGTATGGACCTTCATTCAGCACGGTCTGGAAGCGTGGGTTTCGCGCGGGTGGGCCAACAACAAGCGGCGCGGCGCGAAGGCGGCGAAGTCGCCGAGGCCGCGCGCATACGGCTGAAGCCCCGTCGTTCACGAGCCGAAAACAGCCGCCCGCGCGCCGGGCGGCAGCGCAGCGCCCGAGGGTATGCCGGGACGGTGCAACCCCTTTATCCGGTGGTCTTTTTTAAAGAGGTGTTTGATGGGACGTTTAATCGATATTGCCTGGCCGCAACTGAATGTGAAGGTCGTGGCCGAACTCAATGACGAGCGCAACCCGGAGTTGTGCGAAGAGTTCTGGCAGCAGTTGCCGTTCAAGGTAACGCAGGCGCACCCGGTGGTTTCCGGCGCGTCGATGTACGCATGGACGCCGGTAGTCAGCAGCGCGCCCGTGCATCACCGGGAAATGATCACGGATTGCCCGATCGGCCGCCTGCGCTATTCGCAATCGACCGGCAACAAGATGTCGGTGCAATACGGCAAGGGACAGGAGCCGCTCGCGCAGCCGGTGCTGGGCCAGGTGCTGCCCGAGTATTGCCATCTGCTGCCCGCAGTCGGCAAGGCCGTGTGGAACAACCTGTTCTACGAAAAGGATGTGATTTTCCTGGAAGTGTCCGCGCATGAGGGGCAGGGGCATCCGGGTGTTCCGGCCAAGCCGGCGAATCTTTCGCCGCTGGCGGAAAAGCTTTATGCGGAAGCCGAGCGCATTCAGTTGACGGAGCCGGAAGAAATTCGCGCGCTGCGTCTGGGCGAGGTCAAGGACGCGGGCACGTACGGCCAGTATTTCAGCGCATGGGATTTCGCCAACGGCATGCTGCGCGACTACATCATGTACACGATCTATCCGATCCTGACGCTGGCGGGCAAGCTGGAGCCGAAGGATTTGCGTCTCGTCCTGAACGAACTCGACGTACCGTACTCGGATTATCTTTCCGTGGTCGGTTTCAAGAAGCTCGAAGCGCTCGCCGGTGAAGTGCGCGACTACGTCGCGAAGGCGGAAACGAAGGAAGAAATCCAGCAGGTGCTGCGCGCGTTCCTGCAATACGGCAACCGCTTGTGCGCGTGGTCGTACCAGATGTTCCCGTGGTATCTCGGCATGTTCTATAACCGCAGCACGGATGGCCAGGAGCGTCCGGGCCGCTGGCGCCCGGACGTCGCTTGAGCGTCGAATAGATCGTCGCTCGGCGCGCCTTGAATAAATTGATTCGGACTCCGATGCAAAGTCGGAGGTCCGGACGATTCAGCGCGGCGTGGGGCCGTCGAATGTGCCGGCGGCCTGCGTGAGCGCGTCGGCGATGGCATCCGCCTGGTCCATGCGGAAGCTCGTGGCCACGCGAATGTGCGGGCGCGGCGTCACCTGAAAGCGCGAGCCGGGTTGCACCGCGATCCCGCGCGCGGCGAGGGTCACGAGTGCGTATTGCTGATCGGCGACGGGCAGCCAGATGCACAAGGTGTCCTGCCCGCTCACCGCGACGCCGCGGTCCGCCAGCGCGCTCGCGAGTATGCCGCGCCGCTTGCCGTAGGTGATGCGGGCCGCCTCGATCTGCTGCAACGCTTCGGGATCGGTCAGCAAGGTGGCGGCCGCGCACTGAAGGATCCGGCTGGTCCAGCCTTCGCGAAAGTTGCGATAGGCCTGAACCTGGTCGGCGAACTTTTCGGAGCTGGAAATCACGGCCAGCCGGAAGTCGGTGCCGAGCGATTTGGAAAACGTGCGGATGTGTACCGTGCGCTCGGGAAACGCCGAACCGAGCGACAACGGCCGGTGACTCGCGAGCCCGGCGAGCCCGTCCATTTCCACGATCATGGTGCCGTTGCCGGCAAGCACCTTGCGCAACTGGTTCATGCGGGCCGGTGTGACGCGCCGGCCGGTCAGCGAGTGCGAGCCCGGCTGATAAACGAACGCGACGGGGCGCTGCTCCATCGCGGCCGCCAGCGACTCGGGCAGCGGGCCGTCTTCGTCGCAGTCCACGCCAACCGCGCGCGCGCCGAGCTTTTCGAGGATGTCGAATACGCGCAGTACCGTGGGGTCTTCGATGGCGACCGTCGCGCCCGGCACGACGATCATCTGCAACGCCGCATGCAACCCGTCGTAGCCGCCGTTCACCGCCGTGAACGCGCAATTCGTATAAGGCCAGTCGGCCGATACGACGGCCTTCAGCTCGTGCGAAATGTGCTCGCGAATATAGCTGTGCAGGTTCTGCGCGCGATGCGCCGAAGCCAGCGCGCGGCGAAGGTCGGGGAGAAGGTCGGGGTCGGGCGAGGCGAAGCGCAGGTCGGCCTGGATGTTCTCGCCGTAGTTTGCGAAGTCTTCATAGCGAGCGGGCCGCAGCGACGACTGGTCGCCGCGCACCCAGGTGCCGGTGCGGCCGTTTCCGCTCACCATGCGCACGGCGCGCAGATGCTTCCACGCGCCCGAGACCGTGGCCGGGCTCACGCCGAACGCCTCGGCGAGATCGCGCACGGGCGGGAGTTGCGTGCCGACCGGGAGTTTGCCGTCGCGAATCAGCTGCGCCACCTCCAGCGCAATGCCGCGCATCGTTCTCGCACCGACGTGCGCGACCAGCATCTTGACGTCCATGCCGCTCTCTTATGTTCAATAACAAAAATCCGATTGTACAAGTTTTCGCCGCGGCTGGCTAGACGGAGCCTTGGGGCGAAGCGGGTATTGTTGAATGGACGACTGACAAAGGCTGCGGAGAACGGCGGAACTGCGGGGCGTGCCTCGGCACGCCGGTTTATGTTCAACAAAATACCACAGCTTTTTATGGCGAGCACGTTCTGCCGCCCGGCGAAATCCGGCGGCGGAGGCGGGTCCTGTTCCGCGCCGTGTTCGATGCCGGCCGTACCCTGTTGCCCGTTTTTGTTCAATAACATAAAAATAATTGTACATTTATTTTGAAGTACATAAGCTGACTTCAACGTCGTCGGACAGCAGCTTGAAGTCAAAGGTGAGAAGTCCCGCGCAAAAAGTAGTTTGTCGTGACGCAGCTATTCACAATCAATCAGTTAGGATTACTACTTGGTTAGGGGTCTTCACAATGAAAAACCGGGTGGCGGCAGTGGCCGCACTTGTCTGCATGGGGTCGGTAACCGGCGTGGCTCGCGCGCAAAGCAGCGTGACGCTATACGGCTTGATCGACGAGGGCATCACGTACGTCTCGAACGTGAACGGAAAGAGCAGCCTGGGCATGGCGAGCGGCATTGCCCACGGCGACCGCTGGGGTCTCAGGGGTAAGGAGGACCTGGGCGGCGGTCTTTCGACGATCTTCGACCTGGAAGGCGGCTTCAACCTGAACACCGGCGCGACCGGCAACGGCGGTGCGATCTTCGGCCGCCAGGCGTGGGTGGGAATTCAGAGCGATCAGTGGGGCGCCGTCACCGCCGGCGATCAGTACGACATCATTTCCGACTACCTGTGCGATTACAACGTCGGCTTCTATGCCAGCGGGTACGGCATTCACGAGGGCGACATCGACCGTATCGAGTGCGACCGGCTGCCCAATGCGGTGAAATACACGACGCCTCGCATCGGCGGCTTCAAGGGCGGCGTGATGTATTCGTTCAGCAACACGCCGGGCGATTTTCATGACGGCAGCGCGTGGGAAGTGGGCGGCAATTACATTCACGGGCCGCTGCATCTCGCGATCACCTATGCATCGCTGCCGGGCCATTCGATCGACCCGTACGGCCAGCTCGGCACGCCGGTGTTCTTCGGTCAGACCGTCGCGACGGTCACGAGTACCAAGGCCACCGATCTCGACACGTCGTTCGTGCTGGACAAGTACCGCATTCTCGGCGTGGGCGGCAGCTACGAGATCGGCAAGGTCACGCTGATGGCCAATTTCACCGACACCGAACTCGGCTACAAGGGCATGACTTCGTACATGCATGTCTACGAAGCGGGCGCGCTCTACCATCCCACGCCTCTGTGGACGCTCGTGGCCGGCGCGCAGCACGACGCGCTGCAAGGCCACACCTGGAACCAGGTTTCGGCGGGCATTCTCTATTCGCTTTCCAAGCGCACGACCGTGTACGTCTCCGGCGACTACATCAAGGCTTCGGCCGGCGTGCATCCGGAACTGGGCTGGTTCGTTTCGCCTTCCCTGTCGAACCAGCAGTCGGACGTGCGTGTGGGCATGTCGCACAAGTTCTGACGCAATTCGATGGTTCGGCCCCGTCCGCCGCGCGTGTCGGCGGGCGCCGCTCTGGAGAAGAGATGCCGCGCGAATGCCGCGGTCTCTTCTCCCATTTTTTTGCGTGAATTTTTTTTGCGCGATCGACATGAACCGCGGCGGATCTGCTCCGTTGAATGGCCGCGCGCGCCCTCGTTTTGATCGAATTTATGTTCAATAACATAATAATGATTGTACATTTTAAATTGTGAACATAAGCTCGGTCATGACGAATGCGGAACGGCATGTTGCGCATGAGCGATCGGCAACGCGCTTCAAACGGCCGGTTGTCCTGATCACCCGAACGATGGAGAACGAAGTTGACGGAAGCGACCCAGCCTTTGCGCACGACCACGCGGAGACAAGATGCTTAAGATCGGAGTGGATATCGGCGGCACGTTCACCGACTTCGCCGCATGGCGCGATGGCGGTCAACACCCGGTCGAAACCTTGAAAGTCCCGTCGACGCCGCCGGATTTCGCCGAAGGTTTCAAGCACGGCTGCGAGGCGATCCTTGGACGGATGCAACCGCGCGACGGCGAGCCGATCGTGCTGGTTCACGGCACGACCGTGGCGACCAACACGGTCATCGAGCGAAGCGGGCCGCCCATTGCGCTGTTCACCACGGCGGGCTTTCGCGACATCCTCGAATTGCAGCGTCTGCGCTTGCGCCGCGCCATCGACCTGCTGGGCGACCGCGTGCAGCCGCTCGTGCCGCGCGAGCTGGTGTTCGAGATTCCCGAGCGCATGGCGTCGGACGGACGCGTGCGCAAGCCCATCGATCTCGACGCCGTGGCGCGCGCCGCGCACGAAGCGAAGGCGGCGGGCGTGGAAGGCATCGCCGTGGCGTTCCTGCACAGCTTTCGCAACCCCGCGCACGAAGAAGCCGCGCGCCAGGCGATCAGGGCCGCGACCGGCATGGGCAACGTGTCGATCTCCAGCGACATCTGGCCGAAGATCGGCGAATATGAGCGCGCCATCGTCGCGGTGCTCAACACTTACGTGAAGCCGCGCATGACGGCGTATATCGCCGAAATCGAACAATGGCTGCGCGGGCGTTTGCCCGACGCGAAGCTGTTCATCATGCAGTCCAACGGCGGGGCGCTGGCCGCCGCCGAAGCGCGCGAATTGCCGGTTCATACGCTGCTTTCCGGGCCGTCGTCCGGCGTCTCGGCGGCGCAATATCTTGGCGCGTCGCTCGACGAGCGCTGCATGCTGACCATGGACATGGGCGGCACCAGCACCGACATCTCGCTGATCCAGGACGGCGAGGCGTCGATTACCGGTGATGCGGAAGTCGGCGACTTTCCGTTGATGATGCCGGTAACGGGCATCGACGCGATCGGCGCGGGCGGCGGCTCGGTCTGCTGGATGGACGGCGGCGTGCTGCGCGTGGGTCCGCGCAGCGCGGGCGCGCGGCCCGGCCCGGCGTGCTTCGGCCACGGCGGCACGCAGCCGACCACCACGGACGCGTATCTGTTGTGCGGCCTCATCCATCCCGATCATTTTCTGGGCGGCCGCATGAAGCTCGACCGCGCGGCCGCCGAAGCCGCGATGCAGCCGATCGCGCGTGCCCTGAACACCGACGCGGTCTCGGCCGCCGAAGCGTGCCTCACCGTCGCGACCTCGAACATGGTGGCGAGCGTGCTGCCTTATCTCGCGCGCTACGGGCTCGATCCGGCCGATGTCACGCTGGTCGTGTATGGCGGCGCGGGCTCGCTGCACGGCCCGTTGCTCGCCGCCGAACTGGGCATGGGCCGCGTGCTGGTGCCTGTCATGCCTTCGGTGTTCTGCGCGTTCGGCGGATTGGTCGCGGGCCTCACGCACGACAAGGTCAAGAGCATGCAAGGCATCGCGGTGGACGCCGGCGTGATCGTTCGCGAGTTTTCGACGCTGGCCGAGGGCGCGCTGGCGTGGCTGGCCAATCAGAAGGTGGGCGCGGCCCTGCGCGCGACGATGCTCGAATATCGCGCGGAGGCGCGCTATCGCGGGCAGTCGTTCCAGCTCACGGTGAACGTGCCCGAGGACGCCGCGAAATCGGGCGACCTCGCGACGATCGAGCGCGAGTTTCATCGTCAGCATGAACGTCTGTACGCCCATGCGGACCCCGGCGCGGCCGTTGAATTCACCGAATTTCGCGTGCGCGTGCGCGGCATGTTGCCCGCGCCCGCCGCGGGGTCGATTCCGGCACGGCACACCGCCGGCGAAAACGATGCGGTGGTCAGCCGGCGCACGCTACAGATCGGCGGCCGCGCCACACCCAACTGCAACGTCTACGCGCGCGAGCGGCTGCGCGCGGGAGACCGGCTCGCCGGAACGGCGATCGTCGAGCAGCACGACACGACGATCCTCGTGCCGCCGGGCTATCTGGCCAGCGTCGACGCGCACGGCAATATCCAGTTGACGAAGGAGCTTTGAATGGACGCGGTTCGCACAGCAGTCATGAACAACCGCTTTACCGCCATCGTGGAGGAAGCCTCGGCGGTGATGTATCGCACGGCGCACACGACCTTCGTCAAGCTCGTGCAGGACTACCAGTGCGCGGTGGCAACGCCCGAAGGCGAGATCTTCGCGTACCCGAGCCAGGCCGGCGTGAATTCCTTTATCGGCGTGCCGTTGCAGAAGACGATCGAGCGGCTGCACGAACTCGGCATCGAGGAAGGCGACTGCTTTCTCACCAACGATCCTTTTTCGACCGACGGTCTCGTGACGCACATGATGGACGTCACGATGGTTCGCCCGATTTTCTTCGAAGGCAAGCTGATCGCGTTTTCCTGGGGTTTCGTGCATGCGTCGGATATCGGCGGGGCCGTGCCGGGCAGTATTTCGCCTGCCTTTACCGAGGTGTTTCAGGAAGGCATCCGCATTCGCCCGGTGAAGCTCTACCGCAAGGGCGAGATCAACGAGGACGTGCGCATGCTGCTGCTCGACAACAGCCGCATTCCCGACGACCTCTGGGGCGACATGAAGGCGATGCTGTCGGCGCTGCAAAGCATGGACCGCCGCTTTCGGCAGCTATGCACGGCCTATGGCCGCGCCGACGTGGAGCAGGGCATGCACGACGTGCTCGCGTTCGCCGAGGCCAAGGCGCGGTCGGTCATCGCGCGGATTCCCGACGGCACCTACGCGTTCAGCGACTATCTCGAGGGCATCGAGCCGGGCCAGTTCACCTATATCCGGTGCGCGATGCGCGTGGCCGGCGACCAGGTCGCCTTCGATTTCGCCGGCACCGATCCGCAGATTCCGGCGGCCTACAACTTCGTGAGCGGGGACCGGACTCACCCGTACACGGTGCAGGCTTTTCTCTACTACCTGCTGACGGTCGAGCCGGATGCGCCGCGCAACGCCGGCCTGTTGCGCGCGATCACGATGCACGCTCCGCGCGCGACCGTCATCAACGCCGAATTTCCGGCGGCCGGCGGCTCGCGCGTGGCCGCGAGCACGCGCGTCTACGACACGCTGCTCGGCTGCCTTCAGCAAGCGGTCAAGGGCGGCCTCACCGCATCGGGGCCGGGCATGTCGGCGGTGATCGTGCTTGCCGCGCGGGACCCGCGCAGCGGCGCGCGCCAGGTCAGCGTCATCAATCCGCTATGCGGCGGCGGCGGCGGCCGCGCGGGCAGCGACGGCACCGATGCGATCGATTCGCGCTCGGGCTATCTGAAGAGTGTGCCGACTGAAGTCATCGAAGTCGAAACCGTGCTGTTCGTTCATGCAAACCGCCTGCTCGAGGACAGCTATACGCCGGGGCGCTGGCGCAGCGGCGCGGCACTCGTGATGGAAATGGAAAACACCGACCCCGAAGCGACGATGACGATTCGCGGCATGAACCGGTTCTCGTTCCGGCCGTGGGGCGTGGAAGGCGGCCGCCCCGGACGCATGGCCGAAGTCGTGCTGAACCCCGGCAAGGACCACGAGGAAGTGCTGCGGCGCGTCACCGTGCTCAAGCTCAAGCGGGGCGACGTGCTGCGCCTCGTGACGCCGGCGGGCGGCGGCTTCGGCGACCCGCTCGAACGCGATCTCGATGCGATCCGCCATGACATGCGTCGCGGCATGCTCTCGCGCGACAGCGCCTCGAAGGATTACGGCGTCGTATTCGGCGCGGACGGTTCGATCGATACGCAAGCGACGCTGAGCGCTCGCGCCCGGCGTCGCGCGCAACAACCGCATGCACCGTTCGACCTGGGTCCGGAGCGCAACGCTTACGACGCGATCTGGCCGGACCCGGTGCGGACCCGCTTCGCGATGGCCGCGCTCGAACAGCCCAGGGCGCATCGCCAGTTGCTCGTCGACGCCGTGCGCAAGCGCCTGACCACGGCCGGAGAAACGGTGACGGAAGCGCTGCTGGAACAGGCGATAACGGAAGAAGCCGCGCGCCTCGCGGGAGATCGCGTCGCGCACTGAGGGCCGCCGATCGTCACCGAGCGCCGCGCGTGCCCGTGCGGCGGTTCGAGCGATCGGCGGGCGCGGCGATCTCGCTGCTGGGTGTGCCTGGTTTTGCCTGGATGTGCCTGGTTTTGCGTGGCGCTCGCGACGTTGAGCGCAACGTTTGATCTAGCCGCAACCGTGGATCGATCCGGCGCCCGAAGTTCTCGCGAAGCGCTCGGGAAACAAAACATGAAGCGCGTTTTAAGGTTAGTGATCCTGATTATTTTCGATGGAGAAGAACGATGTCCGGGATGCAACGAAGTCTGAGTGATTTTATCGACGAAGTGAAGACGCTCACGCACCGAATGATGAGCGAGGAGCCGAAGGAAATCGCCGACCTGCGGCTTGGCGAGATGGATATCCCGGCCGGCAGCTACGGCCAGTATTTCGGCACGTGGGACATCGCGCACGGCATGCTGCGCGACTATTCCATGTACACGATGTACCCGCTCGTCGTGCTGGCGGAAGATCAGGACGTGGAGCCGCGCACGATGTCGAAGGTCGTGGACGCGCTCGACCAGTCGTACAGCAACTATCTGCGCTATAGCGGCTTTCCGAAGATGGGCAAACTGGCGCTGGAACTGCGCGCGCACCTGAAGGCCAATCCCACGAAAGAAGAGGTCGTCGCGGCCTTGCGTGCCTTCACGGAATATACGAACAAATTGCAGGCGTGGTCGTTCCATTATTTCCCGTGGGGTCTCGGCAAGTATTTCCGTTATCCCGAGGAGCGTTTGCAGTCGGCGCCGCCGCCGGTCTCCGACCTCGGCGCAACGCGCGCCCACATCAAAACCGGCCAGCGGATTCGCATTAGCTGGGAGCCGCTCGGCATTACCGTCAACGCTACGCTCGCGAGCAACGAAAACCCGGAACTGTGCGCCGATCTCGTGGCGGCGCTGCCGTTCTCGACAATCCAGGATCACGCCGTGGTGACGGGCGAATCGATGTATGCGTGGTCGCCGTTCGTGAGCACCGCGCCCATCCGCCTGCGCGAGCGCATCTGCGACGCGCCCATTGGCCGCCTGCGCTTCTCGCAGTCGACGGGGCAGAAGTTCATCGTCCAGTATGGCCCGACGACCGAAGACCTGGCGCAGCCGGTGCTCGGCGAAATCGACGAAGCCGATGTCGCGAAGCTCGCGGAAGTGGGCAAGGCGGTATGGGAGTCGACTTTCGAATCGAAGGCGCTCATCTGGATGAAGGTCGAACTGGCCTGAGGCGGTAACGGGAAATACACGAGGCGAGCTGGCAGCCGGCGCGCTTCGACGAACGAATGGACAGGATGCACATCATGATTCTCACCCCCGGCAAACTCACGCTTGCCCAATTGCGTCCGATCGCGCGCACCGACGTCGCGCTCACGCTCGACCCCGAAAGCCACGCCGCCATCGACGCGGGCGCGCATGCCGTGACGAAGATCGTCGCGAAGGGCGAGCCGGCCTACGGCATCAATACCGGTTTTGGACGCCTCGCGAGCACGCACATCCCGCCCGGGGAGCTGGAGTTGCTGCAACGGAATCTCGTGCTGTCGCATTCGGTCGGGGTGGGCGAGCCCATGTCGCGTCCGGTCGTGCGGCTCATGATCGCGCTGAAGCTGTCGAGCCTCGGACGCGGCAACTCCGGCATCCGGCGCGAAGTGATGAACCGGCTCATCGCCCTTTTCAACGCGGACGTCTTGCCGGTGATTCCGGTGAAGGGGTCGGTGGGCGCTTCCGGCGATCTGTCGCCGCTCGCCCACATGTCGGCGGTGTTGCTGGGCGTGGGCGAGGTCTTCGCGAAGGGCGAGCGTATGAGCGCGCGCGAGGGGCTGGAACTGGCCGGCGTCGCGCCGCTCGCGCTGGGCGCGAAGGAAGGACTGGCGCTGCTCAACGGCACGCAGGCGTCTACCGCGCTCGCGCTGGACAATCTCTTCGCGATCGAGGACCTCTATCGCACGGCGCTGGTGGCCGGCGCGCTCTCCGTGGACGCGGCCATGGGCTCGGTCGCGCCGTTCGACGCGCGCATTCATACGCTGCGTGGGCATCATGGGCAGATCGAGGCGGCGCGCGCGTATCGCACGCTCTTGCAGGACTCGCCGATCAACGCGTCGCACGCGAACTGCGAGAAGGTGCAAGACCCTTATTGTCTGCGTTGTCAGCCGCAGGTCATGGGCGCGTGTCTCGATCAGATCCTGCATGCGGCAAATATTCTGCTGATCGAAGCCAACGCCGTGTCCGACAACCCGCTGGTGTTCCCGGAAACGGGCGAAGTGATTTCCGGCGGCAATTTCCACGCGGAGCCGGTGGCGTTCGCCGCCGACAATCTGGCGATCGCCGCGTCGGAAATCGGCGCGATCGCCGAACGCCGCATCGCGCTGTTGATCGACGCCGCGATGTCGGGCCTGCCGCCGTTCCTCGTGAAGGACGGCGGCGTGAATTCGGGCTTCATGATCGCGCACGTGACGGCGGCGGCGCTCGCCTCCGAGAACAAGACGCACGCGCATCCGGCTTCCGTCGATTCGCTGCCGACTTCGGCGAACCAGGAAGATCATGTTTCGATGGCGACGTTCGCCGCGCGCAAGCTGTCCGACATCGCGCACAACGTGGCCCATATTCTCGCCATCGAACTGCTCGCGGCCGCGCAAGGCGTCGATCTGCGCGCACCTTGCGAGACGAGCCCGCGCTTGCTGCCGGTGTTGCGGGCCATTCGAAGCGACGTGCCGCATTATGACGTCGACCGCTACTTCGCGCCCGATATCGCGGCAATCGCGAAACAGGTCGTGGCGGGCGCGATCGCGCGTTTTTCCCCCTTCTCATTTGCCTCCGAAGGCACGCTGCATTGAGCGCAGGAGCCGCCATGAATCAATCGAAATCTGCCGCCACCCGTCTCGACACGGCGCGCACCGTGCGCGCCCCGCGCGGCGCCGGATTGACGTGCCGGAACTGGCTCATCGAAGCGCCGTTTCGCATGATCCAGAATAATCTGGACGCCGAAGTCGCCGAGCATCCGCATGCGCTCGTGGTGTACGGCGGCATCGGTCGTGCCGCGCGCAACTGGGAATGCTTCGACCAGATTCTCGCCTCGCTCAAGGATCTTGAGGATGACGAAACACTGCTGATCCAGTCGGGCAAGCCGGTGGGCGTATTCCGCACGCACGCCGACGCGCCGCGCGTGCTGCTCGCCAATTCGAATCTCGTGCCGCACTGGGCGACG
>NZ_CAJMZE010000036.1:0-63297 GCF_905220235.1 Paraburkholderia sp. J41 | reverse complement strand
GAGCGCGCGAACAAGCTGGGCGACAAGGTGCCTGGCGGAAAGTCTCTGCTGGTGATCCAGCCCGGCGCAAATTTCGTCAAACCCTCCGATGCGCAAAGCAACACCCAACTGGCGGGTCTCACGCTCGCACTGGCATCGGGTGATCCTGGCAAGGGATACTGGGCCAAGGTGCAGCCGACCCGGATTGCGGCACAACCCGGCGCGCACGGCCATGGCCATAAACACCCCGCCAGCGGTACGCCCGTAGGCAATCCGCAATGGGTTGAACGCAGGTACGCGGGCAAGGTGGCCGGTGCGACGGTCCAGACCTGGGCGGACTTCCCGTTACAGCTTGCCAATACGCAGGGTTTGGCGGTCGGCTACCAGGAGGTATTTTCACGCGCCCAGCTTGAGCAGCTTTCCGATAACAGCAACGCGACGGAAGAGAACAAGGGGCAGGGAACGCCCGCGCAATGGTGGGAGATTGATGCGTGTGACGGTGATGGCAAGGCGTTCTACGGCTGGGTGTGCGGGAAGGCTCACCCCAAAACGCTATGGCAAAGCCCGTGGGCGTGGCCGGATTTTGATACGGTCGATACAACCGGAATCCCGGTAATCGACCTGTACCGCCGCAACCTGTTTGAGACGAAGCAGTTGCTCGACGGCGAGGAACAGGCATTCACCCCGGTTGCTGCGAAGGTCAACGCTACTCCGTTTATCGCGAAGCTGGAGAAGATAGCCAGGCGCCGGGTAGCGGCAAGGGGAACATGGTGGTTCCGGCTGACCTGAAGGATGCATTGACCGTGCCGTGGCTGGCGGAAGTGGTCTCGCACCTGATCGTCAGCTATGAAAGCGAATGGGGCGGCGACATAAGCAAGTGGCAAGCGCTATCGCCACTGATGGGCGACGATGGCAAGCCTGTCTGGCAGGCTGAGCTTGAGCGTATCGAAAAGCTGAAATAGTGGGACAAGGTGAGCGCGGTCAACGGCTTTCCCGCCAGCCCGGACGTTTGGCATATTCACCCAATCGGATTAGTGGGGAATTTTCTACAAGGTGCCTGCTCCTGCAATAAGGATATTACAGAGGAAGAACTGGACTTACTCTTACCGCCAGATGTCAAGTCCAAGGGGCTCTTTCATGCTGCTCACGACTCATCCGTGCATGGATTTGATAAAGGTAAATTTCTTGAACTTTTAAATAAGTATCTGCGCGAAAACGACATGATGACATGCGTCAGAAAAGTTCACTTTCTTTCCCAAATGTCTCATGAATGTGATGAACTCCGAACGAACGAACGAGGAGTACCGCAATAAAAATGGGTCTACTCCTTCCGGCTGGAGTAATTACCATGGAGGATCAAATTTCCACGGTCGTGGCTTAATTCAGCTAACTCATGATGAAAATTACATCGCCTACGGAAATTTTGTTGGCGATACAACCATCGGTACTAACCCAGACAAGGTAAGCAATAGCATCGATCACACCACCCACTCTGCATGTTGGTACTGGAGACACGGAAGCCATTGGGGAGACATCAATCCGAAGGCAGATAACAATGATTTTTATGCGATTACGGTTGCCGTTAATGGTGGATTCAATCACGTAGACGATCGATTTGTCGCTTTAAACAAATTGGCAAAGCTGCTTGGAGCGGGAAAATGTGCTACGAATCCAGGGCTTGTATTCAACGACTATCAGATAGAGAAAAGCTCGCTTTACGGTAGCAATTTCTACAAGACCCATACGAAACGTGTTAATGACGCTGTGGAGGCGGTTGATGCAAAAAAATCAACTATTTGATCTCGCAAGAGCGCTTTTGCTTCTGCTTACCTTTGCGACGCTCGTTGCGTCCAACAGCGCGCGGGCGGAATCGGTGAACGGGAGGTTTTTCACTGGGCAGGTCTACAGTGGGGAATTTTCCTTCTCGGAAAGCAGCAATGCAGACGGAATGCGGGTCAACCCCGTGTCCGTACGACTGACGATCGACGGCCAAAAGAATTTATTGTTCTACACATATGTTGCAGACGATCTTCCCACTATAAGAGCAAGTGATATGGGTTTCCTGTCAATCATTACCAATTCAGGCGGAATGGAAGGAAGTGTCACGTATAATTATGTGATTCCAAATCGCGACTCATTAGTATCGGTTGGCACTGTCCAAACGACACTTCATCTTGGTAAAATTGAAAAAATCGACGTGCAGCCAAACAAGGACTTGGAAAAGGATGAAATCAATGGATTTATAGAGCGAATCGCAAGATTCAATGTTTCCGCATTATCGGAACCGGTGAACGCATATCCCGCGGCAATGCTATTACTACTTGGTCAAGGGAAATATTTGACGCCAAAAGATGACGTTAATTTATCGATACTTTACAAAAACAAAGAAATTGTTGATGACCCGATTTTGCTGCGAACGCTCAAAAGAGTTATCTGCTCAGATACCCAGATCGCTGAGAATACCCCCATATCAAGCATAAAAACCGTTATTATAAATAAAGCATATTTATTTAACTCCCCGACTTCATCCGGCATCGATAGATCGTATCTCATTAAAGGTGATGGCGTGAGTTTGGTAAAAAAATCAGATAGTGGCCGATATTGGCTCGTTGACTATGTGTCGTCGCACGGCCTGAGAATAGAAAAATGGCTCCGCTGTGAAGACATAGGCTACTGTCGTTGACATAAATGATCTGTAGCGAGGCAGAACAATCACAACTTTCAAGAAAATTCCCCACCAAGCCGAACAAAGGGGCAACAAATCACTGCCAACAATGTCCATGGCGTAGACAGCTTCGAATGAATTGGCGGCGGCGAGACGGGCGGCGCACTTGTCGGCCTTCGTCGCTTCATCCGGATCAATGCTTGCCGCCAGTTTTTCGTGAGCGTCGTCGCGCCGCTTGCGAGCATCGGCAAGCGGCGCGTCTGTATAGACGCCAAGTGCAAGGCTCTTTTCTTTTCCGGCAAAACGGTACTTGAAAATCCATCGTCTGCTGCGCGTTGGCGTGACGAGCAGCAGGCCGCCGCCGTCATACAGCTTCTGCTGTTTTTCACTCGGCTTCGCGTTACGGATAGTGACGTCGGACAGATGCCATGTCTGCTCCCAAGGTCCTTGCACTAGCAGGGGTTGTGCATTTCCCACCGAGCGCTGGATTCGTGAGAACCCCTAAACAACCCATCGATGGAGGTTATTATCGGTGGTAAACCTTTGGAGACCCCGCCAGGCTTTATCTGGCGGGGTTTTAAGTAAACCGTTGAACTCGTTTGGAGAGTACTTGGTGCCGGGGACCGGACTCGAACCGGCAGGCCGTTAGGCGGCGGATTTTCGTCACACCACGTCTTTCGACGCCGCGCTTCCCTGGAGGATCGCGTTCGTGCGCTGGACTATGCCTTCGCCGTCGCCGCACACCGCGTCTGCACGCCGCGCGCCGCCTTAGGCGCCCCCCGTCTAGTCTCTACACCTTCCACGCCGCCGCGTCGTGCGCGACTGCGGGCTTGGCTCGGCGTTGCCTCGGCGGCCGGGCGCTCGCGCGCCGCGAGCCCCAGGGGATTCGCCGAATTTGAGGGGTTCTGCACCGGCCGTTTCCGGTCGGGCACTCAATCTTTTAAGTCCGCTATGTTTACCAATTTCATCACCCCGGCAGGGCGGACGCGATTCTACCATTGCGCACCGCGCAGCCCCAAGGCCAGGACGACGGCAGCGCGAGGCCCGCAGCCTCGGCGCGCGTCATCGGCCCGTCATATGGCGTTCCGATAATCCCGGCATCGAAAACGTTTACAACGACGCCGGGGCCGCAACGCATGACGCCAACCATCAAGGATGTCGCCGCACACGCGGGCTTCTCGATCGCCACCGTCTCGCGCGCGATCAACGCGCCGCATACCGTCAATCCCGTCACGCTCGCGCGCGTGCGCGAAGCCATCGACGCGCTCAAGTTCCGTCCCAGCCCGCTCGGCCGCCAGTTGCGCGGCGAACGCACGCGCCTGATCGGCGTCGTGCTGCCCACGCTCGCCAATCCCGTGTTCGCGGAATGCCTGCAAGGCATCGACGATCTTGCTTCCGCGCAGGGCTTTCGTCTCATGCTGATGACGACGCAATACGACGCCGAGCGCGAACGTCACGCAATCGAAACGTTGCGCGCGCAGCGCGTGGAAGGGCTGATCCTGACGGTCGCCGACGCCGACACGCACCCGCTGCTCGACGAACTCGACGCCGACGGCCCGCTCTACGTGCTGATGCACAACGACACGAGGCGCCGCCCGTCCGTGTCCGCCGACAACCATCAGGCCGCCTACGACGGCGTGCGCATGCTGATCGCCCACGGCCACCGGCGCATTCTCATGCTGGCCGGCACGCTCGCCGCCTCCGACCGCGCGCGCCAGCGCCACGCGGGCTACGCGCTCGCGATGAACCAGGCCGGCCTCGCGCCCTTGCCCGCGCTCGAAGTCGATTTCAACGCCGAAGAACTCGCGCCTTCGGTGCTCTCGCATCTGACGAGCGGCCCCGCGCGCCCGACCGCCCTCTTTTGCAGCAACGATCTGCTGGCGATGGTGGTGATGCGCGGCCTGCGCCGCGCGCGCATGCGCGTGCCGCAGGATATGTCGATTCTCGGCTTCGACGGCCTCGCGATGAGCGAACTGCTGGCGCCGCCGCTTGCGAGCATCGGCACGCCGAACGCCGAAATCGGCCGCGCCGCGTGGCAGCGGCTGATGGCGCGCATCGGCGGCCATTACGTGGGACCGCTCGCGCATACGCTGCCGCATCGCTTGCGCATGGGCGGCACCGTCGCCGCGATCGCGCACGCGCCGCTCGCCGCCGCGCACGTGCGCCATGCGCGCGCCGCGTTCGGTCCGCGCGGCGGTTTGGGCGAGCCGGGCATCGACCTCGCCTGACCGTCGCGCGCGCACCCGACGCACGCATCCATCGCCCGACACGATCAGCACGCTTTTTACCCGACCTGGAGACCCGCCGTGACCCGCCGACTCGCCTTTGCCGGCCTGTTTTCGCTTTCGTCGCTTTCATCACATTCGTCACATTCGTCGCTTCGCGCCTTTCTGCCGTTGCGCGCCGCGCGCCGCGCATGCGCCGCGCTCCCGCTCGCGCTCGCCACGCTGGCCGCGCCGCTCGCCGCGCACGCCCAGCAAACGGCCATTTGCTACAACTGCCCGCCCGAATGGGCCGACTGGGCCGCGCAGATCCAGGCGATCCAGCAAAAAACCGGCATTCGCGTACCGTTCGACAACAAGAACTCGGGCCAGGCCATCGCGCAATTGATGGCCGAGCAAAAAAGCCCCGTCGCCGATGTCGTTTATCTGGGCGTGTCGTCGGCGTTCCAGGCGAAGGAGAAAGGCGTGATCGCGCCGTACAAGCCCGCGCACTGGAACGACATTCCCGCCGACGAGAAAGACCCGCAAGGCTACTGGTTCGCGATCCATTCGGGCACGCTCGGCTTCTTCGTCAACAAGGACGCGCTCGACGGCAAGCCGGTGCCGCGCTCGTGGGCCGACCTGCTCAAGCCCGAATACAAAGGCACGATCGGCTATCTCGATCCGTCCAGCGCGTTCGTGGGCTATGCGGGCGCCGTGGCCGTGAATCTCGCGCTCGGCGGCACGCTCGACAACTTCCAGCCGGGCCTCGACTGGTTCGGCAAGCTCAAGGCCAACCAGCCGATCGTGCCGAAGCAAACGGCTTACGCGCGCGTGCTCTCGGGCGAGATTCCCATCCTGCTCGACTACGACTTCGACGCCTATCGCGCGAAATACAAGGACGGCGCGAACGTCGAATTCGTGATCCCGAAGGAAGGCACGATTTCCGTGCCCTACGTGATGAGCCTCGTGAAGAACGCGCCGCACGCCGCAAACGGCAAGAAGGTGCTCGATTTCGTGCTCTCCGACGAAGGCCAGAAACTCTGGGCCAACGCATATCTGCGGCCGGTGCGCGCGAACACGCTCTCGCCCGCGGCGGCCGCGAAGTTCCTGCCCGCGAGCGAGTACGCGCGCGCCAGGCCCGTCGATTTCGGCAAGATGGCCGCGCAGCAGCAAAGCTTCGGCGAGCGCTATCTCCAGCTCATGCACTGATCCGTTTTTTCGCTCATTTTCCGCTTCATTCATGCACGACCTCACTTTTCCGCTGCGCTGGCGCGTGGCGCTCGTGGCGCCCGCCCTCGCCGTGTTTCTCGCCTTCTGGCTGCTGCCGATGGTCGCGCTCGTGCAGGTGAGCGCGGACGGTCATTTTCTGCGTACCTACCAGGCACTCCTGACGAATGCGCGCTACATGAAAAGCCTTGCCGCCACCGTCATGCTCTCGGCGGCCGTGACCGCCGCGACACTCGCGATCTCGACGATCTGCGGCCTGCTGCTCGCGCGCCGCGCTTTCGCGGGACGGCGCGCGCTGCTGGCGCTGCTCACGTTTCCGCTCGCGTTTCCGGGCGTCGTGGTCGGCTTCATGGTGATCATGCTCGCGGGACGCCAGGGGCTGATCGGCGCGCTCGCGCTGCGCTTGACGGGCGAGCGCTGGGTGTTCGCGTATTCGATGGCGGGCCTCTTCGTCGGCTATCTGTACTTTTCGATTCCGCGCGTGATCGTCACGGTGATTGCCGTGGCGGCCCAGCTCGACGCTTCGCTCGAAGAAGCCGCGCGCTCGCTTGGCGCTTCTCCATGGCGCGTCTTTCGCGACGTGATCCTGCCCGCGCTCGCGCCGGGGCTCGTCGCCGCGGGCGCGATCTGCTTCGCGACGGCAATGGGCGCCTTCGGCACGGCGTTCACGCTCGCCACCGACATCGACGTTCTGCCGATGACGATCTACACCGAGTTCACGCTCAACGCGAACATGGCGACGGCGGCGGGTCTGTCCATCGTGCTCGGGTTCGTGACGTGGGCCGTGCTCACGCTCGCGCGCAGCGTGACGGGCTCGGCCGTCGCGGCCACGGCGTGAGGAGCGCGCGCATGAATTCGCTGCCCTCGTCCACGGCCTCGCCCAAACCGCGAAACGAACGCGCGCCCGACGCACGACGCACGCCGCGCCGCTTCGCCAGGCTCTCGACACGCGGCGGGATCGCGTGCGCGCAATGGCTCGTCACGCTCGCAACCTGCGCGTTTCTCATCGTGCCGGTCGTGATGTCGATCGTCGCGGGCCTCACCGTCAACTATTTTCGCGGCGTGACGAGCGGCCTCACACTGCGCTGGCTCGACGAAGTCTGGACGCAATATCACGCGAGCGTGTCCCTCTCGCTCGAAGTCGCGGCGGCCACGCTCGTTCTCGCGCTGCTCACCGGCGTGCCCGCGGGCTATGCGCTCGCGCGCAGCAAGACGCGCCTTTCGCGCGCGATCGAGGAACTGCTCGTGCTGCCCGTCGCGTTGCCGGGGCTCGCCTCGGCGCTCGCGCTGCTCGTGGTCTACGGCGGCTTCACGGCATTTCGCATGAGCGCCGCGTTCATCGTGGTGGGCCACGTGGTGTTCACGCTGCCGTTCATGGTGCGGCCCGTCGCGGCCGTCTGCTCGCAAGCCGATCTGCGCACGCTCGAAGAAGGCGCGGCCAGTCTCGGCGCGAACTTCTTTCAGCGCTTCGTGACCATCGTGCTGCCTAACGCACGGCCCGGCATCGTCGCGGGCGCGCTCGCGGTGCTCACGCTCTCCATCGGCGAATTCAATCTCACCTGGATGCTGCACACGCCCGACACCAAGACGCTGCCCGTCGGTCTCGCCGATACCTATGCGTCGTTGCGCATCGAAGTCGGCAGCGCGTACACGATCCTGTTCTTCCTGATGACGATGCCGCTGCTCGTGGCGATGCAGTGGTTCGGCGTGGACGTGCCGGGCATGCCTGCAAGAACCGGCAGACAAGGCCGGCAAAAACAGAAGGACTCCGAATGAAACTCGAATCCGTTCCGGTCGCGCTCGCGCATTGCGCAAAAACGTATCGCGGCACGCGCGTGCTGGAGCCGCTCGATCTCGCGATCGGCGCGGGCGAAACGCTCGTGCTGCTCGGGCCGTCGGGCTGCGGCAAAACCACCACCCTGCGCATGATCGCGGGGCTCGAAGCGCCCGACGCGGGCGGCCGCGTCCGGTTCGGCGACGAAGACGTGACGGCGCTGCCCATCGAGCGGCGCAAGGTCGGCATGGTGTTCCAGAACTACGCGTTGTTTCCGAATCTCGACGTGCGCGGCAACATCGGTTACGGCCTGAAAATCCAGCGCATGCCGCAGGCTCAGGCGCGCGCCCGCGTCGACGAACTGCTCGCGATGATGCGCCTCGAAGCGCACGCCGCGAAGCCTGTCGGCCAGCTTTCGGGCGGCCAGCGCCAACGCGTCGCGCTGGCCCGCGCGCTCGCGCCGCGCCCGCGCGTGCTGCTGCTCGACGAGCCGCTCACGGCGCTCGACGCGCGTCTGCGCGACACCTTGCGCGGCGAGATGAACGTGCTGCTGCGCGAACTCGGCGTCACCACGGTGTACGTCACGCACGATCAAGCCGAGGCGATGGAGCTGGGCGACCGCATCGTCGTCATGAGCGCCGGGCGCATCGAGCAGATCGGCACGCCGCGCGACATTTACTACCGACCGGCGAGCCGCGCGGTCGCGCAGTTCGTCGGCATGCTCAACCGTCTCGCCGGCCAGTGGCAGGACGGCATGCTGCGCACGAGCGGCGGCGCCGTGGCCGTGAGCGGCAAGGCAAGCGCGCACGGCGCGGCGGAGCGCTTTTTCCGCCCCGAGGACGCCACGCTCGCCGAGCCGGCCACGGCGAACCTGCGCGGCGTGATCGAGCAATCGACATTTCTTGGCGAGCGCACGCGCCTGACCATCGGCGGCGCCGCGCCCGACGCCCTTTTCGTCGATGTCGCGGGCCGCATCGAACTCGCGCGCGGCACGCCCGTCGGCATTTCGATCGCGCCGGAAGCGCTCATCGCGCTCGCGTAATTCTTACAAAGCGGAGATTTCCATGCTGCTCGTCCAGCTCAGCGACCTGCACATCAAGCCACCGGGCGCGCTCGCCTATCGCCGCGTCGACACGGCGGCCAGCCTCGCGCGCGCCATCGCCCGCGTGAACGCGCTCGCGCCCCGCCCCGACGCCGTGCTCGTCACCGGCGATCTTGTCGATCGCGGCACGGCCGAGGAATATCGGCATCTGAAAACGTTTCTCGACACGCTGGAAATCCCGTACTGGCTGCTGATCGGCAACCACGACGCGCGCGAGCCGCTGCGCGAGGTGTTCGCGGACCGGCCCGAGCTGCGCGAAGGCGGCGAATTCGTGCAGTACGCCGTCGATCTCGGCGCGCTGCGCGTGATCGCGCTCGACTCGATGCAGCCGGGCCAAAGCGCGGGCACGCTCTGCGAGGCGCGGCTCGCGTGGCTCGCGGACCAACTGGACGCCGCGCGCGGCAAACCCGTGATCGTCGCGCTCCATCATCCGCCGTTCGATTGCGGCATCGCGCACATGGACGCGATTCGCCTCGACCCGCGCGCCGCCGAACGGCTCGAGGCGCTGATCGCTCGCCATCCGAACGTGGAGCGCGTGCTGTGCGGCCACGTTCACCGGCCGATGTTCGTGCGCTTCGGCGGCACGATCGCTTCGGCCGCGCCCGCGCCCGCGCATCAGGTCACGCTCGATCTCGCGCCCGGCGCGCCTTCGACGTTCACGCTCGAACCGCCCGCGTACGCGATGCATCGCTACGACGCGCGCGGCGGCCTCGTCACGCACCACGGCTACGTGGACGCGTTCGACGGTCCCTACCCGTTTCACGATCCTTCGGGCGAATTGATCGCGTGAAGCGAGCGTCCGAAGCGCCGTGGGACGCCCGCGGCGCCGTCAGCGCGATTGCGCGCGCTCCGGTATGATCGGCACGCTCCAAGCCAGCCGACGCACCGTCGACGTATTTCGGGCTCCGCCCGCCTCGAACCATGTCCCACACCGATTCCGCAACCGCCGGCGAAAGCCGGTCGCTGCGCGGCCTGCTGCTCCTGCTCGCGACCATCGCGGGCGTGACGGTCGCGAACATCTATTTCAACCAGCCGCTGCTCGACGACTTTCGTCAGAGCTTTCCGTCCGGCGCCGCGTGGATCGGCGCCGTCCCGGCCGCCACGCAGCTCGGCTACGCGCTCGGCATGCTACTGCTCGCACCGCTCGGCGACCGCTACGACCGCCGCCGCATCATCCTGTTGCAGATCGCGCTCGTGTGCGTCGCGCTGCTCGTCGCGGCCACGGCGCCCACGCTCGTCGTGCTGATCGCCGCCAGCCTCGCCATCGGCGTGCTCGCCACCATCGCGCAGCAAGCCGTGCCGTTCGCCGCCGAACTCGCGCCGCCCGAAGGGCGCGGCCACGCGGTCGGCACGGTAATGAGCGGCCTGCTGCTCGGCATTCTGCTCGCGCGCACGGCGGCCGGTTTCATCGGCCAATACTTCGGCTGGCGCTCGGTGTTCGGCGCGTCGATCGTCGCGCTGCTCGTGCTCGCCGTGGTCATCGTCAAGAAACTGCCGAAAAGCCAGCCCACTTCGACGCTCGGCTACGGCAAGCTGATCGGCTCGATGTGGCATCTCGCGGTGGAATTGAAAGGCTTGCGCGAGGCGTCGGCCACGGGCGCGTGCCTCTTCGCGGCGTTCAGCCTGTTCTGGCCCGTGCTCACCTTTCTGCTCGCGGGCGAACCGTTTCATCTCGGGCCGCAGGCGGCGGGGCTGTTCGGCATCGTCGGCGCGGCGGGCGCATTGGCCGCGCCGTGGGCGGGACGTTCCGCCGACAAGCGCGGGCCGCGCGCCGTCATCACGCTTTCGCTCGCGCTGCTCGCGCTCGCGTTCGTGATCTTCGCCTTTTCGGGCAGGAGCATCGTGGGTCTGGTGATCGGCGTGATCGTGCTGGACGTGGGCGTGCAGGCCGCGCAGATTTCCAACCAGTCGCGCATTTACGCGTTGCGGCCCGAGGCGCGCAGCCGCGTGAATACCGTGTACATGGTCTGCTATTTCATCGGCGGCGCGACGGGCTCGGCCGTGGGCGCCGTGACGTGGCACGCGTTCGGCTGGGTGGGCGCGTGTCTCGCCGGGCTCGCGTTCACCGCGCTCGCGGGCTGGATTCACTATGCGACGCGCCCGCGCGAAGGCGCGGGCGCTCGGGCTTCGTCGGCGCAATAACGCGGCGCCGCAAGCGTGCCGGTTTTTACGCGAATTACTTGTCGAGCAGGTCGCTCATGTCGTCGGCGTGCTCCTCTTCCACCGCGAGAATTTCCTCGAAGATGCGGCGCGTGGTCGTGTCGCCGTCGCCGAGATACTGAATGATCGAGCGATAGCTCTCGATCGCGATGCGTTCGGCGATCAGATTCTCGCGGATCATGTCCTCGAGATTCTTGCCTTCCTTATACTCGGAATGCGAACGCTCGCTCAGGTTCGCGGGCGAGAAGTCGGGCTCGCCGCCAAGCTGCACGATGCGCGCGGCGAGCATGTCGGCGTGCTGCTGTTCTTCGTTCGCGTGCTCGAGAAACTCCTGCGCCACGGCTTCGGACTCGATGCCCTTCGCCATGAAATAGTGGCGCTTGTAGCGCAGCACGCACACGAGTTCCGTGGCAAGCGAATCGTTGAGCAACTTGAGCACGGTCTCGCGATCGGCGCCGTAGTTCTCCGTGACGGGACCATCCTCGAGATTGCGGCGAGCTTCCTCGCGTACGCGCTTGAGATCGAATTCATACGAGGCGTGGGTAGTCGACATCTCACTCTCCTTCGAACGTTAGTGCCTGTGTGGGGTGGATAGGCATGCTGGGGAATTCGCACACGCCGTCCGTCGCGAGCCGCTTTGCAGCCGGTTGCAATTCGGTTGCAATTCGGCCGCCGTCGACGGATCGAACGTGTCACGCTTGACGTGCAACGCATATGCAACGCTTGCACGTTTTCGCGTCGATTCCTGGGCAGGCGCGATGCCGCGACGGTGATTCGCCATGAGGCTGCTCCCCGCCACGCCGCGTCGCGCCGACATCCGCCTAGCGCAAACGCCGGACCCGGCCTTGCAGCTATCTGATTCCAACCTTTCAGGCACGCCCCGTGCGCAAGCAAGGGTTCCTAGACACCGTGGAGAACACGCTCATGAAACGCCTGATTGCCCTCTTTCTTGTTACCGCTTCGATCGCCGGCCTCTCGGCCTGCAATACGATTGCGGGCGCCGGCGAGGACGTTTCCGCTGGCGGCCACGCCGTCACGAACTCCGCCGAAAAGGCGAAGTAATCGGGCTCGAGACGGTGTTATCGCCGGCCCCCGAATGCGCGGCGTTGTAATGTGCGCATCGGGGATGAAAGCCGGCCAGATGTGAAAGGCGAAAAGCCACGCAAGCCACGCGAACGGCCGCGCCGCGAAGCAATTCGCGGCGCGGCCGGACGTATTTGCGAAGTGGGACGGATTTGCTGCGGAAGTGCGGCGGATTTGCGAACGCCTGTTACGCGATCGCGTTAAATCGTCACGCGATTCCCTCACGTCCGCCTGGTGCGCCGCCGGTCGTCGAAGGCAAACGACAGTCCGACGCTCCCCAGGATCAGCACGGTCGCGACGATGGTCGCCCGCGTGATCGGCTCGCCGAGAAATAGCGCGCCCAGCGCCACCGCCACGACCGGATTCACGTACATGCAACTGCTCGCCACGAGCGGGCTCGTGTGGCGAATCAGAAAGCCGTACGCGACATACGCGGCCATGGTGCCGATCAACATCAAGTAGAAGAACGCGGCCAGCGGCAGAAAATGCAGCTCGCCCATGCGTTCGCCGCTGATCCACGCGACCGCCGTGGAGATCGCGCCGCCCAGGCCAATCTGCAATGCCGTGGCGATGAAGAGATCCTTCGGCAACGCGAGGCGTCCCGCGAGATGCGCGCCGACAGCCCAGAACAGCGCGCCGCACAGTATGGCGAGACAGCCGCCCGGCGTGCCCGACGCGCCGCCGCCCCGGCTCAGAATTGCAATGCCCACGAGCCCGAGCGCGATCGCGCCCCACTCCGCCTTCGCCACGCGCCGCCCGGAAAGCGCGGCGATCATCGTGGCGAACAGCGGCACGGTGGCCACCATGACAGCGGCCGTGCCGGTGCCGACCGTGCGCATGCCATAGGCGAGCATGCCGCTCGACAGACCCACGAGCATCGTGCCGACCACGCCCGCGTTGCGCACTTCGACGAGCGCGGGCATGACGGGCCGGCGGCGCAGCGCGAACACGAACAGGCCAATGCCCGCGAGCAGATTACGCAAGCCCGAAAGCAGGAGCGGCGGAAACGATTCGAGCGCGACGTGGACGGCAAGGTAGGTCGATCCCCACACGAAATACACCACGCCGAGCGCCAGCGCGACCTGGCCGCCGCGCGATTGCGGCAAACGCGCCGAGCGCGCGAGATGCCAGAGCATCGCCCCGGCTTGCAGCGCGCCGGCGGCGAAACGTGTGGCCAACCGGCGCGACCTGACGCGAAACGACGCCGTCATGACGCGGCACCCAGGGGAATCACGAAGGGAACGGAGCGCGGGCGTCCCGGCGAGAACGCGGCGGGACGAGTAAAGCTCGACGGCATGGTGCGGGAGCGAGAAGTACGCGGAAAACCGGATGAACCGAAGCAAACAAAATAAACGACGCGCACGCCGCACGGTCTAATAACGACATTGCCGCGCGCGAGCGCCACGCATTATGCAGCATCGCCCGGCGTTGCGGACGCTTTCATCCGCCTTTATGCGCGGCGGTTGCCAGCACGTAAAGCGGGACTATTTTTGAGAAATTTGCGCGGCCGTGTCATCGCGCATGCGGGGATCGTCGAAAGAAGCTTGAGGCGAGCGAAAAGCCCTGGTGGGATCAGGCGTCCGTCTTGCGCTGCCTGAGTTGGATCGTGCTAGGATCGTTCGTTCTTTCGCCTGGCTTTCACGCTTGATTTCCCCCTAAAACCCGACTTCAAGACCACGTAACAATCGCTCTCATGCCGCAGTCCGCTTCTTGCCGCTCGCTTGCCACCTCGCCGCGCTTCACGCGCGGCGTGCCGGCGCGCGCGCAAGACCGCGCCAACGGCATGAGGCCCGCGCGGGCGGGCAACGCCGGGCGACACCGCATCGCGCCGCCGGCGCCGCTCGCCCTGGCGGACCTCATGGCCTTCGCGACCCAGACGTCGCCGCACGTTCCTCACGCACCGCTTCACGCCGCCCGGCGTCCGCGCTGAACCGCCTCCCTCGCCGCACCGGAGCCGTTCGGTCGGGCGCCGGGCCGATCCCACACGTCCGCTGTTTCATCGCCTCTGCTTACGCCTTATCCGTCGCCGGAAGGAGAATCGTCATGTCATCCCGAAAAATGCGCTACCTCACCGAACTCGATCTTGCACGCCTCGAAAAGAGCGCGGCCGAACCCGGCGCCGCCGCCGCGCGCCAGGCGATGCTCGACGAGTTTCTCGAACGCGCCGAGATCGTCGAGCCGCGCAACGTGGCCGCGAACATCGTCACGATGAATTCGCAAGTCACGCTCGCGAACGACCGCGGCGAAGCGCTCACCTACACCGTCGTCTATCCGCAGGGCGCGAACGTCGAAGAAGGACGCCTCAACGTGTTTTCGCCGGCGGGCCTCGCCCTGCTCGGCGCGAAGCGCGGCGACACGGTGCGCTTCACGACGCCGGGCGGCGCCGTGGAAACGCTCAAGATCGAGCGCATTCTGTTCCAGCCCGAAGCCGCCGACGACTTCTCGCTGTAAGACGGCGCCCGCGAGGCGCCTGGCACATTTCGCGCGCGCCGGCACTTGCCAGATCGTCGCAGCGCGGTGTATCGTTTGGCCTTGCTTACGCGGGGGTCCTGCGTCATGCGCCGCATCGAACGAAAGTCGTGCAGCGTATCGCGCGGGTGAGAAATACCCTTTGAACCTGATCTGGATAATGCCAGCGCAGGGAAGCGTCCGGACTTCGCACCTCATTCGCGCCTCATCCTTCAAAGCGAAGTCCGTCCACGTTCCGTCTCGTCTCCTGCTAAGCGTCGTTCCCACAATGCTTTGCATGGAGAGACCGGCATGAACGCCAATCCCAAATTCATTTCCGCCACCGCGCACGTCGACGAAGCCGCCATCGCGCCGCTGCCCAATTCGCGCAAGGTCTACGTGACGGGCTCGCGGCCCGACATCCGCGTGCCGATGCGCGAAATCACCCAGGCGGACACGCCCACGGCGTTCGGCGGCGAGAGGAATCCGCCGATCTACGTCTACGACACCTCCGGCCCGTACACCGCCCCCGAAGCGAAGATCGACATTCGCGCGGGTCTGCCCGCGCTGCGTCAGGCGTGGATCGAGCAGCGCGGCGACACCGAAGCGCTGCCGGGCCTCTCCTCCGATTACGGCCGCGAGCGCGCCGCCGATCCGGCCACCGCCGAGCTGCGCTTTCCGGGCCTGCATCGCACGCCGCGCCGCGCGAAAGGCGGCAAGAACGTCACGCAGATGCACTACGCGCGCCAGGGCATCGTCACGCCCGAGATGGAATACATTGCGATTCGCGAGAACCAGCGCCGCGCGGAATACCTCGAAAGCCTCAAGTCGAGCGGCCCCAACGGCGAAAAGCTCGCCAAGATGATGGGCCGCCAGCACGCCGGTCAGGCGTTCGGCGCGGCGGCGTTCGGCAAGGACGCGCTCAAGGAAATCACGCCCGAGTTCGTGCGCGAGGAAGTCGCGCGCGGCCGCGCGATCATTCCCGCGAACATCAATCACCCGGAGAGCGAGCCGATGATCATCGGTCGCAACTTCCTCGTGAAGATCAACGCGAACATCGGCAATTCGGCGGTGACGTCCTCCATCGGCGAGGAAGTCGACAAGATGACGTGGGCGATCCGCTGGGGCGGCGACACGGTGATGGATCTGTCGACCGGCAAGCACATTCACGAAACGCGCGAGTGGATCGTCCGCAACTCGCCGGTGCCGATCGGCACGGTGCCCATTTATCAGGCGCTCGAAAAGGTCAACGGCAAGGCCGAGGACCTCACGTGGGAAATCTTCCGCGACACGCTCATCGAGCAGGCCGAGCAAGGCGTCGATTACTTCACGATCCACGCGGGCGTGCGGCTGCAATACGTGCCGCTCACGGCCAACCGCATGACGGGCATCGTCTCGCGCGGCGGGTCGATCATGGCGAAGTGGTGCCTCGCCCATCACAAGGAATCCTTCATTTACGAGCATTTCGAAGACATCTGCGAAATCATGAAGGAATACGACGTGAGCTTCTCGCTGGGCGACGGCCTGCGTCCCGGCTCGATCTACGACGCCAACGACGAAGCGCAACTGGGCGAACTCAAGACGCTCGGCGAACTCACGCAGATCGCGTGGAAGCACGACGTGCAGGTGATGATCGAGGGCCCCGGACACGTGCCGATGCAGCTCATCAAGGAAAACATGGACCTGCAACTGGAATGGTGCGACGAAGCGCCCTTCTACACGCTCGGGCCGCTCACGACCGACATCGCGCCGGGCTACGACCACATCACGTCGGGCATTGGCGCCGCGATGATCGGCTGGTTCGGCACCGCCATGCTCTGCTACGTGACGCCGAAGGAACACCTGGGCTTGCCGAACAAGGACGACGTGAAGGAAGGCATCATCACGTACAAGCTCGCGGCGCACGCGGCCGACCTCGCCAAGGGGCATCCGGGCGCGCAGGTGCGCGACAACGCGCTCTCGAAGGCGCGCTTCGAATTCCGCTGGGAAGATCAGTTCAACATCGGCCTCGACCCGGACAAGGCGCGCGAATTCCACGACGAAACGCTGCCGAAGGATTCCGCCAAGGTCGCGCACTTCTGCTCGATGTGCGGCCCGCATTTCTGCTCGATGAAGATCACCCAGGACGTGCGCGACTTCGCCGCCAAACAAGGCATGAGCGACGACGAAGCGTTGAAAAAGGGCATGGAAGTCAAGGCCGTCGAGTTCGTCAAGCAAGGCGCCGAGATTTACCACCGCCAATGAACCCGCTGCGGCGCGGGCGCGCGTGAAACATTTTTTAACGACTCCGACAACTCGTTGACAAGCGCATACACCCGGAAACGGATCGCTTGCCTAGCATGGGTGTACTGGAGGTGCGAAGTGCGCGCGAGCGCATGACGCGCCGCACGGCGCACTGCCCATCTGTCAATCAAGGAGTCCAATAATGAAAACGCTCGCTCGCACGCGCACCTGGCGCACTTTGGTCACGGCGGCTTCGCTCGTCGCCGTGCTCGGCAGTCTTTCCGCCTGCGACAACATGTCGAGACGCGACCGCGATACGGCGATCGGCGCGGGTGTCGGCGGCGTCGCGGGCGCGGCGCTGGGCGGCAGCGCGCTTTCGACAGTCGGCGGCGCGGCCGTGGGCGGCATCATCGGCAATCAGGTCGGCAAGTAATTTCTGCCGCCATGCCGCGAACGGGCGGCGCAGCGCCCTGCAACGCCGCGCCGCCCGTTCGCACCTAGGCGCTTTCGAATCCCGACGATCCGTGTTGCAACGAGCGGCGTCGAACACGCCGCTTTGAAACAATCCGTTATTCAGTGCGTTGCCCGGCGTTAACGCGCGGCAACACAAAGCGCGTGCTTCGGGCGTAAGCTCATCCGGTTATGTCGGAGAGTTCGCCATGAAGCACTCGAAACTGCCGTTGATCGCCGCCGCAGGCGCCTTGCTTGCGCTTTCCGGCTGCTATTACTACACGCCGTACGGCTATTCGCCCTACCCGTACTACTATGGCGCGACGGTGCCGGCCGCAGGCACGCAGCAGGAAACCGCGGCCTCGCGCACCGCCAGCCCGAATCCCGCGCCCGCCGCCGTTCCGGACGCCCAGTATCCGGGGCCACTGTATCCGAATCCGCCCGTCGCGCTCGCCGTACCCGCCTGGTCGGCGTGGCCGGGCTATTACCCCGGTTATTACCCGGCTTATCCGGCCTACCCGTATGCTGCCGCGTATCCGGCCACCTACCCGGCTTACGGCTACGGCTATGGCTGGGGCGCGCCCGCCATCTCGTTCGGCTTCGGCTACTGGAGCGGCGGCGGGCACTGGGGCGGTGGCCATTGGGGTGGCGGCCACGGGGGCGGCGGCTGGCACGGCCATCGTTGAGCCTTTGCTTTTGCGGCTTCCCACGCCGCTTCACGCGCACGAGCTACGCACAAGCCACGCGCAAACCACGCGCAAACCACGCACAAGCAGCCGTCGGGCACGCCGCGAAACAGTGCCCGACCGTAGTTTCCCTCTCTTGACGCCTCGCCCACGTTTTCTATCCTCGAAAAGCGCTTCGGGGATTGAAGTACGGCCTTAATAAGCTGACGACGCGCCCCCGGCGCACGCGCTGCACCGCTGCGCCGATTCGAACCAGCACAAAGGAGACGTCATGTTCCACCAGTTGTTGACTCCCATCGGCAATTCGCTGCTGTTTTCCTTCCTCGTGGCCGTGCTACCCATCGTGACAGTGCTCGCCATGCTTGGCTGGGCGCGCCGCCCGGCGTGGCAGGCGTCGCTCGCGGGCCTCGTGGTCGGCCTGCTCGTCGCGGTGCTCGGCTGGCAGTTTCCCGTCGGCCTCGCCGTCGATTCGGTGCTCGCGGGCGCGGTGTTCGCGCTGTGGCCGGTCATGTGGATCGTCGTCACGGCCATCCTGCTCTACAACATCGCGCTGCGCTCGGGCCGCTTCGCCGCGTTTCGCATGTGGCTGCTCGACAACCTGCCGAACGACCGGCGCATTGTGCTCGTCGTGATCGGCTTTTCGTTCGGCGCGCTGTTCGAAGGCATTTCGGGCTTCGGCACGCCGATCGCCATCACCAGTTCGCTGCTCATCATGCTCGGCTTTCCCACGCTCGAGGCGCTCACCTTCACGCTGATCTTCAACACGGCGCCGGTCGCATTCGGCGCGCTGGGCGTGCCGATCACGGTGCTGGGCGCGGTCACGCACCTCCCCGCCGACCTGCTGGGCCGGATGGTCGGCCGCCAGTTGCCGTTCTTCGCGCTGCTGCTGCCGTTCTACGTGATCGCCATTTACGCGGGCGTGCGCGGCATGCTGCGTATCTGGCCGGTGCTACTGGTTTCGGGCGGCAGCTTCGCCATCACCCAGTTCGTCACGGCGAACTACATCAACTACAGCCTCACCGACGTGCTCTCGTCGCTCGTCTCGCTGATCCTCACGATCCTGTTCCTGCGTGTCTGGAAACCCGCGCCCGACACGCGCTTCGCGATCAAGGTGGACCGCGCGAGCGAGGTGCGCGGCAGCGTCTCGGGCGCGCAAGGGTGGTATCCGTGGATCATCGTCGCGGCCGTCGTCATCATCTGGACCGTGGCCAAGGTGTTCGCGATCGGCGACGTAAAAGTGCCGTGGCCCGGCCTCGACAAAGCCGTCTACATCACGCTCTACAAAACGCCCTACGGCGCGATCTGGGACTTCCAGCCGCTCGCGACCGGCACCGCGATTCTGGTGGCGGCAATCATCACCGCGTTCGTCGTGCGCCTGAAACCGGCCGACTTCGTCGCGGCCATCGGCGACACCTGGGTCCAGACGCGCATCGCCATTCTCACGGTCGCGACCATCGTCGGACTCGCGTTTCTCATGAACTACTCGGGACTCACGTACACGCTCGGGCTCGGCGTGGCCTCGGTGGGCGCGTTCTTTCCGCTGGTTTCGGCGTTCCTCGGCTGGGTCGCGGTGTTCCTCTCGGGCAGCGACACATCGGGCAACGCGCTGTTCGGCAATCTTCAGGTCGTGGCCGCGCAGCAGCTCAATCTGAACCCCGTGCTGATGGCGGCGACGAACTCGTCCGGCGGCGTGATGGGCAAGATGATCTCGCCGCAAAATATCGCGACGGGCGTTGCGACCACCGAACTCAAGGGCCAGGAAGGTCACGTGTTCGCCAAGACTTTCAAGCACTCGATCCTGATGACGGTGCTCCTCGGCATACTCGTGTGGCTACAGCAAAATGTGCTGACGTGGATGATTCCGCATTGAATTTACGCGGATGCCGCGCGCCGCGCGGACCGTACACGCAGAAAAAAGCCCGCTTGGAGCGGGCTTTTTTTGTCGATCGAGAGACCGGGACGGCGCTTACTGCACGCCTAAATGCACGCCTTAATGCACGTGTTAATGCAGTTCGTCCACCACGAGGCTCATGATCTCGCGCGCGGGACGCGACGAGTCGACCTGACCGTTGTCGTCGACGATCGCGATGCGCGTCTGGTTCTCGGTCACGGCGCGCACGTTGAGCTTGTACAGCTTCGCGACCTTTTCCTTGCGGCCGTGGAAGATCTGGTTCCAGAAGCCTTGTTCCGCCGAGGTCATGTCCTTCGGATCGACGTAACGCACGTAGTAAATGCCCTTCGAGCGATCGCGGTCGTCCACCGTGAAGTTGCCGCGGTCGAGCGCGATGCCCACCCGCACCCATGCGCGGTCGTAGGACTCGCCGAGCGTGAGTTCGGTCGACGAATACTGGCCCGAGGCGGCGTCCGTGCCCGAGCCGGAGCCGGTTTGCTGGCCCGCCGCCACGACGTTTTGCGCGGCGATGGAAGCGGCCGCGACGTCCGGGGCCTTTTTGGGATTGCCCTTCGCGTCGGCTTCCGCCGCGATCTGCGCGTCGGGCACGCCCGGCTTCGCGCGCGCGAGCGTGACCATGAGGCGCTTGAGATATTCGGCTTCGAGCGCAGGGTCGTTGGGCTTCGGCACCCACTTGCTCGAGTCGTTGTTGGTGCCCGAAAGCTGCTCGCTCAGGCCCTTCTGGCTGATGAACACGTAGGTGCCGCCCGAGGGCGACGTTTCGAGGCGCGTGCGGTACTTGTTACGCTCGGCGGTCACGTACGAATTGCCCGTGGCCCACGACAGCGTGTTGCGGATAATGCCGTCGCTGATCTTCGGATGGGTTTCGTTCCAGTCCGTTTCCATCACGCCCTTGTCGCGCTGGTCGACCACGAGCAGAAAGCCCTGTTCCTGCCAGAAGCGGCGCACCTGCGCCCACACCTGGTCGGGCGTGCGGTTGTCGACGACAAGCCAGCTTTCCGTGCCGTCGCGCTGGATGTGCATGCCCGGAAGCTGCGGCAGCACCTGGGTCTGGTCGGACGGCGGCGCGTCGGCCTGGGTCTGCTTGAGCGACGACAGCGAGGTTTCTCCGCCCTGCGGCGCGAGCGTGCGCTGGTCCGACGTTTCGTCGAGCATGTTGGGCGGCACGGCCAGCGAGGCCTGTTTCGCCTTGGCGTCACTACGGTAATCAATCTTGCCCGGCGTCGGCGAGCTGCAGCCGGCGACCAGCCCGCCCGCCATCAGGAGCGCAGCAGCGCGCGTGGCAAGACGTTGATGAAAATCACTCATGTTTCGGGTAATCCCTCGGCTACGCCACGGCCACCTTCCGTGGATCAATCAGCCATTTTACCGGGCCAGGCGCCCGCTGTGCAAAATCCGCAACAGATGAACGTTTCGCGTCATGACAGGCGGCGCCGTGCGGCCGTCCTGCCGCCATCCCGCAAGGCGCTCGTGACGCCGATGTAACGTTCGTCAACAATTAACCTGCTTTCCCGCGCTCGCTTCGCGCCATTATTTTCCCTTTTCAATCAAAACGATAGAAGGCCGGCGCGCCAAAACTCCGCTTCGCGCGGTGCCGCCATGACGGCATAGGTGGCTTGCGCCGCAGGGCCGGTGCTAATTTTTTCCGCGAAATCTCAAAAAAGCAGTTCACAACAGCAGCACCGGAGAGCGTCATGAACACTTACAGCCTCGCCAAGGCGGGCCGGGCCGTGGCTCGCGCCTGCGCGTCTTGCGGCCGCATTCACGACCAGACTCACGGCCGCGCTCGCGGCCAGGTCTGCCGCCTGGCCTGCGGCATCGCCTGCCTGAGCCTTGCCGCCGCCCCTGCCTGCGCCGCCCTCGGCGGCGCGCCCATGCTGCCCGCCGGCGCCGCCTCGCGCACGCTCGCGAACGGCGCGGCCCGCGTCGTCAGTTATGTCGACGAGGCGGGCACGAGCATCAACGAATACGTCGCGAGCGCGAACGGCACCGTCTTCGCCTACACGTGGCAAGGCCCGGCGCGGCCCAATCTGGACACGCTGCTCGGCCCCTCGGCGGCCGACTGGCGCAACGCGGCCGCCGCCCTGCGCGCCGCCGACCGCGACGACCTGCACGCCGCGCGCGTGGTGGGCGCGAGCGTAATCGTGGAAACGGGCGGCCACATGCGCGCCTACATCGGGCGCGCATGGCTGCCGCAAGCGCTGCCGGCGGGAATCGGCGAAGGGGATTTGCAATGAGCGCGCGCTTTCCGGCGATCCGGTCATTGCCCGCCGTGCTCGCGCTCTGCGCCGTGGTCGCCGCGTGCGGCGGCGGCTCGAACGCGAGCAGCGCCGGCGCGGCGACCAGCGCGGGCGGCAGCGCCGCGCCCGCGAGCGCCGCCAGTGCCGCCGGCGCAAGCGCACCCGGCGCCCCCAGCGCACCCAGCGCGGCGAGCACGGCGAGCGCGGCTTCCGCGCCGAGCGCGGCTTCGGCGCCATCCGCCGGCACGAGCGGCACGGTCACGCCGTCGACCACACCCAACGTGATGCCCGTCACCGTCGCCGCGACCCCGACCTCCACGCGCAACATGCTGATGGCGAGCGTGACCGTCTGCGTGCCGGGCACCGCGACCTGCGCAACCGTCGACAACGTGCAGGTCGACACCGGCTCGCAAGGTCTGCGTCTGTTGGCGTCCGCGCTGCCCGCCGGCTTCGCGCTGCCCGCCGTGCCGGCCGGCGCGGGCACCGATCCCGCGGGCGCGTGCGCGGCATTCGGCACCGGCTACACCTGGGGCGCCGTGCGCAGCGCCGACGTCAAGCTCGCGGGCGAGAACGCCGCCGCGCTGCCGATCCAGTTGATCGCCGATCCGGCCGTGGGCGGCGCACCCTCGGGCTGCGCGGGTCTCGGCCTCGCGATGACGAACGCGACGGCGCTGCGCTCGAACGGCATTCTCGGCGTCGGCCCATTCAGCGCCGATTGCGGCGCGGCCTGCGTCAACGCCCCGCTGCCGTCGTGGTACTACGCCTGCGGGTCGGGCGGCTGCACGCCCAGCGCGCAACCGCTCGCGCAGCAGATCAGCAATCCCGTCGCGGCGTTCGCCACCGACAACAACGGCGTGCTGATCGACCTGCCTGACGTTCCCGACGGCGGCGCCTCGGCGGTGACGGGGCAGCTCGTGTTCGGCATCGGCTCGCAGGCGAACAACGCGCTCGGCAGCGCGACCGTGCTGCGCGCCAACAGCGTGACCGGCTACGTGCGCACGATCACGTCGGACGGCGCCGTCTATTCGCGCAGCTATCTCGACAGCGGCTCGAACGCGTTCTACTTCAACAACGCGGCGCTCACGCGCTGCGGCTTCTGGTATTGCCCGAGTTCGCCGACGAACCTCGGCGCGACGATTCTCGGCATCGACAACGCGAGCGCCGCCGTGAGCTTCGCCGTCACCAGCTCGTCGACGCTGTTCGCCACCGGCAACTGGGCCTTCGACAATCTCGCGGGCTACAACGGGAGCGCGTTCGGCTGGGGGCTGCCCTTCTTCTTCGGGCGGCGCGTGTTCACGGCGATCGAGGCACAGGCCACGCCCGCCGGCAACGGGCCGTATTTCGCGTTCTGAGTTTTCGCGCCGGAAAGCCGGAAGCGCCGAAGGCCCCTTGCGGGGCCTTCGTGAGCGATGCGGCGAGCGTTCGGCAAACTGCCGGCGCGCGCGGGCTTACTCGTCGGCGTCGGGATCGGGCGTGGTGCGCGCGAGCTTGGCCGGCGTGAGCCAACGGAACGAGGCAATGCCGCCCGATTCGTCGAACGTGCATTCGGCCGCCGCCAGCGTGCGCGGCGGCTTCTTGAGGCCGAGCTTCTGGGCGAGCACGGCCACGGGCGTGGTGGGCTTCGCCTCCGGCGTCGAGCCGTTGGCCTCCGGCGCCGTGGGCACCGCCATCACGCCGGGCAGCGCCGCCGCCGCGGGCGTGGACGTGGACGTGTAGGTCGAAACATCACGACGCGCCGGCGTGCCGTAAGCGGCATCCGACGCCGGCACCGCCGCTACGGACGACGCCGCCACAACATCCGAAGCGCCCGAGGCACCCGATGCCGCCGCTGCGCCCGACGCCGCATAGGCGGCGGCCGGGTTGTCGAGGCTGCCTTCGACCACGACGCGCGCGCCGCGCCAGTTCGTAGCGCTATGCGAAACGGCGAGGTCGCCCATCGACAGATCGGCGAGCCGGTTGCGCATTTCCTCTTCGCACGCGTTGGGGTTGCGGTACTGGGCCGCGCAGCCCGCGAACAGGGTCGTGGCGGCCACGAGGGCGGCGAGGCAGGCGTTGCGTGGGTTCATCGCGGTTCCGGTTTTCAGGCTGCGGCAATTGTAGCGTAAGGGCCGGGCAATCCCTGAGCCGGCCGCAGGCGCGCGCGAATGGCCGCGCCGGCCTGCTATCATCGCCGCTGTATATCCGTACAGTGCCGCGCGTGCTTTCCGACTCTCCCGATCCGTTCTATTACCTCGCGAACTTCGAGCGCGCGCTCGCGTGGCTCGGCGCGCGCTGCGCCGATCTGTTCGACGACGCCGAGCGCCGTTTCGCCGCGACCTTCCCGTTGCTGCCGCGTTCGGCGCGCGCGCTGTTCGTGCGCATGCTGATGCGCAAAGGCCCGCATTTTCGCGCGAGCCGGCTCGATTACGCCGAGATCGGCTGCCCGCGCGCGGCGGCGGCGGCGCTCGTCGCGGCGGGCTGGCTCGACGGCGCGCCCGCGCTCGACTTCGAAACGCTCGCCGCGCTCGTGACGAAAGCGGAATTGCAGGCGCTGGCAGCGCGACTCGAACTCGCGCCCGAGGCGCACGCCGCGCGTGCCACGCGGGCCGCCACGCTCGGCGCGCTCACGGCGCACCTTTGCGGCAGCACTGCCGCGACCGGGGTGCGCGACTGGCACGCCTGGTTCCCCGCTTCGGCGGACACCGTTTGGCATTTCAAGGCGGCGCCGCTGTGCGAACGCCTGCGCCTGATGTTCTTCGGCAATCTGCGCCAGGACTGGCGCGAATTCGTGCTCGCCGATCTTGGCGTGTTCCGCTACGAAACCGTCGCTTTCGACGCCGCGTCGCGCGCGTTCCAGCATCGCGGCGACATCGACACCTGGCTCGCGTTGCGCGACTGCCGCGAGACGCTCGAAGCCGCCATCGCCGACGAAGCGCCCATCGTCCCGCCGATCGAAACCGCGCTCGCCACGCTCGACGCCCTCGCCGCGCGCACGCATGCGAATCCGTGGCTGCGCGAGCGTCATGACAAGCTGCGTCACGCCGCCGGACTCGCCGCCGAGCGCGCGCGCGAGCCCGAACTCGCGTGGCGCGCTTACGCCGGCAGCGCTCACGCCGAATCGCGCTACCGGCGCGTGCGCGTGCTCGAACAACTCGATCGGCGTGAAGAAGCCGTGGCGCTCGCGCGCGCGATTGCCGCCGCGCCCGCGAACGAGGAGGAAGCGCAGCGCGCGGCGCGCACGCTCGGGCGTCTCACGCGCGCGCGCCGCGCGGCTTCGCCCGTCGCGCCCGGCTTCGCGAACCTCGAACTCGTGCTGCCGGCCGCGCCGCACGGCGTGCGCGTGGAGGAAGCCGCGCGGCGCGCGCTCGCCACGCCCGACGCGCCCGTGTTCTATGTGGAAAACACGCTCATCAACGCTCTGTTCGGCTTGCTGTGCTGGCCCGCGCTGTTCGCGCCGCTGCCCGGCGCGTTCTTTCATCCGTTTCAGCGCGGTCCCGCCGATCTGCATGCCGCCGATTTCGCCGCGCGCCGTGCCGCGCATTTCGACGCTTGTCTCGCGGAACTCGAAAGCGGCGCGTATCGCGATTCGATCTTGCGGCGCTACGCCGAGAAAAACGGCGTTCAGGCGCCGTTCGTCGCGTGGGGCGCCTTGAACGACACGCTGCTCGCGCTGGCGCTCGATTGTTTTCCGGCCGCGCACCTGCGCCTGTGGTTCGAGCGGCTGTTGCGCGAACCGGTGGCGAACCGCAGCGGCTTGCCCGACCTCGTGCGTTTCCGGCCGATGAACCCAAGCGACGGGCAAACCGGCGAGCGGCGCTACGAACTGATCGAGGTGAAAGGCCCCGGCGACCGCTTGCAGGACAACCAGCGCCGCTGGCTGGCGTATTGCGCGGCGCACGGCATGGCCGTGACGGTGCTGCACGTGCGCTGGCCGGAGAGCGTCGAACCGCCGTCCGGTGCGGCCCTCGAAACCGGTCACGCCGGCGCGCCATGAGCTACACCGTTGCCGTGCGCACGCTTTGCGAATTCACCGCCAAACGCGGCGATCTCGACCTGCGCTTCACGCCCTCGCCCGACGCAAGCGAGGGCCGCGCGGGTCACGCCGCGATCGCCGCGCGCCGTCCGGCGGGGTACGAAACGGAAATCGCGCTGAGCGGCACCTACGGCACGCTCACGGTGCGCGGCCGCGCCGACGGCTACGATCCGGCGCGGCGGCGGCTCGAAGAGTTCAAGACCTATCGCGGCGACCTCGACGCCATGCGCGAAAACCAGCGCGCGCTGCACTGGGCGCAACTGCGCGTGTACGGCGCGCTGCTTTGCGAGAAGCTCGAACTCGATGCGCTCGAACTCGCGCTCGTGTACTACGAAATCGGCTCCGGACGCGAGACCGCCCTCGTCGAGCACGCGAGCGCCGCCGGGTTGCGCGCGAGCTTCGAGGCGCAGTGCCGCCGCTTTGTCGCGTGGGCCGCGCAGGAAAGCGCGCATCGTACCGCGCGCGATGCGGCGCTCCAGGCGTTGAGCCTGCCGCATCCCGCTTTTCGCCAGGGCCAGCGCGATCTCGCCGAAGCCGTGTGGCGCGCGGCCACGCAAGCGCGCTGCCTGCTCGCGCAAGCGCCCACGGGCATCGGCAAGACCATCGGCACGTTGTTCCCGCAACTGAAGGCGTGCCCGCGCGCCGGCATCGACAAGGTGCTGTTCCTCAGCGCGAAAAGCTCGGGACGGCAACTCGCGCTCGACGCGCTAAACACGCTCACGCGCGCGAACGCCGCGCCGGATGCGCCGCCGCTGCCGCTGCGCGTGCTCGAACTCGTCGCGCGCGACAAGGCGTGCGAGCATCCGGAAGCCGCGTGCCACGGCGAATCGTGCCCGCTCGCGCGCGGCTTTTACGACCGGCTTCCCGCCGCGCGCGAGCGCGCGCTCGAACGCGTCTGGCTCGACCGCGCGGCGCTGCGCGACGTGGCTCAAGAACATCGCGTGTGCCCGTACTATCTGGGCCAGGAACTCGCGCGCTGGAGCGACGTGATCGTCGGCGACTACAACTATTACTTCGACGTAAGCGCGATGCTGTTCATGCTGGGCGCGCACAACGCGTGGCGCGCGAGCGTGCTGGTGGACGAAGCGCACAACCTGCCCGAACGCGCGCGGGCGATGTACTCGGCCGAACTCGTGCAAACGCGCATCGACGCCATTCGCGCCAGCGCGAGCACGCCCGTCAAGCGCGCGCTCGCGCGCCTGCAAAAGCGCTGGAACGCGCAAAACGCCGTGCTGCCCGGCGCATGGCGCGCGAGCGAAACGCTGCCGGAAGGATTCGTGAACGCGCTCGGCGACGTGATCGGCACGATCGGCGATCAACTCGCGCAAGCCACGCTGGCGCGCGACGCGGAACTCGAACGCTTCTATTTCGACGCGCTGCATTTCACGCGCATCGCCGAACGCTTCGGCCCGCATTCGCTGTTCGACATCACGCCGCTGCCCGCGCAGGCGCACAAGCGCGCGCGCACGACGCTCGCGATTCGCAACATCGTTCCCGCCGAGGCGCTGCGCGCGCGCATCGCGGCCGCGCACGGCATCACGTTTTTCTCGGCGACGCTTTCGCCCACGCACTATTACGCCGATATGCTGGGGCTGCCGGCCAACACCGTGAGCGTCGACATCGGCACGCCGTTTCGCGCCGAACAACTCGAGGTGCGTGTCGCGCGCCACATTTCCACGCGCTACAAGGACCGCGAGCGCTCGCTCGATGCATTGGTCGCGCGCGTGGCGGCGCAGTATGCCGCGCGCCCCGGCAATTATCTGTGCTTCTTCAGCAGCTACGATTACTTGCAGCGAGCCGCCGGCGCGTTCGTGGCGCGGCATCCTCATGTCGACGTCTGGATGCAGTCGCGCACGATGGACGAAGCGGGCCAGCAGGCGTTCGTGGCGCGCTTCGCCGAAGACGGTTGCGGCATCGGCTTCGCGGTGCTGGGCGGCGCGTTCGGCGAGGGCATCGACTTGCCGGGCACGCGGCTCATCGGCACGTTTATCGCCACGCTCGGCATGCCGCAGGTGAACGCCGTGAACGAAGCGATGCGCGCGCGCATGGACGCGCTCTACGGTTCGGGCTTCGACTACACGTACCTGATTCCGGGGCTGCGCAAGGTCGTGCAGGCCGCGGGCCGCGTGATTCGCAGCGAGCACGACAGCGGCGTGGTGCATCTGCTCGACGACCGTTTCGGGCAGCCCGAAGTGCGCGCGCTGCTGCCTTCGTGGTGGCACATCGCCGCGGGTTGATTCCGCATCCTGATTATTTTTCGCAACGATAAAGCGGCCAGCGTACCGGCCGCTTTTCGACCGCAGAAAAAATCACGCCGGTTTCGACTTGCCCGCGCCCTTGCCGTTCTTCTTCGAAGGCGGCGGTGGCGGCGGATCGCTTTCGGCATCGTCGGCGGCAAGCTCGGGCGCGACTTCGTTCACGTCGGGCTCGTCCGCACTTCCGGCCTTGCCCGCTTTCTTCGCTTTTTTCGCGGGTTTGGCTTCCTTCACGTCGGGCGGCACGGCGATCTTGCTGATCGTCGCTTCGCCGCTCGACTTGTCATAGCCGATCTCGACCGTATCGCCCGTTTGCAGCGCGTCGCCCAGGATGGCTTTCGCGAGCCGCGTTTCCACTTCCTGACGCACCTGACGCTTGAGTTCGCGCGCGCCGAACTCGGGCTGATACCCCGATTCGACGAGATGCTCCACCAGCGCATCGCTCATCTTGAGCGTGATGCCTTGCGCGGCCGCGGTGCGCGTCACGCGTTCGAGCTGAATTCCCACGATCGAGCGGATGTTCTCGCGCGAGAGCGCATGAAACACGATGATTTCGTCGATACGATTGAGAAACTCGGGCCGGAAATGCCCCTTGAGCACCTTCATCAATTCGCCGCGCAGCGCCTTCTCGTCGAGCCGCGATTGCTCGGGCTGTTCGAGATTGTTCATGATGATCGACGCGCCCAGGTTGCTCGTGGCGATCAGTATGGTGTTGCTGAAGTCGACCACGCGGCCCTTGCCGTCGGTGAGCCGTCCATCGTCGAACACTTGCAGCAGCACGTTATAGACGTCGGCGTGCGCCTTTTCGATCTCGTCGAGCAGAATCACGCTATACGGGCGGCGCCGCACGCGCTCGGTAAGTTGGCCGCCTTCGTCGTAACCCACGTATCCCGGCGGCGCGCCGATCAGGCGCGCCACCGTGTGACGCTCCATGTACTCGCTCATGTCGATGCGAATGATCGCCTGCTCGTCGCCGAACACGGTCTCCGCCAGCGCCTTCGCGAGTTCCGTTTTGCCCACGCCCGTGGGGCCGAGAAAAAGAAACGTCGCGATAGGCCGGTTCGCCTGCCCGAGTCCCGCGCGCGAAAGCCGCACGGCGTCGCTCACGGCCGTGACCGCGTCGTCCTGGCCTACCACGCGCTCGCGCAGCGTTTGCTCCATCTTCAGCAGCTTCTGGCGCTCCTCCTGGGTGAGATCGGCCACGGGAATGCCGGTGAGCCGCGAGACCACTTCGGCTATCGAAGCGACCGTAACTTCGAGCGTTTCCGATCCGGTCTTGCGCTGCCACGCCTCGGTGAGTTCGTCGAGCTTCGCCTGCTTCTCGTTGATGCGCGCCTCGAAACCCTTCGCTTCGTCGAAGCGCTTGCGCGAGGACGCATAGTCCTGCTCGCGCTTGAGCTGCGCCATCTCCGCTTCGAGTTCCTGAATCTCGGCGGGCCGCGACGTGGCGCCGATCCGCACGCGCGCCGCCGCCTGGTCGATGAGGTCGATCGCCTTGTCGGGCAAGAAGCGCGACGTGATGTAGCGATCCGACAATTCGGCGGCGGCCACGAACGCGTCGTCGGCGAACGTCACCTGATGATGCGCTTCCAGTTTGTCGCGCAGGCCGCGCAGGATCACGATGGTCTGCTCGACCGTCGGCTCGGGCACGAGCACGGGCTGAAAGCGCCGCTCCAGCGCCGCGTCTTTCTCGATGTACTTCTGGTATTCGTTGAGCGTGGTCGCGCCGATCAGGCTCAGCTCGCCGCGCGCGAGCGCGGGCTTGAGCACGTTCGCGATGTCGAGGCCGCCTTCGCCGCCGCCCTGCCCCGCGCCCACGATCGTGTGCAACTCGTCGATGAAGAGAATCAGCTCGTCGTGCCGCGCGGTCACTTCGTCGATCAACTGCTTCGCGCGCTCCTCGAATTCGCCGCGATACTTCGCGCCCGCGACCATCGAGTTGATGTTGACTTCGACGAGTCGCTTGCCGCGCAGCACCTCGGGCACGTCGCCGTTGACGATGCGCTGCGCGAGCCCTTCGACGATAGCCGTCTTGCCCACGCCCGGCTCGCCGATCAGCACGGGATTATTTTTCTTGCGGCGCGCGAGCACTTCGATCGTGCTTTCGATTTCCTGCGCCCGGCCGAGCACCGGATCGAGCTTGCCCTGGCGCGCCATGGCCGTGAGATCGCGCCCGAACTTGTCGAGCGTGGGCGTGCCCGTGGGCGCGTCCACGCGGCCGTCCTCCGCCCCCTTGCCCACCACTTTCACGACTTTCTGGCGCAGCGCCTCGGGCGTTACGCCGTACTTCTTGAGCAGGCCGCCCGCGATGCTGTCCGGCACGGAAGCAAGGCCGATCAGCAAATGCTCGGGCCCGACATAGGAATGGCCAAGATCGCGCGAGGCCTGAAACGCGAACTGAAACGCTTTCTTCAGACGCGGCGAAATCGTCATCCTGTCGATGGGCGCGTCCGGCGAAGCGCTGCCTTTGCCGGCGTGCTGGTCGATATAGCCGCGAATGTCCTGCGGCGAAAGTTTCAATTCTTTCAGGAGTGCTGCGCAAACGTCGGTGTCGGCGAGCACATACAGCAGATGTTCGGTGTCGAGTTCGGTGCGCTGCAATTCATGGGCTTTTTCGGCGGCGCGCTGCAAAATTTCCAGTGTTTGCTCGCTGAAAGCATCGGTGGCGTCGACCGATTCGCGCGGCACTTCGGCGGCGAGGCCGGCGGTGTCGTCGCCTTCGCCGGCGCCGTTGCCGCCCGAGCCATTGCCGAAGAAGCGCGACAACCCGCCGCCGCCGAGCAGCGAGTCGAACGGGTTGAGCATGCTTTGGTGACGCATCAACTGGCGGTAGTCGTAGTCGCAGATCGACATCGACCTGCGCTGGCCGTTTTGCACGACAGTCACGCGTGCGACTGCGGGACGGGCGTTACAGATTTCGCAGAGGGTGGGCATGATCGGCTCATCTCCGAAACGGGAGCGCGCGCGGAACCGGCACGGCGATGCGTCATGGGCTGCATGCTTGCCGGTGGCGCGCGCTCGGCGCAACGCTGCGGTTGCGCGGCTACGCAACATGAAACGAAAAGCGGCGGCGCGTGCGGGTTCGACGCACGGCGATGCATTGCTGCGAGAGGCTGTGAGCACACGCGGGGCCGCGGCGATATGACGAAAGCCCGCACGGGCGGCACGTGTTTCGCGTCGTTCGCGAACGACTTGCCCTGCACGGGTGAAACGATTGTGGCAGGAATCGTTCGCGAACGCATCATGCGTGCGCGGCTTTCCTGTTTGGCGCGCGAGCGCAATCGTCCGAAGAAAAAGGGCGGGACGCGCCTTGCGTCCCGCCCTCGAAGTGCGCGAATCACGCGCGAGGAGACCACTCTGAAGGTGACGTTGCGCGACTCGCACCATGAAACACGATGCGATTTGAGCGCGCTCGTTTGCCGCTCGTTTGCCGCTCGTTTGCCGCTCGTTTGCCGCTCGTTTGCAATCCTCAGCGTCGGTTCGAACCCGATACCACGTCGATCCAGACGGCCAGCACGAGAATCCCGCCCTTCACGATCATTTGCCAGTAGGCGTCGACGTCGAGCATCGACATGCCGTTGTCGAGACTCGCCATCACGAGCGCGCCGATCAATGCGCCATACACCGTGCCCGAACCGCCGCGCATGGAGGTGCCGCCGATAAAGCATGCGGCAATTGCGTCGAGTTCGCCCATCGTGCCCGCCGAAGGGGAGCCCGCCGCCAGACGCGCCGTGTTGACGATGCCGGCGAACGCGCACATCAGTCCCATCAGCGCGAAGATCGCGAGCTTCACGCGATTCGTGTTGACGCCCGAAAGACGCGTGGCTTCCAGATTCGAACCCACCGCATAAATGCGCCGCCCGAATACCGTTTGCGTGGCAATCCACGTAAACATGCCAAGCAGGGCAAGCAGCAGGAGTACGGGCACGGGAATGCCGCCGTAACTGTCGAGCGTCAACACGAATGCGAGCAGGATCGCGCCCGCGCCGACGATCTTCGCGCCGTCCTGCCACAGCGGCACGACGCTCAGTTGATAGCGCCGCCGGCTCGCGCGTTGGCGCACCGTCAATATCGTCAGGATAACGAACAGAACGAGCGCGAGTATGTCGCCCGCGACGCGCGGCAAATAACCCTGGCCGAGGAATACGAAACGGTCGGAAACCGGCGCAATGGTCGAGCCGCCCGTGATGCCGAGCAGCACGCCGCGAAACGCGAGCATGCCGCCCAGTCCGACGATGAACGACGGCACGCGCCGGTAAGTGGACCACCAGCCGTTGAACAGGCCCACCAGCACGCCCAGCACGAGCACGGCCGGCACCGTCACGCCGATGGGCCAGCCGCGATTGACGTCGAGTATCGCGGCCACGCCGCCGAGCAGGCCGAGCAGCGAGCCGACGGAAAGGTCGATTTCGCCCGCGATAATGACGAACACCATGCCGCACGCGAGCATGCCCGTGATCGACATCTGCCGCAACAGGTTCGACACGTTGCGCGGCGTCACGAACGCGCCATGCGTGAGCGCCGAAAAGAACACCCAGATTGCCGCCACCGCGAGCAGCAGGGCGAGAATCTTGTAGCGCGCGAACAATTGCTGGAAACGCAGCGCGTTGCCGCTGCCCGGCTGCGCCAGTTCGGCGCGTTGAGTCGAGACATCAGGGGTCATGCTGCACTCGCTGGTTCGGGTTGAACGTGCGCACGCTGGATGGCTGCGCCGAGAATATGTTCCTGCGTGAGACCGTCGTTGACGAAGTCGCCGCGCAATTCGCCCTCGCCGATCACGAGCACGCGGTCGCTGACGCCCAGCACTTCGGGCAACTCCGACGACACCATGACGATCGCCACGCCGCGCTTCGCGAGTTCGAACATGAGCTTGTAGATTTCGTATTTGGCGCCCACGTCCACGCCGCGCGTCGGCTCGTCGAGAATCAGCACCTTCGGGTTCGTGAGCAGCATCTTCGTGAGTACGGCCTTCTGCTGGTTGCCGCCCGACAGGCTCGCGATCGACAGCATGGGATTTGCCGCGCGCACGGAAAGGCGCTGCATTTCGGTGCGAATGGTGTCGAGTTCCGCGGCGGTGTCGATACGCCCATGCTTCGCGAAACGGCCGAGCACGGAAAGCGTGATGTTATGACCCACGCCCAGTTGCGGCACGATGCCGTGACGCTTGCGGTCCTCGGGCACCATGGCGATGCCGGCCGCGATCGCGTCGAGCGGCGAGCGAATCCTGAGTTGCCTGCCCTCCAGCAGCACGGTGGCCGAACATGCGCCCGCGTAGGCGCCGAAGATGGCCTGCATCGTCTCCGTGCGGCCCGCGCCCACGAGTCCCGCCACGCCCACGATCTCGCCGCGCCGCACCGCGAACGACACGTCGCTCACGCGCTTGCGCCGCGGATTCGCGACGTCGTAGCACGTCACGTTGCGGGCTTCGAACACCACTTCGCCGATCTCATGCGGCTCGCGCGGAAAGAGATTCTTGATCTCGCGCCCGACCATCATGGCGATGATGCGATCCGTGTCGAGCGCCGATCGCGGCTGCGTGGCGACGTGCCGGCCGTCGCGTATCACGGTGACCGTATCGCACACCGCTTCCACCTCGTCGAGCTTGTGCGAGATGTAGACGCAGGCCACGCCGCGCCGCTTCAGATCGCGCACGATGTCGAGCAGGATCTTCGTTTCGGCGGCCGTAAGCGACGACGACGGTTCGTCGAGAATCAGCAGCTTCGCGCGCTTGTTGAGCGCCTTCGCGATCTCGATCAGTTGTTGATGACCGCCGCCGTAGTTCATGACCGGCTGCGCCACGTTGATCGCATGGATGTTCAGCTCGCGCAGCAGTTCGTCGGCGCGCCGATACATCGCCGCGTAGTTCATGCGGCCGCCGGGTAACGTGATTTCGTTGCCGAGAAAGATGTTTTCGGCAACGGAAAGCTCGGGCACCAGCATCAATTCCTGGTGGATGATGACGATGCCCGCGCGCTCCGTGTCGCGCACGCTCTGCGCTTCGAGCGGCGCGCCTTCCCAGCGGATTTCGCCACTCCACGTGCCATGGGGATACACGCCGGAAAGCACCTTCATGAGCGTCGATTTCCCGGCGCCGTTCTCGCCGCACAGGCCCACGCATTCGCCGGGCCGCACCGAAAGGTCGATACCGTCGAGCGCTTTCACGCCCGCAAAGGATTTGACGATGCCGTGCATCGTCAGCAAGGGTTCGGTCATACGCTGTCGACTCGCCAAAGGTCCGCGCGCGCTCGCGCACGGACTGGTTCACGATGACGTCACTGGCTCGCCAGTTGCGCCTGCGTATAGAAGCCGTCCTTCACGACGACATCCACATTGCTCTTGGTGAGCAGCGTAGGCTGGAGCAGCACGGTGTCGACCTTCTTCTTGCCGTTGTCGTACTGCGCGTTGTACGCGGGCTTCTGGCCTTTCGCGAGATCGACGGCAAGCTTCGCGGCCGAACTCGCGATGAGCTTGAGCGGCTTGTAGACCGTCATGGTCTGCGTGCCCGCCACCACGCGCTTGACCGCCGCGAGATCGGCGTCCTGCCCCGACACCGGCACCTTGCCCGCAAGATGCTGCGCGGCAAGCGCCTGAATGGCGCCGCCTGCCGTGCCGTCGTTGGAAGCGACAATCGCGTCGATCTTGTTGTTGTTCGCGGTCAGTGCGTCCTCCGTGATGCGCAACGCCGTCGACGCGCTCCATTCCGGCACCCATTGCTGGCCGACCACCTTGATATCGCCTCGGTCGATGGCGGGCTTCAGCACCTTCAGTTGTCCTGCGCGAAGCATCTTGGCGTTGTTGTCGGTCGGCGCGCCGCCCAACAGAAAATAATTGCCCTTGGGCTGAACGTTGAATACGCCTTGCGCCTGCAATTCGCCGACCTTCTCGTTGTCGAACGAAACATAGGCGTCCACATCGGCGTCGAGAATCAGGCGGTCGTAGGACACCACCTTGATGCCCGCCTTTTTCGCTTCCGCCACCACGTTGCCGAGCGTTTTCGAGTTGAACGGCACGATCACGATCACATCCACGCCGCGCGAGATGAGATTCTCGATCTGCGAAATCTGGCGTTCCTCGCTCGCGTCCGCCGACTGCACCGAAACCTTGGCGCCCATTTTTTCGGCGGCGGCGACGAAATAATCGCGGTCGCGCGACCAGCGCTCCACGCGCAGATCGTCGATGCAAAAACCGATCTCGGGATGGTCCTTGCTCGCGTGCGCGAGCGGCGCGGCCAGCGTCAAGCTCGCGAGCACGGCGCTGCATACGAGCGAACCCAGAATCGAACGTCGTTTGGCGAATTGCATGTCTCCACTCCTCTTGTGGCCGGCAACCGGACACGCGCGAGTGCGTGTCGGTCGCGGACTATGGTTGCGTGATGATACGAAGTCGTTTTGCCACGCTTCGGTGTTCCGTCTTTGCGCGGATAAACGGTAGGACTGCCAACCAACTGCGCTGCGGCATCGGCAGCGCCGTTTTCTTGACCCGCGCCTGTCGATCAGGCGCCGGTTGCAAAAACCGGTTCGAGCGCGCGATACAGCGCGCGGAAAGTCGGGCGCCGCGCGTCGCGATACCAGGCATGGCGCGTTGCGTCGGGTTCGCGAATCGCCAGCACGGGCGGTTGCGGACACACGTCGTCGAGCGCCGCGCCGGGCTCGACGGCCAGATGCGCGAGCCGGGCCGCGCCGAGCGCCGGCCCCACTTCGCCGCCCGCGCGCAAGGTAAGCGCGCGGCCGCTGATATCGGCCAGCATCTGCGTCCACCAGGCGCTGCGCGAGCCGCCGCCGATCACGGTGATGGTGTTGGGCACGAGGCCCGCCGCGTGCAGGGCGTCGATGCCGTCGAGCAGCGCGAAGCCCACGCCTTCGAGCGTCGCGTTGGCCAGATCCGCGCGCGAGGTTTGCGGCGTCATGCCGTAGAACACGCCCTTCGCGTTCACGTTGTTGTGCGGCGTGCGCTCGCCCGAGAGATACGGCAGGAACCACGGGCGCCGCGAGTCGAGGTCGGCGCTGGACTGCGCTTCGGCGTCGGCGAGCATGGCGGCGACGCTTTCGTAGTGCGTGAGCCGCGCGGTGAAGTCGAGGCAACTCGCCGCGTTGAGCATCACCGACATCAAATGCCACGTGTTCGGCAACGCATGGCAAAAGCTGTGTACGGCCGAATCGGGGTTCGCGAGAAAGCCGTCGGACACCGCGAAATACACGCCGGAAGTGCCGAGCGAAAGCATTGCATCGCCGGGGCGCACGATGCCCACGCCTACCGCGCCCGCCGCGTTGTCGCCGCCGCCTGCCACCACCGGAATCTCGCGCAGGCCGAATTGCCGCGCCACTTCGGGCCGCAACGTACCCGTGACCTGATTGCCTTCGAACACGTCGGACATTTGCGCGCGCGACAGTCCGCACGCGGCCAGCAGCGTGTCGCCATAGTCGCGCTTCGCGATGTCGAGCCACAACGTGCCGGCGGCGTCCGAAGGGTCGGTGGCGAACACGCCCGTGAGCAACCAGCGCACATAGTCTTTCGGCAACAACACGTGGGCAATGCGAGCGAAGATTTCCGGCTCGTGCTTGCGCACCCACAACAGCTTGGGCGCGGTGAAGCCCGGCATCGCCAGATTGCCCGCTATGGCATGCAACTCCGGAACGTCGCGCTCCAGCTCGATACATTCGGAGTCCGAACGACCGTCGTTCCAGAGAATCGCGGGACGCAGCGCTTCGCCTTGCGCGTCGAGCAAGGTCGCGCCGTGCATCTGGCCCGAGAGACCGATCGCTTCGATGCGCGCGCTGTCGATGCCGCGCGAGCGCGCCTCGTCGATCAGCGCGCGCAGGGCCGTTTGTGTCGCGAGCCACCAGTCTTGCGGGGCCTGCTCGGACCAGCGCGGCTGCGGACGGCTCACGCTGAGCGGCGCGCTCGCGCTGCCGAGCACGTCGCCCGCGCGGTCGAGCAGCACCGCCTTCACGCCCGAGGTGCCGAGGTCGATACCGATGAACATGTTTGCGCCCTTCTTCTTCGCTCGCCGCGTGACCGCGTTACGCCGGCCGTTGACCGAAAATCGCCTGATTCACGACGTTTTCGAGCCGCTCCTGCTGGCCGCTCACGTGCTGCGGATTCACGCCGTGCGCCACCGCGTCGACGGCGAGCGACGAAAGCGAGTAGCCGCCCGCGAGAATCTTGCGGCCGAACTCGGTGTCCCAGCCCGCGTAACGCTGTTGGCGGAATTGCTCGAGCCGGTCGTTTTCGACCAGCACGGCCGCGCGTTCGAGCGCGAGCGCCAGCACGTCGATGGCCCCCACGTGGCCGTAGAACAGATCTTCCGGGTCGATGCTTTGCCGGCGCACCTTGGCGTCGAAGTTCATGCCGCCCGTCGTGAAGCCGCCGTGGCGCAGGATTTCGTAGAAAGCGAGCGTGAGTTCTTCGACGCTGTTCGGAAACTGGTCGGTGTCCCAGCCGTTCTGCGGGTCGCCGCGATTGGCATCGACGCTGCCGAACACGCCCAGCGCGAATGCCGTGGCGATCTCGTGATGGAACGAGTGCCCCGCGAGCGTTGCGTGATTCGCCTCGATATTCACGCGAATTTCGTTCTCGAGTCCGTACTGTGTGAGAAAGCCATGCACGGTGGCCACATCGTAGTCGTATTGATGCTTGGTCGGCTCCTGCGGTTTCGGCTCGATCAGCAATGCGCCCTTGAAACCGCTGCGATGCTTGTGCTCGACCACCATCGTCAGAAAGCGTGCGAATTGATCGCGTTCCCGCTTGAGGTCGGTATTGAGCAGCGTGTCGTAGCCTTCGCGCCCGCCCCATAGCACGTAATTGTCGCCGCCGAGCTTGTGCGTGGCGTCGAGCGCGTGACACACCTGAGTGGCCGCATAGGCGAATATCTCGGGATTCGGGCTCGTTGCCGCGCCGCCCGCATAGCGCGGATGCGAGAACAGATTCGCCGTGCCCCAAAGCAGCTTCACGCCGCTGGCCTGCTGGCGCTCGCCGAGATAATCGACCATGCGCGCGAAGTTTTCCGTGTAGTCCTTGAGGTCCTTGCCTTCGGGCGCGACGTCGGTGTCGTGGAACGTATAGTAAGGTGTCCCGAGTTTCGTGAAGAACTCGAACGCGGCATCGGCCTTCTGGCGTGCGCGTTCCATCGCGTCGCCCGGCTGCTGCCACGGCCGGTGGAACGTGCCCTGCCCGAAGATGTCGACGCCGGGCCACACGAACGAATGCCAATAGCAAACGGCAATGCGCAGATGCTCCTCGAGCGTCTTGCCGAGCACTTTTTTCGTGCGGTCATAGTGATGGTACGCAAGCGGGTTATCCGACTGCGGGCCTTCATAGCGAATAGCGGGAATCTGGTCGAAATACGACATGGCGTCTCCTGTGTCGGCTCGCGTTGGCGCGGCGACGGTTAGGCTCATGCAACGCGGCTTGCGATCGGACGCGACGGGTGCGGTCGATTGCAATCGTGTTGCGGCGCAGCGGGATGCGCCCGGCCTGGTGACGCCATACTGCCCGCGAGCCGCGCAGCCCGGCAATTGCGAAATTGCGCGACGGCTTTAATGTTTCCTGCCGAGCGCGAGCGAGGCGCGCGCGCAAGGCCGCCCGTCGGCCTAAAATAGCCGGACGGCTAAAACAATGCGCCACGGCGCGCACGAACCGCAGAGGAGACAGCGAGCGCGTCCGCATGGACGCCGCCGCCCGACCAACGACATGCCCAGCGTCCTCGCTTCCCCCGCTTCATCCGCTCTCCCCGCTTCGGCCACGCCGGCGGCGCCGCAGCGCGCGCATCGCATCGCGCTCCTCTTCAACGCGAACAAGGTGTACGACCGCGAGATCATCGCGGGCATCGGTCACTATCTGCGCTCGACGCGCGTGGCGTGGGATCTGTTTCTCGAGGAGGATTTCCGCTGCCGGCTCGCGGGTATCGAGCGCTTCGAAGGCGACGGCATCATCGCCGATTTCGACGATCCCTCGGTAGCCGAAGCGCTGCGCGATTGCCCGCTGCCCGTGGTGGCCGTGGGGTCGTCGTTCGGCGATGCCGCGCACTATCCGCCCGATCTGCCCTATATCGCCACCGACAACCGCAAGCTGGTCTCGCTCGCGTGGACGCACCTGATCGGTGCGGGCCTGCCCCATCTTGCGATGTACAGCCTGCCCGTCGCACAGGAAAACCGCTGGGCGCAGGAGCGCGAACTCGCCTTCGAGGCGATCGGGCGCGAGGAAGGCGTGGCCGCGCCCATCTATCGCGGTCTCGCGACGAGCGCTTCCGCGTGGAATCAGGCCATCGAGCAGTTAAGCGAATGGCTGCACGCGCTGCCGAAACCCGTGGGCGTGATCGCCGTGACCGACGCGCGGGCGCGACATCTGCTACAGGCGTGTCTGATCCACGGCATCGCGGTGCCGGAGCAGGTCGCCATCATCGGCATCGACAACGATCCGCTCACGCGCACGCTCACCCGCATCCCGCTTTCTTCGGTGATCCAGGGAACGGAGGAAATGGGCAAGACGGCCGCGCACTTGCTGCACCAGATGCTGCGCGGTGCACGTTTTCCGGGACAACGCATTCTGGTTCCACCGGTCGGCATCAATGTGCTTGAATCGACGAAACATGAACCGCTCTCGAGCCCGCACGTCATGCGTGCGCGTCACTTCATCCGTCAATACGCATGCCAGGGCATCAAGACCGAGCAGGTGGCCGATTACGTCGGCGTGTCGCGTTCCTCGCTGGAAGAATATTTCCGGCGCGAACTCCGCTGCACGGTCCATCAGGAAATTCTGCGCCACAAGCTCGATGCCGCCCGGGCGATGCTCGCGAGCCGCGACGCGTCCAGCGCCGAAGTGGCAATCCGCTGCGGATTCACGTCGCTTCAGTACATGTATGCGGTGTTTCGGCGTGAACTCGATTGCACGCCGCGCGAGTATCAGGACAGCGTCGCCGGTGCGCCCGCTGCCGGGACGCCCGCTGCCGGGACGCCCGCCGCCGACGCGCGCGCCGATGCACCATAATGCCGGCTTCGACCGCCCAGCCATTCACGCACTCATCGCCTCATGAACAGTCTTGCTCATCTGTCTTCCGAACCGTGGGGCGCGCTGCCCGGCGGCGATCCCGTGCGCCTCCACACGCTGCGCAACGCGCAAGGCATGAAGGTCGGGATCAGCGATCTCGGCGCAACGCTGGTCTCGTGGCTCGCGCCCGACCGCGCGGGCCGGCTCGCCGAAATCCTGCTCGGTCACGACACGCCCGCCGGCTATCTCGCGGCCACGACCTACATGGGCGGCCTCATCGGGCGCTGGGCGAACCGCATCGCGCACGCGCGCTTCACGCTCGACGGCATCGACTATGCACTCGACCGCAATGAAAACGGCAATTTGCTGCATGGTGGTGCAAACGGGTTCCACCGCCAGCTCTGGCAGGTGGAAGAAGATCGCGGCTCGCTGTTGTTTCGGCTCGATTCGCCCGAAGGCGACGGCGGCTTTCCCGGCAACGTGAGCGTCCAGGTGCGCTACACGCTCGACGACGACGGCACGCTGACCATCGACTACGAAGGCGTGACCGACGCCCACACGGTGCTCAATCTCACGAGCCACGGCTACTTCAATCTCTCCGGCGAGCCCGACGCCGACATTCGCGGCCACGTGCTGACGATCGACGCGGACGCCTTCCTCGAAGTCGATCCTCAGATGATTCCCGTGCGCATCGCCGACGTTTCGGGCAGTGCATTCGATTTCCGTCACGGCGCCCCGCTCGGCGCGCGGCTCGACTGGCCCAACGCGCAACTCGAACGCGCGCGCGGCTTCGATCATTGCTACGTGCTGCGCGCGCCGGAAACAACGCCGGGCACGCTGCTGGCCACGGCGGGACGTTGGCCCGTGCGCACGGTCGCGCGCGTCTACGAGCCCGCCAGCGGGCGCGAACTCGCGGTCTCCACCGACCAGCGCGGCTTGCAGCTTTACACGGGGAATTATCTGGAGGGCCAGCCGGCGCGGCGCGGCGCGCCGTGCGTGCGTCACGCGGGGCTGTGCCTCGAAGCGGGCGGCTTTCCGAACCAGATCAACATGGAAGCGCCCGCGTGTGAAGAAGTGGTGCTGCGGCCCGGCAAGACGTATTGCCAGACCACGCAATATCGCCTGAGCGTGCTCGCCTGACACGCGACACCGGAAATCGAATGCATGCATGACGCGGGCGAAGCGCGGTCAGCACCGCCCGCATGCACTTTTCAGCCGCTTAACCCGAACTCGTGCGCTCAGGCGTACTGATACACGCCACGGCCGGTCTTGCGGCCGAGCTGACCGGCAGCGACCATTTCGCGCAGCAGCGGACATGCACGATATTTCGAGTCGCCGAAGTCCTTGAGAAACACGTCCATCACGGACAGGCAAACGTCGAGGCCGATCAGGTCGGCCAGCGCGAGCGGCCCGATCGGATGATTCGCGCCCAGTTTCATGCCCGCGTCGATTTCCTCGGCGCTCGCGACCCCTTCGGCCAGCACGAAGAACGCTTCGTTGATCATCGGCACGAGAATGCGGTTCACGACGAAGCCCGGCGCGTTTTTCACCGCGATCGGCGTCTTGTCGAGCCGTTGCGCGAGGTCGCGCACCGCCTGCGACACCTCGGCGCGCGTTTGCAGTCCGCTGATCACTTCGACGAGCGGCATCATCGGCACAGGATTGAAGAAGTGCATGCCGATGAAGCGCGACGGATCGGCAAGCGTGGTGGCGAGCGCGGTGATCGAGATCGACGACGTATTCGAGGCGATGATGGCGTCGGGGCGCGCGGCGGCTTCGATCTGCTTGAGGATGCGCGTTTTCAGCTCGACGTTTTCCGTGGCGGCTTCGATCACGAGGTCCGCGCCCGAAAGGCGCTGGTAATCGGTCGTGGTTGCGATGCGGCCGAGCGCGGCGTCGCGCGCGCCGGCTTCCAGCTTGCCTTTCGAGACGAGCCGCTCGAGGCTGTGCGTCAGCGTGGCGACGCCTTTTTGCAGCGCCGCGTCGGTCACGTCGATCATCACCGCCTTAAGTCCCGCCACGGCCACGGCTTGTGCAATGCCGTTGCCCATGGTGCCCGCGCCCACGATCCCCACTGTTTCGATTGCCATGCCTGCTCCTCGCTCCTTGTCCGCGACGCCGGCGTGCCGCCTATGAAAAGAAATGCCGGTCATGCAGCGCCATGCGTGGTGCGCTGCATCAAGCGCTGTAGTGTAGCGGTTGCACAGCAGGAAGCCCAAGCCGTGCGACGGGGGGTAGCAGCATGATAGTGCCGGTGCATGCGGACGGTGCGGGATGCAGCAAAGTGCCTGCAAAGTGCCTGAACGGCACCCGGCGTTCAGCCGCCGATCCGGCCGAATTCGATCGCGGTGCGCGTGTAGAAAAGTTCGATGCCGCTCGTGCCGAGCGTGACGAGCAGCGCGTCGATGGTGGGCGCGTCGGCGACGATCAGCACCACGGCGGGCTCGTCGGCGAGATCGAAAAAGTGGGCGGCGTGCAGCTTGCCGTGCGTATCGAGACCTTCATAGCCTTCGAGTACCGTGACGCCGGGCGCGCCTTGCGCCTGGGCGGCTTCCAGAATCCACGCAACCGCCGATTGATGTCCTTTCTTTTGCTTGCGGCTCGTGTAGACGGTGAGTTGACTGCCTGCGGCCATATGAACTCCCATGCAGTTCCGCATGCCGCACGACGGGCGGCATGCAAAAAAATACTAGCATGCGGCCCGTCTGCACCCGCGTCCTAGAAGTTGTATTGCAGATAGATTTCGCTGAAATTCAGGCCCGGATTCGGCCGCTTGATGTCCGCGTTCGAAATATGCTGGAAGCGAAAGCCCGCCTGATAGTTCGCATGCTCGCCGAACTGTGCGCCCACGCCAACCATGTCGGCAAACTGGAACGACGAAGACATGGTGCGGAACGGCGTCTGCCGTACGTGCGAGAGCAGGCGCACGCCAACGCCGGCTTCGAAGAACGGACGGAACCAGCCGGCGTCCTTGACGATGCGGAACACCGGCGTCGCGCCGAACTCCCAGGTGTTCGCGTAGATCGCGTTCGGATCGTCGAGCTTCCAGTACGCGACGTGGGCTTCGCCGACCACGGTGAAGTGATAGCCGGCGAAGTGCCACCACTGAAGGCCCGGGTCCCAGACAAGCCCGAAGTCGAGCTTCTTGACGTCGTTGTCCGCCACGCCCGGCGCGATTTGAACGCCCCATGTGTCCGCGTGCGCGCTCGCCGCTCCGAACGCGCTTAGCGCGACGAGCGCCCCCCGCACGAGATGAGCCCGCCAGACCGACTTTCCTTGTGTCATGTAAATCCCCGATACGGATGATCCGGCATGAAACGGCAAAAGCGACGGCGCCGTGCGCGTGGACGACCGTTGCCAGGGCATGCCGTCGCGCGGCCCGCGCAACGTTCGCGGCCGCCATGCCTCACATCGATTTGCTGATTCGAATCGCGCCGTGCGGCCGGCCCCCATTTGCCGGACTCACTGCGCGGGGCTCAAAACTACCGCTCAAAACCATCGGTTCCCACGGCGAATAAACCGCCGCAGATGCAATGGATCGCCGACTTGATTGCATCGGTTCGCCAACAGCAATTTTCGTGCGCCGCTTTTTAATCGCTGCCACGCTCGCCCGGAAACGAACCGATAAGCCGCGACTCATTACGCGTGTTACGTCATTGCGCCATTGCATAAAAGAAAAACCGAAACGCACGGCAACGCCGCTGCAATTCCGCACTGCAACGTTCACAAATATTTCGTGCGCGTTTGAAACCGGAGTGTAGCCGCGAACTCGTGAGCCTGCTCGCGAGCCGGCAAGACCGCATCGGCTGGAAACGCCCGTCATATGGACTTCCTGACTGATGGCTTTCAATCCGGCGGGCGTGATGCGCGGCCTCGCGTAAGCGAAATAGCCAAATCGCTTTTAAAAACGGAATAACCGCGGGGATTCGCTTTGCCGCTTATTCTTTTGGCGTGAATTACCGGCGGCCATTCAACCGGCATTAGCGCGAATCGAATGAACAATGCACGCGTACCGGCGAAGAACGGCTACACGCGGACCGCGTGTTACGTGACATGCGGGCGGTGAAAATCAAGCGCGAAAAAACAAAAGCCGCAACCTGCGTTGCGGCCTCAAGAAAAGCGTGACGTTGGCAGCGCGCGGCTGCCGCGTTGCAAACGAAGCCGGTCAGCGCTCCGCGCGCGCGCCGCTCTGGCGCGCGGGCAACCCGGGCAAACGCTTGACGAAGCCCGTTGCGAGCGCGGTGCCGATGAGAATCGCCACGCACGCCTCGGCCATGCCGACCGAAACGCGCTCGCCCAGAAAGAGCGCGCCCCACAGAATGCCGAAGATGGGAATCACGAACGTAACCGTGATCGCGCGTGCCGGGCCGATCGACGCGATCAAGCGGAAGAACAGCAGGTACGCGACGCCCGTGCATGCCACGCCGAGCGCGAGCACCGCGCCCCACGCGTGAACCGAAATGGCGGTGGCAGGCCAAGCGGCAACCGCGAACGGCGCAAGCACGAGCGTTGCGGCGCTCATGGTGCCGGCGGCCACCATGAGCGGATCGACGCCCGTGAGGTGACGCTTGGTGTAGCTCGCCGCCACGCCGTAGAGCGCCGAGGCGAGAAGTGCAGCCAATGCGGCGAGCGCGGCCGAAGCGGTGGACGCGCCGTCGCCCGCATGCGTTGCGACCTGATCCCAGACGAGCGCGACGACGCCCGCGAAACCGATCACCAGTCCCGCCACGCGCAAGCCACTCAAGCGGTCCTTGAGCCATACGTAAGCGACCACGGCGCCCCAGAGCGGCGTCGTGGCGTTGATGACGGACGTCACGCCCGCGGAAAGCGTCAGCTCGGCCCACGCGAACAGGCAGAACGGCGCCGCGGAATTGAGAATGCCGACGACGAGCAGCGGCCACGCGCGCGCACGCAACGCGCCGAATGCTTCGCGCGGGGGACGCCGCGAAAACAGCACGATCAAGAGAAACGTCGCGCCGATCCCCACGCGCAACGCCATCAACGGCGCCACGCCGAAGTCGGTCACGCCGACGCGGATGAAGAGAAATGACCCGCCCCAGAGGGCGGCCAGAAAGACGAGTTGCGCGAGTTCGATCGGATTCATGGGGATGGCGCTTTGAAGCGCTCGCAGGACGAAGGCGGCCGGGCTCGGACGCGTGAACGTCATTCGTGCTGCGAACGCGGTGGTACGGATATCGTAAGGCGTGCAACGCTTGCCGTATAACGAAGGATTCTCACCGATATGTGAGAAAAATTAACAGCCGGATCTTGCGGTCCGGTTCGACGGTCGGTGACGGCGAGCGCGGCGCCTTGCTGCCGCCTGCAAAACAACGGCCTCCGCCCTTCTCTCGCCGCCCCTTAAATTGCGCGAATTCTTCCCGACGTATTTAGGACAATTGCAGAATGCGTCTGCGTATATCAGAACCTCGGCCTTAACGAACGTCATAGGCGCACCGTCTTTTGATGCCGCTCAGAGGCTTGTCTCGACTTACGCGTTTCAATAGCGAGTCCTACCTCACGAAAGGCCTCACCATGAAGAAGAGACTTGCATTCGCGGCTTCGCTCATTGCCTTTGCGGCCGCTTCCGTGCATGCGGAAGACGCATTGAAGATCGACGATCTGAGCGCAACGGTTTATACGGGCGAAGCGTCGGAATCGGCTTCCGGCTATATCAGCGGCACGGCAACGAACACGACCAACGACACGATTCGAAGCGCGACCATCGCAATCAATCTGCTCGACGCGAACGGCACGATCGTGGGTACGACGTCGGCAACGGCAAACGGTATCGGTCCGATGCAGCAATGGAAGTTTCGCGCAGTGACTTCGCGGCCGTATCAGCGCGCCGTGGTAGCTTCGGTCAGCACGTCGTAGGTGGCTTTTCGGCCGGGTTCGTCGTCCCGCGTGCAGTCGAGTTCCCGCTCAACGAGCCACGGGAAACATTCAAAACCGGAGCACGCAAAGAAAAAACCCGCGTAATCTTTCGATTACGCGGGTTTTAATCTGGTCGGGGCGAGAGGATTTGAACCTCCGACCACCTGCACCCCATGCAGGTACGCTACCAGGCTGCGCTACGCCCCGAGAGCTAGAGAGTATAACAGACAGTTTCTCTAATTAGAACCGCTTCGAACGGAATTCCTCAACAAGCGCGTCGTGACCCGTTCAAGTCACTCAACTCATCGCGAACGATTCGATGCCGCGCTCAACGGCCAAGCAGATCGATCACATGCAGCAGTTCCTTGCGCAGTTGATCGACATTCACTAGCGCCGTCGTGCTTTCCACACCCGCTGCCGCGGCCGCCTCCGTTTGCGCGGCCTCTTCCACCATCGCGCCATGCGAGTCCAAACGATTGCGCGCGCCGTTGATCGTGAAGCCCTGTTCGTAGAGCAACTCGCGAATACGGCGAATCAGCAGAACCTCGTGATGCTGGTAATAGCGACGATTGCCGCGCCGCTTCACCGGCTTCAACTGCGTGAACTCCTGCTCCCAATAACGCAGCACATGGGGCTTCACGCCGCACAGTTCGCTCACTTCGCCAATGGTGAAGTAGCGCTTGGCGGGAATCGGAGGCAAGACGACCTTTTCGATTGTCGATGTCATCGCCGGGTTGCCGTCGTGGTGGTTGCGCAATGAGGCGTCGCCGCCTGGGTCCAAGAAGTTCGCTCGTTCAGCTCATACGATGCACGCTCGCCATCATCCTGCCACCGGCGCGAGCGCGCACGCACGGAACGTCAGCGCGGAAAGCTTGCTTCGGCGCCGCTTTCCACCAGCGCCTTCAATTTCTGGCTTGCATGGAACGTGACGACGCGGCGCGCGGCGATGGGAATCGCCTCGCCCGTTTTCGGATTGCGGCCGGGGCGCTGCGGCTTGTCGCGCAACTGAAAATTGCCGAAGCCGGAGAGCTTCACGCTGTCGCCGCTTTCGAGTGCGTCGCGAATCACTTCGAAGAAGGCTTCGACCATATCCTTCGCCTCGCGCTTGTTCAAGCCGACGTTGTCGAACAGCAGCTCGGCGAGTTCGGCTTTGGTCAGCGTGGGCGTGTCGTTCGTGGCGCTTGCCGACGAGGCAGGAATGTCGCGAATCATGGCGCTACGCTGTGCCGCAAGAAGGGCTTCGAAATCACTCGAGTTCATTTCGTTCATCTATCTATGAAATGGCGCGCTTCCGGTTGCTTGCAGTGGCATGCACGCTCGCAAACCGGAAGCCGATGTCGGTACGTGATGAGCCGGGGAGCTTATCCGCGCAGCCGGGCGCCAAATACTCGAGCCAGGCGATCCACCAGGGACTTGATGGCCGCATCGACCGTCTCGTCCTGAAGCGTTCCGCCAGTATCTTGCAGGGTCACCCGGAAGGCAAGGCTTTTCTCGTCCGCGCCAAGTCCGGAAGTATTTGATTTTGCACGAAATTCATCGAAAAGCGCAACCCTCTGCACAATCCGTGCAGGCTCGTCCTGCATCCCCTTGCGGAACTCGTCGAGCAGTGCTTGCACTTCGATCTTTTGATCGACGACAAGCGCGATGTCGCGGCGCACCGGCGGAAATTTCGAGACTTCGGCCGGCATGGGCAGATCGCGCGCCATCAACGCGTCGGCATCGACTTCGAAAAGAATCGGCGCATGCGGCAGATCATATTTCTGCATCCAGCGCGGATGCAGTTCGCCGATCCAGCCCACGGCGCGGCCTTCGACTTCCACGCGCGCGCTGCGTCCCGGATGCAGCGCCGGATGTTCGGCCTTCACGAAACGCGGAGTTTTCGCAACGCCGAGACCCGCGAACATCGCTTCGAGGTCGCCCTTGACGTCGAAGAAGTCCACGCCGCGTGCGGGCGCGCCCCACTGCTCCTCGAGCGCGGGACCGTAGGCAAGCGCGCCGATCATCTTCGGCTGCGCGAAGCCTTCCACGGCCATCTCACCCGCCTTGATCGCGGGATCGTGCAGGAACACGCGGCCCGCCTCGAATACGCGCACGCGGTCGGCGCGACGGTTGAGGTTGTGGCGCAGCACGTTGATGAGGCTGCCGAACAGCGTCGTGCGCATGACCGAAAGCTGGCTCGCGATCGGGTTCAACAGCTTCACCGGATTCGCATTGCCCGCGAGGTCCTGCTCCCATTCGGCATCGACGAAGCTGAAGTTGATCGTCTCCGCATAGTCGCGCGCGGCGAGCGCATGACGAATCGCGTGGATCGAACGGCGCGTTTCGTGGGTCGCGCGCATTTCGCTGCGCGCGACCGGCGGCAGCGCGGGAATCTTTTCGAAGCCGTAAATACGCGCGACTTCCTCGATCAGGTCTTCCTCGATCTCGATGTCGAAGCGATACGGCGGCGGCGTCACGCTGAACGATTCCTCGCCCGCCTCGTTCACGCCACGCTCGAACGTCAAACCCAGACGCGTGAAAATCTGCGCGATCTCGTCGCCGCCAATCGTCACGCCGATGATGCGGTTCGCGCGCGCGACGCGCATCGTCACCGGCTCGCGCTCGGGCACGTTCACCGTTTGATCGTCGATCGGGCCGGCCGCGCCGCCGCAAATATCGAGAATCAGTTGCGTGATGCGCTCGATATGCTCGACGGTCGTCGACCAATCCACGCCGCGCTCGAAACGATGGCCCGCATCGGTCGAGAAGTTGTAGCGGCGCGAGCGGCCGCGAATCGCGTCCGGCCACCAGAAGGCCGCTTCGAGATAGATGTTGGTGGTGTCGAGCGTGACGGCCGTGCTGTCGCCGCCCATGATGCCCGCGAGGCTTTCGATCTCGCGGTCGTCGGCGATCACGCCCACGGTTTCGTCGACCTCCACCGTGTTGCCGTTGAGCAGCTTGAGCGATTCGCCCTTCTTGCCCCAGCGCACGTCCATCGAACCGTGGATCTTGTCGAGATCGAACACGTGCGACGGGCGGCCCAGCTCGAGCATCACGTAATTCGAGATGTCGACGAGCGCGGAGATGCTGCGCTGGCCCGAACGTTCGAGGCGCTCGACCATCCACGCCGGTGTTTTCGCGCGCGCGTTCACGCCGCGAATCACGCGGCCCGAGAAACGGCCGCACAAATCGGGCGCCGAAATCTTCACGGGCAACCGCGCGCCGGCGCCGTCGAGCTTGACTTCGACCGCGGGATAGACAGGCGCCTGCAACGGCGCGCCCGTGATCGCGGCGGTTTCGCGCGCGACGCCATAGACCGAAAGGCAGTCGGCCTTGTTCGGCGTGAGCTTGATTTCGAAAACGGTGTCGTCGAGGTTGAGCGCCTCGCGAATGTCCTGACCGACGGGCGTGTCTTCCGCGAGAATCATCAGGCCGCTGTGATCTTCGGAAAGCTTGAGTTCGCGCGCCGAGCACAGCATGCCCTGGCTTTCCACGCCGCGCAGCTTCGAGAGCTTGATCGCGTACGGCTTGCCGCCTTCCTCGGGCGGCGGCAGTTCGGCGCCCACGAGCGCCACCGGCACCTTGATGCCGGGCGCGACGTTGGGCGCGCCGCACACGATTTGCAGCGTCGCGCCCGTGCCCGCATCGACCTGACACACGTTGAGCTTGTCCGCGTCCGGGTGCTTGACGACTTCAAGCACGCGGCCAACGACGATCTTCGTGGTAGGCGGCGCGGCCGGGCTCAGGCCTTCGACTTCGAGACCGGCCATCGTGAGCGCATGGGCCAGTTCATCGGTCGTGAGCTTCGGATCGACAAAGCTTCTCAGCCAGGATTCGGGGAATAGCATTTGGTTTTACGTTCCAGACAGATTGTGACCGTCGCGAAGGCGGGTTCTCGCGCACTCGAGGAAGTGCCGCGTCCGCCTCGCGCTCTGCAAGCGACGTTGCCGCTGCGGCGTCGCTTCGATTACGCGAACTGGCGCAAAAAGCGCAGGTCGCCCTCGAAGAACAGACGCAAGTCCTGCACGCCGTAGCGCAGCATCGTGAGGCGCTCGAGGCCGCTGCCGAACGCGAAGCCGATATAGCGCTCCGGGTCGAGGCCCATGTTGCGGATCACGGTCGGATGCACCTGGCCCGAGCCCGAGATTTCGAGCCACTTGCCCGCGTTCTTGCCGTGCTCGAACATCATGTCGATTTCCGCCGACGGCTCCGTGAACGGGAAGTAGGACGGACGGAAGCGCACCTGGATGTCGTCGCGCTCGAAGAACTTCTTGAGAAAGTCGGTGTAGACGCCCTTCAGATCGGCAAAGCTGATGTTCTCTTCGATCCACAGGCCTTCGACCTGGTTGAACATCGGCGAGTGCGTGGCGTCGCTGTCCACGCGATACGTGCGGCCCGGCACGATCACCTTGATCGGCGGCGTGTGCGTGCGCGCGTAGCGCACCTGCATCGGGCTCGTGTGCGTGCGCAGCAGCAGTTGACGGCCGTCGGCGTCCTTGCCGTCCACGTAGAACGTGTCCTGCATAGAGCGCGCCGGATGGTTTTCCGGGCTGTTGAGCGAGGTGAAGTTGTACCAGTCGGTTTCGATCTCGGGACCATCGGCCACGTCGAAGCCGATCGAGCCGAAAATCTGCTCGACGCGTTCCCAGGTTTGCATCACCGGATGCAGGCTGCCCGTGCCGGCGCCGCGGCCCGGCAGCGTGACGTCGATCGCCTCGGCGGCGAGACGCTGGTTCAGCAGCGCGTCGGCCAGCGCCTGGCGGCGCGCGTTAAGCGCGGCTTCGACCTGCTGCTTGGCGGCGTTGATGCGCGCGCCTTCGGTCTTGCGCGTTTCGGGGTCGAGCTTGCCGAGCCCCTTGAGCAGCTCGGTCAGCGCGCCGGACTTGCCGAGAAAGCGCGCTTTTTCGTTTTCAAGCGTGTTGACGTCGGAGGCGGAAGCGAAGGCGCGTTGCGCGTCGGTGACAATCTGGTCCAGATCCATTGATCCCATCTTTTCAGCGTCGGAGTTTGAGACTTGGGGCAGCGCTGCGCGTTACGGTCCGTCATGCTCGAACACGGCGATGACGGCGTGAAGGCAGCGTTGCGAAGCGGCGCAGGAAGCGTCACTACCAACAAAAACGGGGCTCGGTGAGGAGCCCCGTTTTTGTTGCAGCATCACCGAAACGACCGGAATGTCTGCTGCAACGAACCTGCGCAATACCTATGCTGACGCTTAGGCAGCGACGGCGGCCTTCACCTGCTTGACGATCGCAGCAAATGCAGCCTTGTCGAACACAGCCATGTCAGCCAGAACCTTGCGGTCGAGTTCGATCGAAGCCTTCTTCAGGCCGTTGATGAACACGCTGTAGGTCATGTCGTGCTGACGCACCGCCGCGTTGATACGCGTGATCCACAGTGCGCGGAACACACGCTTCTTGTTGCGGCGATCGCGGTAGGCGTACTGGCCCGCGCGCATGACCGCCTGCTTGGCGATGCGATAGACGTTATTGCGACGGCCGCGGTAACCCTTGGCCAGGTTGATGATTTTCTTGTGGCGGGCCCGTGCGGTAACCCCACGTTTGACTCGAGGCATGTTTCGCTCCTATGAGTATCGGTTGAGGGTTACGCGAACGGCAGCATTGCGCGCACGGAGTTCAGATCGGAATCATGAACAGCCGTTGCACCGCGCAGATGGCGCTTGTTCTTGGTGGTCTTCTTGGTCAGGATGTGACGCTTGAAGGCTTGACCGCGCTTGACGGTACCGCCCGGACGAACCACGAAGCGCTTCGCAGCGCTTTTCTTGGTCTTCATCTTCGGCATGACGACAACTCCATTATTTGATGGACATGGGTGTGCGGTTGGCGCGGCGCTTTCACGCGTTGCCCGAACTCCGCCCTTCGAAACCCACTCCACTTGTTTTGGCGACTGGCTGCTCCAAAAAGGCAAGCTCGCCGCCGCTTTCAGGAAAAACGCCCGTTTGCCGCACTGTTCGTGCGACGCGCGGGCGCCGTTCCGGAACCTGCATCCCGCCTTGCCCGCCGCGATAACGGCGCGGCCGGCAAGGCGTATTCATACTGCGATCGGGGTACTACGATCGGGTACTGCCAAGGCGCCGCGCATTTAGGCCACGCGGCATGCCTTTACTTCTTTTTCTTCGGCGAGAGCACCATGATCATCTGGCGCCCTTCCATCTTTGGCATCTGCTCGACCTGACCGACTTCTTCGAGGTCGGTGCGCAGACGCTCGAGCATGCGCATGCCGATTTCCTGGTGAGCCATTTCGCGGCCCCGGAAACGCAACGTGATCTTCGTTTTGTCGCCTTCCTCGAGGAAGCGGACGAGGTTGCGCAGCTTGACGTTGTAATCGCCGTCATCGGTGCCCGGGCGGAATTTGACTTCCTTGACCTGGATGACCTTCTGCTTGAGCTTGGCCTCGTGCTGCTTCTTCGACTCCTGGTACTTGAACTTGCCGTAATCCATCAAGCGGCACACGGGCGGCACGGCTTGCGGAGCAATTTCAACCAGATCGACGTCCTGCTGTTCCGACATGCGGAACGCATCGGCCAGCTTTACGATGCCGAGCGGCTCATTCTCGATTCCGACGAGACGCACCTCGGGTGCAGTGATTTCACCGTTGATGCGATGCGACTTATCCGTAGCGATGTTACGTTTCCTCTAAAAATTAAAAAAACGAGCCGCGCTGCCAGGTGGCTTACTTGAACGTTCTGACGTCCTGCGCCAGACGCTCAGCAAATGCGTCGACGGGCATGACACCCAGATCGACGCCGCCACGGGCACGCACGGCTACCGTTTGTGCTTCACGCTCCTTGTCGCCGACGACAAGCAGGTACGGGACCTTCTCAAGCGTGTGCTCACGTATTTTATAGCTAATTTTCTCATTGCGCAAATCAGCCGACACTCTAACCCCTTGTTTTTGCAACGATTGGACCAGATTTGCCGCGTATTCGGCCTGACTTTCCGCGATATTCATCACAACGACCTGCTCCGGCGCGAGCCAGGAAGGCATCGCGCCCGCATGGTGCTCGATCAGAATACCGAGAAAACGCTCCATCGAGCCGAGAATCGCGCGATGCAGCATGATCGGGCGGCGACGGCTGTTGTCCTCGCTCACATATTCGGCGCCAAGGCGCTCCGGCAGCACCATGTCGAGTTGCAGCGTGCCGCACTGCCACGAGCGGCCCAGCGCGTCCTTGATGTGGTACTCGACCTTCGGCCCGTAGAACGCGCCTTCGCCCGGCAGTTCTTCCCACTGCACGCCGCAGGCCGTCAGCGCGTCGCGCAGACCCTGCTCGGCGCGATCCCACGTTTCATCCGTGCCGGCACGCGAATCGGGGCGCAGCGACAGCTTGATGTCGATGTGATCGAATCCGAAATCCTTGTAGACGCTCATCGCCAGCGTGTTGAAGGCGATCGACTCGCTGATGAACTGGTCTTCGGTACAGAAAATGTGGGCGTCGTCCTGGACGAAGCCGCGCACGCGCATCAAACCGTGCAGCGCGCCCGACGCCTCGTTGCGGTGGCACGAGCCGAATTCCGCGTAACGCAGCGGCAGGTCGCGGTACGAGCGCAGGCCGTGGTTGAACACCTGGACGTGGCCCGGGCAGTTCATCGGCTTGATCGCATAGTCGCGCTTTTCCGACTCCGTCGTGAACATGTTTTCACGATAGTTCTGCCAGTGACCCGACGCTTCCCACAGCGAGCGGTCCATGATCATCGGCGTCTTGATTTCGTCGTAGCCCACTTCGCGCAGGCGACCGCGCATGTACTGCTCGACCTGCTGCCAGAGCGTCCAGCCCTTCGGGTGCCAGAACACCATGCCCGGCGACTCGTCCTGCATGTGGAACAGATCGAGCTGCTTGCCGAGCTTGCGGTGGTCGCGCTTTTCGGCCTCCTCGAGCATGTGGAGGTACTGGTCCTGATCTTCCTTCTTCGTCCAGGCCGTGCCGTAAATGCGCTGCAACTGCTCGTTCTTCGCGTCGCCGCGCCAGTACGCGCCCGCGACCTTCATCAACTTGAAGACCTTGAGCTTGCCCGTGGACGGCACGTGCGGACCGCGGCACAGATCCGTGAAACCGCCGTGCGAGTACAGCTTGATTTCCTCGGCACCCGGAATCGACTCGATGATCTCGGCCTTGTACTTCTCGCCGATGCTCTTGAAATAGTCGACCGCCTCGCCGCGCGAAACCACCCGTCGCGTCACCGGTTCGTCCTTCTTCGAGAGCTCCTGCATGCGCTTTTCGATCTTTTCGAGATCTTCCGGCGTGAAAGGACGGCTGTAGGCGAAGTCGTAGTAGAAACCGTTGTCGATAACCGGTCCGATCGTGACCTGCGCTTCGGGGTAAAGCTCTTTCACCGCGTACGCGAGCAAGTGCGCCGTGGAGTGACGGATGATGTCGAGACCGTCGGCGTCCTTGTCCGTGACGATGGCGAGCGATGCGTCGCGGTCGATCAGCGTCGACGTATCGACCAGTTCGCCGTCGAGCTTGCCGCCCAACGCCGCCTTGGCGAGGCCGGGGCCGATCGAGGCCGCCACCTCGGCAACCGTGACGGGATGATCGTACTGTCGAACCGAACCGTCGGGCAGACGTATCGCAACCATGTTTTTCTCCAAAGGTGCCTTGCGGGCACATCCAATGTTCTGTGAGGACAGACCCGCGCCGAAAGCTCGCGGCGAAAAAAAATGCGGCCCCGCTTTCGAGGGGCCGCATTCACTTTTCAAACCAGACTGCAGGGGCGAAAGAGGTCCTCGACTAGCGTCGCTCCGAAGTGATTTCGGTCAACGTTCGCGGTGCCATAACCGTATCGCCGTAAATTCGCCTTGCGGCGTTTCCTGCATTTGAAGCCCCGGCAACGCCCGGACCTCGATTTCGTTGGTAGGCTCGATTGGACTCGAACCAACGACCCCCACCATGTCAAGGTGGTGCTCTAACCAGCTGAGCTACGAGCCTAGAGAAAGAAGATTATGACCGATGCCACGGCGCTTGGCAAGCATTTTTTGCGCTGCGGCATAAAGCGATGCAAACGAAGCCATGCGGAAGGCAACACGGCATACGCTCAGCCCCGGCGCGACGCCCGCACCACGCCCGCCACTTCGCCCAGCAGCACGCACGCGCGCTGGATTTGCGCCGAATTCGACACTTCCACGGTGAACTGCATGAACGCCGTGTTGCGCCGCGACTGCGACTTCACGCCGATCACGTTCATTTTTTCGCGCGCAAACACTTCGGAGATGTCGCGCAGCAAGCCCTGACGGTCGGCGGCCTCGATCGCGATATCGACTGGATACACCGATTGCCCGCGCCCGCCCATCACGTCGGCGGACCAGGTCGTGTGCAGCACGCGCTCGGGCGAACGACGCGCCATGCGCATGAACGTCGGGCAGTCGCTGCGGTGAATCGACATGCCCTTGCCGCGCGTGATGAAACCGCTGATGTCGTCGGGCGGCGCCGGGCGGCAGCAGCGCGCGAGTTGCGTGAGCAGCGCGTCCACGCCCACGACCAGCACGCCCGACGAACCGCCGTGCGCGACGTTCGCGCCGCTCGCCCGCTTCGTGATCTGCTCGGGCGTCTCCTCTTCGGGTTCGGCGGCGCTCGCGTCGTGCAGCGCGTGCTCCACGTTGCGCAGGCTGAACTCTTCCTTGCCGACCACGCTGAAGAGATCGTCGGGCGTCTTGAAACCGAGCTTTGCCGCGAGCTGGTCGAGATTGACCGACGTGCGCCCTTCGCGCTGGAGCGTTTTTTCGACCATCGCGCGGCCGTTCGCGATATTTTCCTGCGCGTCGATCGCGTTGAACCACGCGCGCACTTTCTGCCGCGCGCGCGGGCTATGAAGATAACCGAGCTGCGGATTGAGCCAGTCGCGCGACGGACCGCCCTCCTTCACCGAGACGATCTCCACCGTCTGGCCGTTGCGCAACTGCGTGTTGAGCGGCACCATCGCGCCGTCCACGCGCGCGCCGCGGCAACGATGGCCGAGTTCGCTGTGCAGGTGATACGCGAAGTCGAGCGGCGTCGCGCCTTGCGGCAGCGCGATCACGCGCGCCTGCGGCGTGAGCACGTAGATGTGGTCGTCGTCGAGCGTGGTCTGACGCAGTTGCTCCCACGGCTGCGGGCCGTCCGCCACGTCGTCTTTCCACGCAAGCAACTGGCGCAGCCATGCGATCTTCTCGTCATAGGTGCTGCTCGCGCTGAACTGCCCGCCATAGCCCTTCGCGCCCGCTTCCTTGTAGCGCCAGTGCGCCGCCACGCCGTATTCCGCGAACTGATGCATTTCCTGCGTGCGAATCTGCACTTCGAACGCGCGGCCGTCGTCGCCGACCACGACCGTGTGGAGCGAACGATAGCCGTTGGGCTTCGGGCGCGAAATATAGTCGTCGAACTCGCGCGGCACCGGCTGCCAGAGGTTATGCACGATGCCGAGCACCGTGTAGCAGTCCTTGATGTCGGGCACGATTACGCGAAACGCGCGCACGTCGTACAGTTCGGAAAAGTCGATATCCTTGCCGCGCATCTTTTTCCAGATGCTGTAGATATGCTTGGGCCGACCGCTCACCTCGGCGTCGATATGCGCCGCCGCCAGTTCGCTCTGCAAGCGCGCGATGGCCTCGGCCACGTAGGTTTCGCGCTCCGCGCGCTTCTCGTCGAGCAGCTTCGCGATGCGCTTGTAAGTAACCGGCTCCTCGAAGCGGAACGCCAGATCCTCCAGCTCCCACTTCAACTGCCAGATGCCGAGCCGGTTCGCGAGCGGCGCGTAAATTTCGAGCGATTCGCGCGCGATCTCGGGCGCGGGCGTCACCTTCGCGGCCGCGTAATAGCGCAGCGACTGCAAGCGCGACGCGAGCCGGATCAACACCACTCGAATGTCCTGCGCAAACGCAAGCAGCATCTTGCGCAGCGCTTCGACCTGGGCGCGCCGGGCGGCCTGCGCGTCGCGGCTTTCGCGACCGGTTTCCGCCGTGGACTGCTGCGCCGCGCGCAGGCTCACGGTGCCGAGGCGCAGCAGCTTGCGCACATCGAGCACGAGCCGCGCGACTTCCGCGCCGAAGCGCGCTTCGATCGTCGCCTCGGGATTGTCGAGATGCGGCACAAGATTGAAAAGCGCCGCCGCCAGCACCGCGGGCGGATCGACATTGAGCCGGCTCACAAGCGCCGCCGTGCCCTGCGCGTGCTCGACCAGCGGCTCGCCCGTGGACAGGCGCGCGTCGCCCGCGTGCTCGCGCACGAACGCCAACGCGTCGTCGAGCGACGGCAACGCGGCAAGGCCGGCGGGGGCCTCGGCCGGTAAAGGCGAAGCGGAAGGTACGGTGTCGCTACTCATGAGACCATGCCCGCCGGCGCACCGGACAGGCGACAACAAACCAGACAGGACGGCCAACCGGAACGGTTGCGCCGCATGCGCGAATCGCGCGCCCGACTACGCTCAATGCGCTTAATCGCGCTGCGCGGCTACCACGACGATCTCGACGAGACATTCCGGATTGGCGAGCTTCGCTTCGACGGTTGCGCGCGGCGGCGTCGCGCCTTGCGCCACCCACTTGTCCCATTCGGCGTTCATGCCGGGGAAATCCTTCATCTCGGCGATGTAGATCTGCACCGAAAGCAGCAGCGATTTGTCGCTGTTCGCTTCGCCGAGCAGGCGGTCGATATGGCCGAGCACTTCGCGCGTCTGACCGGCGATGTCCTGCTTCGTGTCCTCGGCGATCTGGCCCGCCAGATAGACGGTGCCGTTGTGGATCGCGGTTTCCGAAAGACGCGGACCGACGTGGTGACGGATGACTGCCATGAGCATTCCTGTTCAGAAATTTGACGATACGGGCCGTTTCCCGAGCCGGCGTCGATCCGCGCAACTGGCGCCAACCTCCCACGCCACCTGTCACGCATCAACGCCACGGAATATGCCGCCCAATCTCATATTATGACCCGCGAGAGGGCATCCCGTCGAAGAAACGGCGTGCGATCGCAATCTGGTCGGCGGCAAGAAAGGCCGGCGCGTGCCCGACGCCTTCGATTTCCACGCTCGATACGTCGCGCCCGGTCTCGACCATCTTGGCGACCGTTTCCCGGGAAAGCAGATCGGAAAGCGCGCCGCGCACGACGAGCAGCGGCCCCGGAAATGCCGCGAACGAGCGCCACAGGAATTTTTCGCCCTCTTCGTTCTGCTCGGGCGTAACGGCCCTGAACGGCTCCGCGATGCGCGGATCATAGCGATAGCGCCATTGCCCGTCGACTTCATGGAGCAGCGGCGTGTTGATTTCGCGCCAATCGCCCGCGCTGAGCGGCCCGAACGACGCGGCAAGTTGCGCCGCGTTGTCGATGCCGTCCTGAAGCGTGGCGAACCGCTCGTCGCGCCCGACGTATTGGCCGATGCGCGCGAGCGACGCCGGCTCGATATGCGGCCCGATGTCGTTGAGCAGCATGCGGCGGACCGGCGTGCCCGGCAAGCCGCCGAGCGCCATGCCGATCAAGCCGCCCATCGACGTGCCGAACCAGTCCACCTGCTCGACGTTCAGACGCGCGATCAGCGTCACCATGTCGGCGACGTATTGCGCGACGCCATAGCCGCGCGGATCGGCAAGCCACGCCGAGAGGCCGCGCCCCGCCACGTCCGGGCACACCACGCGGTAATCGCCCGCCATTTCCGCGGCAAAACGATCGAAGTCGCGCCCCGAGCGCGTGAGCCCATGCACGCAGACGAGCACGCGCGGATTGGCCGGATCGCCCCACTCGGTGTAGGCGATGCGATGCAATCCCGAAGGACTCAGGCACTGCACATGGTGTTGGCGCGGCGTGGCAGTCGTGTCGGTCATCGCTGGGTCCTCGCTGAAAAGACGCGTTGCTTCAAGACATTCCGTTCGACCGATTGTAAACGGCTTTATCGCGCCGCATCGGCCGTAACGCCCTCGGCAACCGGCCGGCGAAACCGCCTCAAACGGCGCTTCGGCATACGGCGGCGGCCTCGCCGCGCCCCTGTGCCTGGCCGACCGGCATAGACCGTTCTGCCGAGGTTTCAAGCGCCCGCCAACGCGCAACAATGCGACATCCCCGACTCAACCCAAAAACGAAACGGGCGAGACCGAAGTCCCGCCCGCCTGGATCATGCCGATACTGCTACGACGCTCAGCTCACCGTGCTCACATCGAGCGGCGCGCCGGTCTTCGTCTTGATTTCGTCCACCGTCACGCCAGGTGCGAGTTCGGTCACTTTCAGACCCGCGTCGCTCACTTCGATCACGCCGAGGTCGGTGATGATCAGATCGACCACGCCCACGCCCGTGAGCGGCAGCGTGCATGCTTCGAGAATCTTGTGCTGGTCGCCCTTCGCCACGTGCTCCATGAGCACGACCACGCGCTTGACGCCCGCAACGAGATCCATCGCGCCGCCCATGCCCTTGATCATCTTGCCCGGAATCATCCAGTTGGCGAGATCGCCCTTCTCGCTCACCTGCATCGCACCGAGGATGGCGAGATTGATGTGGCCGCCGCGAATCATCGCGAACGAATCCGCCGAGGAAAAGATCGACGAACCCGGCAGCGTGGTCACGGTCTGCTTGCCGGCGTTGATCATGTCGGCGTCCACCTGATCCTCGGTCGGGAACGGGCCGATGCCGAGCAGGCCGTTTTCCGATTGCAGCCATACTTCCACGCCTTCGGGCACATGGTTCGCCACGAGCGTGGGCAGACCGATGCCGAGGTTCACGTAGAAGCCGTCCTGGAGTTCCTTCGCCGCGCGCGCGGCCATTTCGTCACGATTCCATGCCATGGTCGGTCTCCCTGTTCAGTTGGCCGCTGCGTTGCCCGACCCAGCGCGCACGGTGCGTTGTTCGATGCGTTTTTCCGGCTGCGCGTTGAGCACGATGCGCTGCACGAAGATGCCCGGCGTATGCACCGAATCCGGGTCGAGTTCGCCGTTCTCGACGATCTCCTCGACCTCGACCACCGTGATCTTGCCGGCCATCGCGCACATCGGATTGAAGTTGCGCGCCGTGCGGCGATAGACCAGGTTGCCCGATTTATCGGCTTTCCACGCCTTCACGAGCGCCACGTCGGCCGTGAGCGAGTGCTCCAGCACGTAGTGGTTCTCGCCGAACTGGCGCGTTTCCTTGCCCTCGGCGATCAGCGTGCCGAAACCGGTGTTCGTGAAGAACGCCGGAATGCCCGAGCCGCCCGCGCGCAGCTTTTCGGCGAGCGTGCCTTGCGGCGTGAATTCAAGTTCGAGTTCGCCCGAAAGATACTGGCGCTCGAACTCCTTGTTCTCGCCCACGTACGACGAAATCATTTTCTTGATCTGGCGCGTTTCCAGCAGCAGGCCGAGCCCGAAGCCATCCACGCCCGCGTTGTTGCTGATGCAGGTGATGCCCTTCACGCCCGAATCGCGCAGCGCGCCGATCAGCGCCTCCGGAATGCCGCACAGCCCGAAGCCGCCGACCGCGAAAGTCTGTCCGTCCTTGACGATGCCTTCGAGCGCGGCCGCGGCGCTTTTGTAGACCTTGTTCATCAGTGTGTCCCTTCCTCGAATGGAAATCCGCCGATCCGGTGTGGCACGCGGACGTCGAGCGCGCCCGGAAGCCTCATTCTAGTCATGCGCCGGAGGCGTTGCCGTGAAGCCGGCAGCCCGGCCGGGCCACGCGCGCAAAGCCAGAACTCCCCGCGCGCGCGACCCTCCGATGGGTGCAAAGCGTACGCTGGCCGCCTGTTGCGGCACAATACGCAAAACTACATAAAGCAATACCCGCACAGCCCCATGGCCGCTCCAACTCAACCCCGCGCACGCTCCGCCCTCGACTACCAGACCGCGTTCCATCTCGCGCCCATCGGGCTCGTGCTCGCGCGCGAGCGCATCATCGAAGACTGCAACGAGCAGGTCGCCGCCATTTTCCGCTGCGCGCGCGAATCGTTGATCGGCCGGTCGTTCCAGGTGCTGTATCCGTCGGCGGACGAATTCGAGCGCATCGGCACGCGCATTCCGCCCATCATGACCGCGCAAGGCAGTTACGCCGACGACCGCATCATGAAGCGCGCCGACGGCGACCTGTTCTGGTGCCACGTAACCGGCCGCTCGCTCGACCGCACCGCGCCGCACGCGGCCGGCGTCTGGACCTTCGAGGACCTGAGCGCGACGCGCCGCGTAGCCGTGGAACTCACGCCGCGCGAACGCGAGATCGCCGCGCAGCTCGTCACTGGCAAGACCAGCAAGCAGATCGGACGCATTCTCGACATCAGCTCGCGCACGGTAGACGTTTACCGCGCGCGCCTCATGCGCAAGTACGACACGGGCAACGCAACCGAATTGCTGCAACGGCTGCTCGGGCAGTAAAGCGCGGCGGCATCGCCCGCTTCGCGCCACGCCATGCCGCACGTCAGCCGATGAACCGGCCGATCGGCCGCCTGGTCGATCGGCTGCTCAGTCGTTTAGTCGCTCGGTCGCTCGGTCGCTCAGTCGCTCAGCCAATGCGATCGGCCTTCACGAGACCGGCGTGTTCGAGCGTCTCGCGCAGCGTGCCGGGAATCGGCACCGACTTGCCGGCCGCGTAATCGATCCACACGCAGCGCGCGTTGCCGCGCGCATAGAGCGTGTCGGGTTCGTCGGCGCGGCGCAGCTCGAAACCGGTGTCGAAACTGCTGCGGCCCGGCTGACCCACCGTCATCGTGCACACAATGTCGCCCGGATAATGCAACTGCTTGAGGAATTCCATCGAAGCGTTGACGATCACCGGCCCCTGCCCGCCGCCGCTTTCGGAGGCCACGCCAAGGTGCTCGAACCAGGAAATGCGCACCTGCTCCATGTAGCGAAAGTACACGGTGTTGTTGACGTGGCCGAACGCGTCCATGTCGCCCCAGCGGATCGGCATGGTCATTTCGAATACGGGATGGTAATCACTCGTTGCATTCATTGCACTGCGACTTCTTCGTTGATGCGGTTGAACAGAATGCCGGTGCCGGCACGAACCCTCGCAAGCGCCGAACCGGCGCAATCACGCGAGCCCGAAACCGTCGTCGGCGGTGATGATCGAGCCGTTCATGAACGCCGACTCGTCGGCCGCGAGCAATAGCAGCAGGCCGTCGAGGTCGGCGGGCGTGCCCACGCGATGGCGCGGCAGCATCGAAACGAGCTTTTGCCCCTGGTCGGTCGACCAGTGGTGATGGTTGATCTCGGTGTCGATATAGCCGGGGCAGATGGCGTTCACATTGATGCCGTGCCGGCCCCATTCGAGCGCCATCGCCTTCGTCATGTGTACGACGGCAGCCTTGCTGATGGCGTATAGCCCAATTTGCGGCAGCACGCGCAGGCCCGCGACCGAAGCGATGTTGATGATGCGGTACGCGGGATTGGCGCCGCCGTTGCCGCGCATGATCATGCGTTTGGCCACTTCCTGCGCCACGAAAAATGCGCCGCGCGTGTTGGTGTCGAATACGTATTCGTAGTCGGCGGGCGTGACGTCGGCGAGCTTTTGCGTGGTCGAAACCCCCGAGTTATTGACGAGAATGTCGATCGTGCCCGCCTCGGTCTCCGCGTGCGCGACCGCCGAGCGAATGCTCTGATAGTCGGTCACGTCGAGCGAAACCACATGCGCCGCGCCGCCGTCGGCCTCGATTTCGGCGCGTAATTCCTTGAGCCGCTCCACGCGGCGGCTGGCCAGCACGACCTTCGCGCCGGCTTGCGAGAGCACCTGGGCGAAGCGCTTGCCAAGCCCGCTCGAGGCGCCCGTGATCATCGCGACCTTGCCTTCCAGATTAATCGAACGGCCCATTTCCGGTTCCTGTTGAATAGTCAAAAAGCGCCAGAACGCGGCGTGACAGCCAAGCCAAGCGGGGCGCGTAGAATAGCACGATCGTGCGATATACGCCCGCTGAGCCCGTTGGGTTGCGGCACGAGGAACGTTCCCCGACAATACGAACCCGAAAAAAGCATTCTAATGGCAAGAGGAGCTTTGATGACCCCCGCAAGTCTCTTGGAGCAATACGGTCCCCGCGAGTCGATGGAATACGACGTGGTGATCGTCGGCGGCGGCCCCGCCGGGCTGTCTGCGGCGATACGCCTGAAA
>NZ_CAJMZE010000035.1:0-69537 GCF_905220235.1 Paraburkholderia sp. J41 | reverse complement strand
CCGGTCAACCGACCGGGGTTTCCGAGACTGCAACGGCGTTGGAAGCCTCAGCCGAGCCACTTGCGCGCGTTCTGGAACGCGCGCATCCACGGGCTCGCTTCGCCCCACGCTTCGGGGTGCCAGCTCATCGTCACGGTGCGCTGCACGCGCTCGGTGTGCGGCATCAGCACGGTGAAGCGGCCGTCGGCGGTCGTGACCGAGGTGATGCCTTGCGGCGAACCGTTCGGGTTGAACGGATAGCCTTCGGTCGCCTGGCCGCGATGGTCGACGTAGCGCATCGCCACCGCGACCTTCGAGATGTCGCCCTGCTGCGAAAAGTCGGCGAAACCTTCGCCGTGCGCGACCGCCACCGGAATGCGCGAGCCCTCCATGCCGTCGAAGAAGATCGACGGCGAGCTTTGCACCTCGACCAGCGAGAAGCGCGCCTCGAACTGCTCCGACTTGTTGCGCGTGAACTTCGGCCAGGCTTCGGCGCCCGGAATCATCGAGGCGAGGCTCGAAAGCATCTGGCAGCCGTTGCAGATGCCGAGCGCAAAGGTGTCCTGCCGCGCGAAGAATGCCGCGAACATGTCCGCGAGCTTCGCGTTGAAGCGAATGGTCTTGGCCCAGCCTTCGCCCGCGCCCAGCACGTCGCCATACGAGAAGCCGCCGCAGGCCACCGCGCCCGCGAAATCGGCGAGCGTGGCGCGGCCTTCGAGCAGGTCGCTCATATGCACGTCGTGCGCGTCGAAGCCCGCGCGGTCGAACGCGTAAGCCGTTTCGAGATGCGAGTTCACGCCCTGCTCGCGCAGGATCGCCACGCGCGGACGCGCGCCCTTGCCGATGAACGGCGCCGCCACGTCCTGCGCCGGATCGAACGTGAGATGCGGCTGCATGCCGGGGTCGGCGGCGTCGAGCAGCGCGTCGTATTCGGCGTCCGCGCAGGCGGGGTTGTCGCGCAGGCGCGCGATGCGCCAGCTCACTTCGCTCCACGCGCGTTGCAGTTCGGCGCGCGGCTCGGCGTAGATGCGTTTGGCGTCGCGATAGATTTCGATGGCGTCGCGGTCGTTGAGCGAGCCGATCACATGCGAGCACACCGACAAGGCGTACTGGCGCAGCACGCCGAGCACGGCGTCGCGCTGTTGCGCCGGCACCTGGATCACGGCGCCGAGTTCCTCCGAGAACAACGCGCGCAGCGTGCGGTCCTCGCGGCGGCCGCTGGTCTGCTTCGCCCAGTCCTTGGCGTCGCCGTAATCGGATTCGTGGTCGGTGTCGAGCGCGAGCATGTCGACGTTGAGCGAGACGCCCGTGCGACCCGCGAACGCCATTTCGCACACCGTCGCCCACAGGCCGCCGTCCGAGCGGTCGTGGTACGCGAGCAGTTGTTCGTTCGCGTTCAGATGCTGGATGGCCGTGAAGAACTGCTTGAGGTCTTCGGCGCTGTCGACGTCGGGCACCGCGTCGCCGACCTGCTGCGTGACCTGCGCGAAAATGCTGCCGCCGAGGCGGTTCTTGCCGCGGCCCAGGTCGATCGCGATCAGCACCGACTCGCCCGCTTCGTCCACGCGGCGCAGTTGCGGCGTGAGATGGCGGCGCACGTCTTCCACGGGCGCGAACGCCGAAATGATGAGCGAAACCGGCGCGACCACTTCCTTCGCCACGCCTTCTTCGCTCCACTTCGTGCGCATGGAGAGCGAATCCTTGCCGACCGGAATGCCGATGCCGAGCGCCGGGCACAGCTCCATGCCGATCGCCTTCACGGTGTCGTAGAGCGCGGCGTCCTCGCCGGGCGCGCCGCACGCGGCCATCCAGTTCGCGGAAAGCTTGAGCTTGTCGAGCGACCTGATCGGCGCGCTCGCGATGTTGGTGATCGCCTCGCCCACGGCCATGCGGCCCGAGGCGGGCGCGTCGATCACGGCAAGCGGCGTGCGCTCGGCCATCGTCATCGCTTCGCCCTTGTAGCCCGCGTAGTCGAGCGCCGTGATCGCGCAATCGGCAACGGGAACCTGCCACGGGCCGACCATCTGGTCGCGCACGCTCGTGCCGCCCACCGAGCGGTCGCCGATGGTGATGAGAAACGACTTGCTGCCGACCGTGGGGTGGCGCAGCACGCTCTTCGCGACTGCCTCGAACGCCACGCCCGTCACGTCCACCGGCGTGAGCGGCGTGCTCGTGTGCTCCACGTCACGGTGCATGCGCGGCGGCTTGCCGAGCAGGATGTCCATCGGCATGTCGACGGGCTGATGACCGCCGTTCGCGGCGAGCGCCTTTTCGTCGGTGTCGATGAGTTTCAGTGCGCGTTCGTCCGTGGCCACGCCCACCACGGCGAACGGGCAGCGCTCGCGCGTGCAGATTGCCTCGAACGCGGGCAAGTCGGCGGGCGCGATGGCCAGAACGTAGCGCTCTTGCGACTCGTTCGACCAGATTTCGCGCGGCGACAGGCCGGATTCCTCGAGCTGCACCTTGCGCAGTTCGAAGCGCGCGCCTTTGTCCGCGCCGTCGACGAGTTCCGGGAACGCGTTCGACAGGCCGCCCGCGCCCACGTCGTGGATGCTCAGGATCGGATTGCCCGCGCCCAGTTGCCAGCACGAGTTGATGACTTCCTGCGCGCGGCGCTCGATTTCCGGGTTGCCGCGCTGCACCGAATCGAAGTCGAGTTCGGCCGTGTTGGTGCCCGTGGCCATCGAGCTGGCCGCGCCGCCGCCCATGCCGATGCGCATGCCGGGACCGCCGATCTGGATCAGCAGCGTGCCGGCCGGCAGATCGTGCTTGTGCGTATGCTGCGCGCTGATATTGCCGATGCCGCCCGCGATCATGATCGGCTTGTGATAGCCGCGCACGGTGCCCGCCACGTTCTGCTCGTACACGCGGAAGTAGCCGCCGAGGTTGGGACGGCCGAATTCGTTGTTGAACGCGGCGCCGCCGAGCGGGCCGTCGATCATGATTTGCAGCGGCGAAGCGATGCGGTCCGGCCGGCCATAGGCGCCGTGCGCGTCGGCGGGATTGCGGTGCGCGAGCGGCGTGGCCGCGTCGCGGGCGTTTTCCCATGCTTCGCGCGCATCCGGCAAATCGAGATTCGACACCGTGAAACCCGTGAGGCCGGCCTTCGGACGCGCGCCGCGGCCCGTCGCGCCTTCGTCGCGGATCTCGCCGCCCGAGCCCGTGGCCGCGCCCGCGAACGGCGAGATCGCCGTCGGGTGGTTGTGCGTCTCCACCTTCATCAGCGTGTGCGTGAGTTCGGTGTGGCGGCCATAACGCTCACCCGGCTCGCCCGCCCCGGCGCCCGGCTTGCGCGGGAACCAGCGCTCGGCGATCGCGCCTTCCATGATCGACGAATTGTCCGAATACGCGACGATGGTGCCTTGCGGGCTCATCTTCTCGGTATTGCGGATCATCGCGAACAGCGACATGTCCTGCTCTTTGCCGTCGATCGTCCAGCTCGCGTTGAAAATCTTGTGACGGCAGTGCTCGCTGTTGGCCTGCGCGAACATCATCAGCTCGACGTCGGTGGGATTGCGTTCGAGCTTCGTGAACGCGTCCACGAGATAGTCGATTTCGTCGTCGGCGAGCGCGAGGCCCAGTTCGCCGTTGGCCGTTTCCAGCGCCGCGCGGCCGTTGCCGAGCACGTCGACGGTTTGCATCGGGCGCGCCGGCAGTTCGTCGAACAGATGCAGCGCCGCGTCGCGCGAAGGCGCCACGCTTTCCGTCATGCGATCGTGCAGCGCTTGCGCCACGGCCGCGTGCGCTTGCGCCGAAAGCGTTTTCTTGCCGAGCAGCCCCGCCTTGAGCTCCACCGTGTACTCGACGCCGCGCTCGATGCGGCGCACCTGTTCCAGACCGCAGTGGTGCGCGATGTCGGTCGCCTTGCTCGCCCACGGCGACACCGTGCCGAAACGCGGCACCACGAGGAACGTGGCCGCGTTGGCGCGCTCCTGCGGCGCGGCGAACGGCGCGCCGTAGTGCATCAGCGCCTCGATCTTCGCGCTGTCGTCCGCGCAAAGCGGCTCGGCCGAGTTGACGAAGTGCAGATACTGTCCGTACACGCCGACGATGTTGGCGTCGATACGCTGAAGCGTTTCAAGCAGACGGGTCTGACGGAAGTCGGAAAGGGCCGAAGCACCGGGGAAACACGAGAAGTGAGCCATGGACTGGGGCGTTGCGTGAGTTGCGTCGGTTTGCGTCGCGGCTTCGCCTCGCGCGCGGGCGTCGCGAGGTGGCGAGGCGTCGCGCGGGCGGCGATGGGCTGGCACGATGGACTGGCATTGGGAGACCGCGATTATAACCCGGAAGGCCAGTCCTGACCGCCCTGCCAGCCGGCTCGCAGGCGCGTTGCGAGCGCGTTCCGGGCGCTTTATCGCGATGATGCCGCGGCCTCCCGCTCCCCGCGGCCAGGAATTGGGCGCATTTTTGCGATAATCGTTGAGGTCGGCGGCGCGGCCCGGCAGCGCGCGAAAGCCGTCCGCCGGCCCGTGCGCCGCGAGTGGCTTCGTGGCGGCACGGGCGGTTTGACTGCTATGATTGCGCGTTTTGTTTCATCTGATCGGCGCGTTCAGGGCAAGCTCCGCGCGCCGCATGCCCCACCCTCGGCCGCGTGCGCTCGCCCTCAGCGCGTCGCCTGCCTGCAAGAACGTATCGTCATGGATGTCATCGTCATCGGCGGCGGAATCGCCGGCATCGCCACCGCCTACCAGTTGCGTGCGGCCGGGCATCGCGTCTGCGTGATCGAGCGTCACGCGACGGTCGCGCAAGGCGCCACCTACGGCCACAGCGGCGTCGTGCTGCCCACGCCGCTCGACGTCTGGTTCGGCCCCACGTTCCTGCGCCACGGGCGGCAGTCGTCGGGCGGCGTCATCAGCAAGGCGGGTTGGCGCGGCCAGGCGCACGCGTTCACCAAGCGGCTCGGCACGCTGCACGGCTCCGAGGCCTTCGAGGCCCGCTATGCGCTGCTGCGTCCGCTGATCGACTCGGCGCAAGCGGCGCTCGACGACATCGACGCACGCTTTCAGCTCGAATACGAACAACGCGAAGGCCTGCTTTATCTCGTGCGCGGCAACGACGAATGGTCGCTCACTCAGCCCGCGCTCGAACTGCTGCGCCAGTTCGAAACGCCGCACCACGCGCTCTCGGCCGCCGAATGCGTGGCGTTCGACCCCGCGATTCCCGCCGATCCGCCGTTCGCGGGCGGCGTGCGTTTCGAAACCGGCCGCGTCGCCAATTGCCCGCTGTTCGTTAAGCTGCTCAAGCAGGTGCTGGACGCGCAAGGCGGCGTGCAGTTCCTGACCGGCCGCGAGGTGAGCGCGATTCGCGTGGAGGAGCAGCGCGCCGCCGTCGATCTCGCGCCGCAGCCGAACGAAACCGGCCGCTCGCGCGAAGTGGAAGTGATTTCCGGCGACGCCGTGGTGGTTGCCGCGGGCGCGCAGACGCCGCGTCTGCTCATGTCGCTCGGCATCAAGTCCCTGCCGGTTTATCCGCTGCGCATGCACACGCTCAATTCGCCGGTCGCGCACGAGGAATGCGTGCCGCACGGCACGATCGTCGATGCGGGCAAGCGCATCGTCATCACGCGCATGAATCATCGGCTGCGCATTTCGGGCGCGGCGGTGCTGCTGCGCGCCCAGGACGTGGACGGCGCGCTGCCCGAGGCCGTCACCGAAGACGCGCTTGCGCTGCTCGGCGAAGCCTCGCGCGATTGGGCGCCGGGCGCCGCGCGCATTTCGGCCGCGCTGCCGTGGGAAGGCGTGAAGCTGCTTTCCGCCGACGGCCTGCCGATGGCCGGCAACGTCGGGCACCGCCGCCTGTTCGTGAACGCGGGCCACGGCCCGGCCGGCTGGGCGCTCGCGCTCGGATCGGCGAAACTCGTCGCGCAGCAGATTTCGAACAGCGCGCCCGATCTGCCCTTGGAGACCATCGCGGCGCTGGCGCCGGGGCGCAACTGATCCGGCCGCGACCATCGGCAAACTGTCGGCAATGCATCGACAACTCCGTGGGCAGCCTGTCGGCAACTTGCTGGAAACTGGCTGAAAATTTGCTGAAAATTTGCTGAAAACCACCGGCCGCGCGCGGGAAACCCATTCGCCGCCGCGTTGACCGCCGAGGTGGCATGCCCTCTGCGAGCGCCTCGGGTATCGTTGCGAAGTCTCTCTCGCGATCCACGGACCCTCCTCAAGCCATGACAGACGCCCCGCTCGCCACCGCCGCCGGCCACCCGGCACTCGTCAACCCGCACGACCGCGCCGCCGCGCTCCTCTCCGTCGAGCAGTTGCGCGCCGCCGAAACCGCCGCGCAAGCCGCCCTTCCCGCCAATACGCTGATGGCGCGCGCCGGCGCCGCCGCCGCGCATTTCCTGCGCGAACGCATAGCGCACGCACCGTCGCCGTTGTCGTCGAAAACCGTCTGGATCGCGGCGGGGCCGGGCAACAACGGCGGCGATGCGCTCGTGGTCGCCACGGAACTGCATCGCGCGGGCGTGCCGGTCGAGGTTTGCATGCCCGTCGAGGTCAAACCCGACGACGCGCGCTGGGCGCTCGACGCCGCGCGCGCGGCGGGCGTGCCGATTGCTGCGGCCGCGCCGCCCTCGTTCGATGCCTACGGCTGGCTCGTGGACGGCCTGTTCGGCATCGGCCTCGGGCGTGCGCTCGAAGGCGCGTTCGCCGGGATCGCCACGCGTCTTTCGCAGCGCGCCGCCGCGCGCGGCCATGTGCTCGCGCTCGATGTGCCGAGCGGCCTGAACAGCGACACGGGCATGATCGTCGGCGACGGGCCCGCCGTGCGCGCGACCCATACGGTGACGTTCATCGCCGCGAAGCCGGGGCTTTATACGGGCGTCGGGCGCGATTACGCGGGTTCGGTCGCGATTGCGCCGATCGGCCTCGATGCCGACGCCGCGCCCGACGCGGCGCGCCTGAACGCACCCGCCTCGTTTGCGAACGCGCTGCCCGCGCGCGATTTCGCGACCCACAAGGGCACGTTCGGCACGCTCGCGGTGGTGGGCGGCGACACCGGCATGTGCGGCGCGCCGATCCTTGCCGCGCGCGCGGCCCTGCTCACGGGCGCGGGCAAGATCCACGTCGGCTTTCTCGGCAGCGACGCTCCGCCTTACGACGCGCCGCATCCCGAACTGATGCTGCACGCGGCGCGCACGCTCGCTTTCGATGCGATGGATGCCGTCTCGGCCGGTTGCGGCATGGGCAGCAGCGCTTCGGCGCGGCAACTCGTCGATGCCATCGTGCAATTGCGCGTGCCCGTCCTGCTCGACGCCGACGCGCTCAATCTCGTCTCGCGCGACGAGGCGCTTGCCGCCCGCGTCGCGCAATCGGCCGGCACGCGCGGCGCGCCTTGCGTGCTCACGCCGCATCCGCTCGAAGCAGCGCGCCTGCTCGGTTGCGACACGGCCGCGGTGCAGCGCGACCGGTTCGCCGCCGCGCGTGCGCTCGCCGCGCGCTACGCGGCCGTGATCGTGCTCAAGGGCAGCGGCACGGTGATCGCCGCGCCGGACGGCCGCGTCGCCGTCAATGCCACCGGTAATGCGGGACTCGCGACCGGGGGCACCGGCGACGTGCTCGGCGGCATCATCGGCGCCCTGCTGGCGCAGCGCTTGCCGCCTTACGAAGCGGCGCTCGCGGGCGTCTACCTGCACGGCCTCGCCGCCGACACGCTGAGCGCGCAAGGCGACGGCCCCGCCGGGCTCTCGGCCGGCGAACTCGCGCCGATGGTGCGCCGGCTCATGAACCGCCTGTTCTACGCGCGCAACGGCGAAGCGTAAGAAGCGTAAGAGCGGACGTAGACGAAACGTAAGACGCCCGCCGCGCGCCGTCGGGGCATGCCGATTGCTTGGCAACCGGTCCCCGGCACGTCGCTGCGCAGCGGCGTGCGAGACCGCTATACTGATTCTCTCGCCGCACGCCTCTCACCGGAGGCGCGCCGCGCTTCCCCGCGGCGCGCGTCGCGCGAACGCCTTACCGGCGCTGCGCGCACGCCGCCCTTCATTCGTGATCCCTCGTTAGACGAACATGACGAATCCGCTCCCCGCCTGGTCCGCGCTACAGACGCATTACGAACAGATCCGCGACGAAAAACTGCGCGACTGGTTCGCGCCCGCCAACGACACCGCGCCGACCCGCGCCGAACGCCTGACGTTTTCGGGCGGCGGCATTGGCGCCGACCTCTCGAAGAACCGCATCACCGACGCCACGCTCAAGCTGCTCGTGCAACTCGCGCGCGAAGCCGGCGTCGAGGCGCGCCGCGACGCGATGTTCAAGGGCGACATCGTGAACCCGACCGAGGGCCGCGCCGTGCTGCACACGGCGCTGCGCGCGACCGAAGCCGACGCGCCGTTCCACGCTGAAATCACGGCCGAGCGCGCGAAGATGGCGAAATTCGCCGACGCCGTGCGCAGCGGCGCGTGGACCGGCTACACGGGCAAGCGCATTCGCCATGTCGTGAACATCGGCATCGGCGGCTCGGACCTCGGCCCGAAGATGGTCGTCCACGCGCTCAAGCATCTCGAACTGCCCGAGATCACCTCGCACTTCGTGTCGAACGTCGACGGCGCCGACCTCTGGCGCACGATCCAGCATCTCGATCCCGCCGAAACGCTGGCGATCATCGTCTCGAAAACCTTCACGACGCTCGAAACCATGACCAATGCGCGCTCGATGCGCGACTGGTTCGTCAAGCACGGCTGCCCCGAAGGCGAGCTCGCGAAGCATTTCGTGGGCGTTTCGGCCAATCCGGCCGAAGTCGTGAAGTTCGGCATCGCCAAGGACAACGTGTTCGAGATGTGGGACTGGGTCGGCGGGCGCTACTCGCTGTGGTCGGCCGTGGGTCTGTCGATCATGATCGCGATCGGGCCGCAACAGTTCGACGAGCTGCTTGCGGGCGCGCACGACATGGACGAGCATTTCCGCACCGCGCCGCTAGACAAGAACCTGCCGGTGCTGCTCGGCATGATCGGCATCTGGTATCGCAACTTCTTCGGCTCGCAGAGCTATCTGGTCGCGCCATATTCGGAAGCGCTGCACTTCCTGCCTTCGTATCTCCAGCAACTGGAAATGGAGAGCAACGGCAAGCAGGCGCGTCTCGACGGCCGGCTCGTCGATTACGCGACTTCGGCGATCACGTGGGGCGAGCCGGGCACGAACGGCCAGCACGCGTTCTTCCAGATGCTGCACCAGGGCACGACGCTCGTGCCGATCGACTTCATCGCCGTGCTCACGCCCGAGCATCCGCTCGCCGATCATCATCCCAAGCTGCTCGCCAACTGCTTCGCGCAAAGCGAGGCGCTGATGCTCGGCCGCACCGAGGAGGAGGCACGCAAGGTCGCCGGCCCGGACAAGCCCGAACTCGTGCCTCACATCATGTTCCCCGGCAATCGCCCCACCACCACGCTGCTCGTGGACGCGCTCACGGCGCGCTCGCTCGGCGCGCTCATCGCGCTCTACGAGCACAAGGTGCTCGTGCAGGGCACGGTGTGGGACATCAACTCGTTCGATCAGTGGGGCGTGGAACTCGGCAAGATTCTCGGCAAGGTGGTGGAGGCCGATCTGACCGCCGCGAGCGCCGACGTGAAGCCGCACGACTCGTCGACTTCGGCGTTGATCGCGCGGGCGCGCGCCGCGCTCAAGCGTTAATCCCGCGCTTCATGCGGGACGCGAAGCCGCGCCGCGGAAGGTCAGCGGCCGGCTTCGACCTTGCTCGCGTCATGCGGCGAAGCGGTGCCATGCGGCGCATTCGGCACGCGGCGGCCCGCCTCGATCGTGACGATGGCGTCGCAACGCCGCGCGAGATCGATGTCGTGCGTGACGAGCACGAGCGTCGCGCCGTTCGAGCGATTGAGTTCGAACATGAGGTCGATGACGGCGTGGCCGGTGGCGGCGTCCAGGCTGCCGGTGGGTTCGTCGGCGAACAACACGGCCGGGCGCGTGACGAAGGCGCGAGCCAGCGCGACGCGCTGCTGCTCGCCGCCCGAAAGCAGCTTCGGATAATGCCCGGTGCGCTCGGCGAGACCCACGCGTTCGAGCAGCGCGCGCGAACGCGCGAACGCCTCGCGCGTCGAAATCCCGCCTTGCAGTTCGAGCGGCAGCGCGACGTTTTCGAGCGCGGTGAGATGCGGCATCAACTGGAAAGACTGGAACACGAAACCCACGGAGCCGTTGCGCAAGGCCGCGCGCTGATCTTCGGCCATGCCGGTCAGTTCGTGGCCGAGCAAGCGCACGGAACCGGCGCTCGCGCTGTCGAGACCGGCGAGCAAGCCGAGCAGCGTGGACTTGCCGGACCCCGAAGCGCCGACGATGGCGATGCTGCTGCCCGCTTCGACCGTGAGATCGATGCCGTCGAGGATCGTCAGTTCGCCCGTGGCGTCCGTGACGCGTTTGTTCAAACCCCGTACTTCGATAACTGGATCGCTATTCATTCGCACATGATGACGCACAGGTTAGCCGTGAACCCGCAGCGCGCCTCGCGGCGCACCGCCCGCACTTCTACCGCCTTCGCCTTCACTCTCGCTTGCGCCATGGTTTGCGCCGCGGTTTGCGTCTTGAGCGGCGTGCCGCAAGCCGCGCTGGCCGCCACGCCCGCACCCGCGGCCAACGCGGCGGCGGAAGCGGCAGTGGCGGCAAAACCCACGATCGTCGTGCTCGGCGACAGTCTTTCGGCCGAATACGGCTTGCCGCGCGATACGGGTTGGGTTGCCCTGCTGCGCCAACGCCTGGCCAGCGAGCGGCTCGATTATAGCGTCGCGAATGCCAGCATCAGCGGCGACACGACGAGCGGCGGACTCGGGCGCCTGCCGCTCACGCTACAGCGGCTCAAGCCCGCCATCGTCGTGATCGAACTGGGCGCCAACGACGCGCTGCGCGGCGTGCCGCTCGCCACCACGGAGAGCAATCTGCGCGCCATCGTCGCCGATATTCGCAGGGCCAAGGCGCAGCCGGTGCTGATCGGCATGTATGTCCCGCCGAATTACGGGCCCGACTACACGCAAAAGTTTCATGCCTTGTATGGCCAGTTGTCGAAGGAACTGAACGTGCCGCTCGTGCCCTTTTTGCTGGCGGGCCTCGCCGATAAACCCGACCTCTTCCAGGCCGATCAGATGCACCCGACGCAACAGGCACAACCCTTGCTGCTGGCTAACGTGTGGCCGACGCTCAAGCCGCTGCTCGCCGGCGGCGCCGTGCGGCACTGATGTGGCCCGGCGCTTGCGAGGCACCTTCCCTCCGGATTCGCCATGAGCGGGATCTGCGGAACATGCGGGGGGAAAGCGCCTCGTGGACCGGCCACGGTTATGCGCCAGACAGGCTTTGCTTGTCTACATCCGACCGACCCTGACTGGAGGAAGAAAACGTGAAATATTTACCTCTCATTGTCGTAACGGCGGCTTTGGCTGCCTGCGCCAATCAGCCGATGCCGAGCGGAACGCAATCCGTCGGCACCAGCCAGCAACCGCCGGCCGCCGTCGCGCAATGTATCGCGCACAAGTGGGCGGACAAGTCGCAGCAACAAGTCGTCTCGCAGGACGCCCTTGCCAACGATCAGGCGATCGACGTCTACGTGCCGGGTCAGCAGCCGCCTAACGGCGCTGCGGCGATGGTTCGTCCCGCCTGGAACGCCAGCGCGAAGACGTGGGTCGGCTACCGTGCCGCAGGCGGCGCGGGCGGCGACGCCACGAGCGACATCAGCGGCTGCCTGTAAGCCCTGCCTCGCTTCTTTTCCGGACTTCTTTCCGGAACGAAAAAGCCCCGCATCGGCGGGGCTTTTTTTTCGCGACTCAACTCAGGCGCGGCTTACTGGCCGTCGCCATTGTCGCCGGACTGACCCGCCGGGGCGAGCGTGCCGTACAACTTGACCTTCGAGCGGTCGCGCAGCGCGTCCAGATAAGCCTGAACCTGCGCCTGACCGTCCACCTGCGCGAGTTGCTGCTGCGCGGCGGCGAGGCGCGGACCGTCGACGGCGGCGCCATTGGTCACGCTGTTCACGCGATAGATCGCATAACCGTCCTTGCCCAGATCGACGCCCACATAAGCGGGCAGCTTTTGCGCGTCGGCCTTGAACACCGCCGAAAGCGCGTTGGGCGGCAGCCCCTGCGCGTCGTTGCGCGACACCTTGAGCGCCGACGAGAAACCGTCGGTCGACTTCGACTTCTCCAGCGCGGCGAGCTTCGCCTCGCCGTCCTTGCGCGCCATGTCGGCGGCTTGCTCGGCAACGACCTGTTGCTTCACCGCGTCTTTGACCTGCGCGAACGCGGGCACGGCGGCCGGCTGGAAGTTCGTGATGCGCGCCGAAATCAGCGTGTTGTTGCCGACGTCGACCGCTTGCGTGTTGTTGTGCTGGTTCACCGAGTCGCTCGCGAACACCGCGTCGAGGAACTTTTGATTGTTCAGCGGGCTGTCCGCCGGCAACGCGGCGTTCGGCTTGGGCGTGACCGTGGCCGTCTGAATTTGCAGCTTGTACTTGTCGGCGGCGGGCTGGAGCGTCTTGGCCTTTTCATAGACCGTCGACGTGAAACCGTCGGTGGCGTCGGCGAGCAGCCTGGCCGCTTGCTGCGCCTTCACTTCCGTGACGATCTGCGCCTTCACGTCGTCGAACGGCTTCGTGACGGCCGGCTTGAGGTCCGTGACCTTGACGATGTGATAGCCGAAATCCGACTGGATCACGCCGCTGATCTCGTCCTTCTTGAGCTTGAACACGGCGTCGTCGAACGCCTGACCGCCCGCGATCATGCCCGGGCCGAAGTATCCGAGATCGCCGCCCTTCGACGCCGAACCGGGGTCCTGCGAATCCTTCTGCGCGATCTGCGCGAACTGGTCCGGGTGCGCCTTCACGTCGGCGAGAATCGCATCGGCCTTCTGCTTCGCGGCAGCGCGATCGGCGGCGCTCGCATCCTTCGGCACGGCGATCAGGATGTGGCTTGCGCGCACCTGTTCCTGCGTGCGGTAATGCGCGAGATTGTCGTTGTAATACTTCTTGAGGTCGTCGTCGCTCGGCTGCACGTTCGCCGCGACCGTCGCGGCGGAGAGCACGAGATACTGGATCTGCGCCGTGGCGGGCGTCGCGAAGTCGTTCTTGTGCGCGTCGTAGTACGCCTGGAGCTGCGCGTCGGTGGGCTGCACCTTCGGCGCGTAGTCGCTCGCGTGGAACGCCAGACCCTGCACGTCGCGCTGCTGCTCGGAAAGACCGCTCAACTGCTGGGCGAGCGCCTTCGGCGTGAACGCGCTATTGATGATCGACGCGGGCAGTTGTTGCAGCGAGAGGCTATAGCGCACGCGCTCGTCATACTGCTCGGGCGTCATGCCCTGCATCGCGAGCAACTGCTTGTATTGGTCGAGATTGATCGAGCCGTCAGGCTTCTTGAGCGACGAGATGATCGGATCGGCGAGCAGCGAACGGCGCACGGCGTCGTCCGAAGCGGTGAGATGCAGGCGCTGTGTTTCGTCGGCAAGCACGCGCTGCTGGATCAGCCCGTCGAGAATGTCCTTGCGATGCTGCGGCGTATCGAAGAGGCTCGCATCGAACTGCGCGCCCATGACTTGACGAGCCTGATCGAGCTGCTGGCGCGAGGCGTTGTCGTACTCGACACGCGTGATCTTGTGTCCGTTGACGCTCGCGACGTTCGCGCTTTCATCGAAGAAGCCGCGGAAACCTTGAATCCCGACGAAGCCCAACCCTGGCAAGATGAACAGGGTCAACAACAACATCATCAGGCGTTTGTGATTGCGGAAAAAGTCGAGCATGCGTGACCAGACGTTGGAGGCGCCAAAAAACGGAACGCCCGATATTACAACAGCGGCCAACAAAAAAGGCGAACCGGAGTTCGCCTTCTTGCTGAGATGTCCTGGCGGAGCGGACGGGGCTCGAACCCGCGACCCCCGGCGTGACAGGCCGGTATTCTAACCAACTGAACTACCGCTCCGTGCGGTGTGCTGCGAGTGTCCGAGATTCGCGAATGCTGCGCGCAACGCTAACGAACATGATGCTGTGGTGGGTGCTGAGAGGCTCGAACTCCCGACCTACGCCTTGTAAGGGCGCCGCTCTACCAACTGAGCTAAGCACCCAGCGCCATGTTTACCGCTAACTTCTGCACTGCGCGGCACTGCGACTTCTGCTGCGCTGCCTCGACAATCAGAGGGAACCATCAGGCACCCATCAGGCAGCGAGCCCGCTAGTTTAGCTCATCTTTGAGCGCTTTGCCAGGCCTGAATTTCGGCACCTTTGCCGCCTTGATCTTGATCGCCGCGCCCGTGCGCGGATTGCGGCCGGTGCGTGCGGTGCGCTTGCCCACGGCAAACGTGCCGAACCCGACGAGCGTTACCGTGCCGCCCTTTTTCAGCGTGCCTTTGACGCCGCCGATTACGGCATCGAGCGCGCGCCCCGCCGCTGCTTTAGAAATGTCGGCTTCGTGCGCGATGTGGTCAATCAATTCCGTTTTATTCATTCCAGCCCCCGAGAATGTGATTTGGGCAATCGTGAGAAAGTGCAACTTATTGGAAAAGACGAGCCCGTCAGAACAACGGGCCCGCCCATTTAACGGGGCCGAAAGCACGGTGTCAAGCGGTGTCGGGCGGTGTCAAGCGGGGATCGCGACCGATCGAGCGCGGCGGCGCTGCGTTCGCGAAAGTCGCCGGAACGCCGCTGCCAAGACGGGACGGAGTCGAAATACGCGGCAATCCGGGGCGCCGCGCGCACAACGTCAACGAAGCTAAGCACACAATTCGCGCGCATAAAAAAACCCGCGGACAGTGCCGCGGGTTGGTGTTCGGCGACCGCGCACGAGACGCGGTTCGCACGAAGGTCAGCGAACTCAGTGCTTGACCACTTCGGTCGCTTCCTTCGATTCGGCGACGGGCGCCTTCGCGCTCTCCGCCTTCACTTCTTCTTCGGGCAGCGCTTGCGGCACACGTTCGAGCGCCAGTTCGAGCACCTTGTCGATCCAGCGGACCGGCACGATTTCGATCGCGTTCTTCACGTTGTCCGGAATCTCGGAGAGATCCTTCACATTCTCTTCCGGGATCAGCACCAGCTTGATGCCGCCGCGATGCGCCGCGAGCAGCTTCTCCTTGAGCCCGCCGATCGGCAGCACTTCGCCGCGCAGCGTGATCTCGCCCGTCATCGCCACGTCGGCGCGCACCGGAATGCCCGTGAGCACGGACACCAGCGCCGTCGTCATGGCGATACCGGCGGACGGACCGTCCTTCGGCGTCGCGCCTTCCGGCACGTGAATGTGAATGTCCTGCTTCTCGAACGCTTCGTCCTTCACGCCAAGACGGCGCGAGCGCGAACGCACCACCGTGCGCGCCGCTTCGACCGATTCCTTCATCACGTCGCCGAGCGAACCCGTACGCGTCACATTGCCCTTACCCGGCATGACCGCGGCTTCGATCGTCAGCAGGTCGCCGCCCACTTCCGTCCATGCGAGGCCCGTAACCTGACCGATCTGGTTTTCCTTCGCGGCCAGACCGAAGTCGTACTTGCGCACGCCGAGGAAAGTGTCCAGATTCGCGCTGTCCACCGTGACGGCCTTGTCGGCCTTCTTGAGCAGCAGCATCTTCACGACCTTGCGGCAGATCTTCGACACTTCGCGCTCGAGCGAACGCACGCCCGCTTCACGCGTGTAGTAGCGAATGATGTCGCGGATCGCGCCTTCGGTCACGTCGATCTCGCCCGGCTTCAGCCCGTTGTTCTTCTTCTGCTTCGGCAGGAGATAACGCTGGGCGATGCTGACCTTCTCGTCTTCCGTGTAACCCGAAAGGCGGATCACTTCCATCCGGTCGAGCAGCGGCGGCGGGATGTTCAGCGAGTTCGACGTGGCGACGAACATCACATCGGAGAGGTCGAAATCGACTTCGATGTAGTGATCCGCGAACGTATGGTTCTGTTCCGGATCGAGCACTTCGAGCAGCGCCGACGACGGATCGCCGCGGAAATCCATGCCCATCTTGTCGACTTCGTCGAGCAGGAAAAGCGGATTGCGCACGCCGACCTTGGTCAGGCTTTGCAGGATCTTGCCCGGCATCGAACCGATGTACGTGCGACGATGGCCGCGAATTTCGGCTTCGTCACGCACGCCGCCCAGCGCCATGCGCACGAACTTGCGGTTCGTTGCGCGCGCAATCGACTGGCCGAGCGAGGTCTTGCCGACGCCCGGAGGCCCAACGAGACAGAGGATAGGCGCTTTCACCTTGTCCACCCGCTGTTGCACCGCGAGGTACTCGAGAATGCGTTCCTTCACCTTCTCGAGACCATAGTGGTCTTCGTCGAGCACGGATTCGGCGTTCGAGAGGTCGTTGTTGACCTTGCTCTTCTTGCGCCACGGCAGGCCGATCAGCGTGTCGATGTAGTTGCGCACGACCGTCGCTTCCGCCGACATCGGCGACATCAGCTTGAGCTTCTTGAGTTCGGCGTCGGCCTTTTTCTTGGCTTCCTTCGGCATGCGCGCGGCCGTGATGCGCTTCTCGAGTTCTTCGAGATCGGCACCCTCTTCGCCTTCGCCCAGTTCCTTCTGGATCGCCTTGACCTGTTCGTTCAGGTAATACTCGCGCTGGCTCTTTTCCATCTGACGCTTCACGCGGCCGCGGATACGCTTCTCCACCTGGAGAATGTCGATCTCGGCTTCGAGTTGCGCGAGCAGATGTTCGAGGCGCTCGATGACCGGGAACATCTCGAGGATGTGCTGCTTCTGGTCGAGCTTGAGCGGCAGGTGCGCGGCGATGGTGTCAGCAAGACGGCCGGCTTCGTCGATGCCCGACAGCGAGGTCAGGATCTCCGGCGGGATCTTCTTGTTGAGCTTCACGTACTGGTCGAACTGCGAGACGATCGCGCGGCGCAGCGCTTCGGTTTCTGCGCTGTCGGCGTGGTCCGGTTCGAGCGGCATGACTTCGCACGAGAACTGCGTTTCCTGTTCTTCGATGGAAAGCGTCTTCGCGCGTTGCAACCCTTCCACGAGCACCTTCACGGTGCCGTCGGGCAGCTTGAGCATTTGCAGGATGTTCGCGATACATCCCACTTCATACATGTCTTTTTCGGTCGGCTCATCCTTGGCGGCAGTCTTCTGGGCGACGAGCATGATGTGCTTGCCGCCTTCCATTGCCGCTTCGAGGGCCTTGATCGATTTCGGTCGGCCCACGAAAAGGGGAATCACCATATGCGGGAAGACTACGACATCTCGCAGCGGGAGCAGCGGGAGCGTGGTGCGTTCCGGCGGAAGGAGTTGGGTTCCTGACATTTCATTTCCCCATGAGTGGAATCAGTTCGTTCGGTAATTGAGGCCTGAGTAACCGATTACAAGCCTCGCGCGTGTGGGAAAAAGTTCAGTGACTCCAAAATAGTGCGCCATCGACCTCAAGATAAACGAAAAAGCCGTTCATCCCATTGTATGAACGGCTTTTTCCCGGAACTCTTTAGCCGATCACCACCATCAGTTCGACCCTGCGACTTTGGGCGCGTCTTCGTAAATCAAAAGCGGTTTGCCGTCGCCGTCGATCACGTTGTCGTCGATGATGACCTTGCTTACGCCTTTCATGGTCGGCAGTTCGTACATGACGTCGAGCAATGCCTGTTCCAGGATCGAGCGCAGCCCACGCGCGCCGGTCTTGCGGCGGATTGCCTTGCGGGCGACGGCCTGTAGCGCGGCCGGGCGAATCTCCAGTTCCACGCGCTCCATGTTGAAAAGCTTGTGGTACTGCTTGACGAGCGCGTTCTTCGGCTCGACCAGAATCTTCATGAGCGCGGCTTCGTCGAGCTTGCCGAGCGTGGCGACCACGGGCAGACGGCCGATCAGTTCGGGAATCAGGCCGAACTTGATCAGGTCTTCCGGCTCGGTTTCGCGCAGCACTTCGCCGGTGTCGCGCTCCTGCTTGCTCTTCACGCTCGCGCCGAAGCCGATGCCGGTTTTTTCCGTGCGGTCGGTAATGACCTTTTCGAGACCGTCGAACGCGCCGCCGCAAATGAACAGGATGTTGGTCGTATCGACCTGGATGAAATCCTGATTCGGGTGCTTGCGGCCGCCCTGCGGCGGAACCGAGGCCATCGTCCCTTCAACGAGCTTGAGCAGCGCCTGCTGCACGCCCTCGCCCGACACGTCGCGCGTGATGGAAGGGTTATCCGATTTGCGGCTGATCTTGTCGATTTCGTCGATGTAGACAATGCCGCGCTGGGCTTTGTCGACTTCGTAATTGCAGTTTTGCAACAGCTTCTGGATGATGTTCTCGACGTCTTCGCCCACGTAGCCGGCTTCAGTCAGCGTGGTGGCGTCGGCGATCACGAACGGCACGTTCAGAAGGCGCGCGAGCGTTTGCGCGAGCAGCGTCTTGCCCGAACCCGTGGGGCCGATCAGCAGGATGTTGCTCTTCGAAAGCTCGACGTCGTCCTTCTTGTCGAGATGCTTGAGACGCTTGTAGTGGTTGTACACCGCCACCGCGAGGATCTTCTTCGCGCGCTCCTGCCCGATCACGTACTGGTCGAGAATGTCACGAATTTCCTGCGGGCTCGGCAGGTCCGAGCGCGACAGCGCCGCGTCGACGCCCGCACCGGCGGCTTCGTCGCGAATGATCTCGTTGCACAGGTCGATGCATTCATCGCAGATGAACACCGACGGGCCAGCAATCAGCTTCTTCACTTCATGCTGACTCTTGCCGCAAAACGAGCAATACAACAGCTTTTCGCTGTTAGAACCTTTCTTGTCCGCCATGGATAGATGAGCCTCCGGACACTCTGTTACATGATACGCCGTTTCCCCCGGTCAGACCGGGAGCCGCGTGAACCGCCCGCTGTGACGGCGAGGGGCCGCAGGCCGCGAAGCGCGTTTGCCGATTATTTCACAAGGTCTGCGCGGCGCCGACCATCCCCTTTTCTACGGGTGGCGGCTTGATCACGCTTGATCTCGCTTGATCTCGCTTGATCTCTTACGTCCCTTTGTTCCCTGGCGTCCTGATGCGCCGCCGGACCCGAGAGTCCGGCGCGCCCTGCCGCTCGCGCGAAGTTACGGGCGCTTGTGCAGAACCTGGTCGACGAGACCGTACGCCTGCGCGTCGTCGCCGGACATGAAATTGTCGCGATCCGTGTCGCGCGCGATGCGCTCGACCGGCTGCCCCGTATGGTGCGAGAGCAACTGGTTCAGGCGCTCTTTCAGATACAGGATTTCGCGCGCCTGGATTTCGATGTCCGATGCCTGACCGCGCGCGCCGCCAAGCGGCTGGTGAATCATGATGCGCGAGTTGGGCAGCGCGAAACGCTTGTCCTTCGCGCCCGACGCCAGCAGGAACGCGCCCATGCTGGCCGCGAGGCCCATGCAAAGGGTCGAAACGTCCGGCTTGATGAACTGCATCGTGTCGTAGATCGCCATGCCCGCCGACACCGACCCGCCAGGACTGTTGATGTACAGGCTGATGTCCTTGTCGGGATTTTCGCTTTCCAGGAACAGCAGTTGAGCGACCACCAGGTTCGCGGTCTGGTCGTTCACTTCGCCGACCAGAAAAACCACGCGCTCCTTGAGAAGACGCGAATAGATGTCGTACGAACGTTCGCCGCGGCCGCTCGTTTCGACGACGATCGGCACGAGGCCGAGCGCTTGCGGGTCGAAGTCCCGCGATGCCTGGGAAGTCAAGGTATCCAGCGATTGAGCGCGAAAGGTCATGCGGTGCATCCTTGTCTGGAAAAGTTATTCTGGTAAACCGGTATGGCGACGAACCGCGGCCAAATCAACCACACGAACAACAGGGCTAAAACTCGCGGATACAAAAACGGCGTGCTAGCCGTCGGTTGCCCCGACAGCCGGCACGCCGTAGCGGGCAGATTTAAGCCTGCGCCGTCGCGCTTGCCAGTTCTTCGAAGCTAACTTGCTTGTCCGTCACCTTGGCCTTGCCGAGCACGAAATCCACGACGTTCGATTCGACGACATAGGCTTCCATTTCGGCCAGACGCTGCTGGTTGGAATAATACCAGCGCACGACTTCCTTCGGGTCTTCGTAGCTTTTCGCGAATTCGTCGACTTCGGCGCGGATCTGCTCCGGCTTGGCTTCGAGGCCGTTGGCCTTCACGAGTTCGGCGAGCACGAGGCCGAGCTTCACGCGGCGTTCGGCTTGCTCCTTGAACATTTCGGCCGGGATCGGCGCGTCCTTGGCGTTCGGCACGCCGCGCTGCGCGAGGTCCGCGCGCGCCATTTCGACGAGGCGCTCCTGATCCTGCGCAACGAGTGCGTTCGGCACGTCGAGTTCGGCGATCTTGAGCAGCGCGTCCATCACCTGATTCTTGACGATGGCCTGCGTGCGGCGCTTCGCTTCGCGCTCGAGGTTGTCCTTGATCTCGGCGCGCATCTTCGTGAGGTCGCCGTCGGCGATGCCGAGCGACTTGGCGAATTCCGCGTCGATTTCCGGCAGATGCGGCCACTCGATCTGCTGCATCGTGATCGTGAACTTCGCGGTCTTACCGGCGACGTCCTTGCCGTGGTAGTCCTCGGGGAACGTGAGGTCGAATTCGCGCTGCTCGCCTTGCTTCAGGCCGAGCGCCGCCTTTTCGAATTCCGGCAGCATGCGGCCTTCGCCGAGCACGAACGCGAAACCTTCCGCGCTGCCGCCCGGGAACGCGACGTCGTCGATCTTGCCGACGAAGTCCACCGTCACGCGGTCGCCTTCCTTCGCGGCGGTGTCGGCGCCGCCGTCACCGTGCTCGCCCGCTTCGCCGCGTGCGTGGAAATGCACGCGCTGCTTGCGCAGGATGTCGAGCGTGCGGTCGATTTCGGCTTCGGTGATCTCCGTGGTCGTGCGCTCGATTTCCGCGCTGGCGACGTCGCCGAGCTTCACTTCCGGGTACACCTCGAAGGTCGCGTCGAACGCGTAGTCGCTTTCGGCGGCTTCGGCCTTCGGCGCGAAGCTCGGCTGGCCGGCGACGCGCAGGTTTTCAGCGCGGCTGATGTCGAAGAATTCCTTGCCGACCTTGTCGCTCAGGACTTCGGCTTCCACCTGGCCCGAATACTGCTGCGCGACCATCTTGAGCGGCACCTTGCCCGGGCGGAAACCCGGCATGCGCACGGTCTTCGAGAGTTGACGAATGCGCGAATCGACTTCTTTCTGCACGGCATCCTTCGGCAGGGAAATCGTCACGCGGCGTTCGAGCTTGCCGAGGTTCTCAACAACGTTAGCCATGGCTTCAATCGTCCTAAAATTAATCGAGCGAATTCAGTAATCTGTGATCTTTGCGCGCCGCATTCCGATGCGGCCATCCGCAACGCCTGCGTCTCGGTGCGCAACGCCCGCATGTCTGCCAGGAGCCGTTTTCGGCTTGAGGCGCGACGCCGGCGGCGCACGTTCCGGAACAGCCCGCCGACCCGTTCACGTTCAATCCGTTCACGTTCATTTACCGGGCCAACTGCGCGGGCCAACTGCGCCGAAGTGAGCGGTTTGCGGTGCGGTTCCGTCAAAAGAGCCAAGTATTTTAGCAAACTATTTCCCGGACTCTGAGGAATTGGCGTTCCAGTGCGCAAATCGTGCGAAAACACGGCGAAAAAAGGCCGTATCGGGCGCGCTTTTGGCGCGCGGCGGTCGACTTTCGCCCCGCTTGGGCCTGCTGCGCAGCGCGTGCCTTGCCGTGGCCGTGCCCGGGAGCCAAACGCCATGCTCCGCGCCGATGCGCGCTATCGCCCGGCCCGTATCCAGCGCACGCGGCAAGACTGTTAAGCTAACGCTCGCGCCGGAAGCCCCGCCGGCCGCAGCCGCTCCCATGACTCTTCCAGACGAGACACCATGCCGAACACGTCGATCGACGCTCCCGTTGTCGTCATTGCTCCCGATTCTTTTAAAGGCTCGCTTAGCGCGGACGGGGTCGCCGCCGCGATTGCCGAAGGCATTCGCCGCGTGCGCGCCGACGCCGACATCCGCATTCGCCCGATGGCCGACGGCGGAGAAGGCACGCTCGACGCCATGCTTTCCGTGGGCGGCGAGCGCCGCACGATGAACGTCGAAGGCGCGGCGCGCGCGCGGCGCGACGCGACCGTCGGCCTGCTTCACGACGGCAGCGCGATCGTCGAAACGGCCGAAATCGTCGGCATCACCGACCCGGTCGGCATGGGCGTGCCCGTCGCGGCGCGCAGCACGCGCGGCATGGGCGAAGCCATTCGCGCGTTGCTCGACGAAGGCGTGCGGCGTTTCTATGTGGCGCTCGGCGGCAGCAGCACGAACGACGGCGGCGCGGGCCTGCTCGCGGGCTTGGGCCTCGCCCTCTTCGACGCCGAAGGCAACGCGCTCGAAGCCACCCCCGAAGCGCTCGCGCGCGTGGCGCGCGTGGACGTTTCCGGCCTCGACGCGCGGTTGCGCGAGACGACCTTCGTAGGCATGTCCGACGTCGACAATCCGCTCACCGGCGATCACGGCGCCACCGCCGTGTTCGGCCCGCAAAAAGGCGTGACGCCCGAACAGGTCGCGCCGATCGACGCGGCGCTAGGCCGTTTCGCCGATCTGCTCGAAGCGGCGCTCGGCCGCCGCATGCGCGACGAAGCGGGCTCGGGCGCGGCGGGCGGACTCGGCTTCGCGCTGCGCATGCTGGGCGCGAGCTTCGAGCCGGGCGCGGAAGTCGTTGCGCGCACCATCGGTTTGGACGAAGCGCTTTCGAACGCCGACTGGCTCATCACGGGCGAAGGCCGCTCGGACGTGCAAACCTTGCACGGCAAGGCGCCCTTCATCGCATGCCGTCACGCGGCGGCGGCGGGCGTGCCGGCCACGCTGCTGTCGGGCGCCGTCGACCCGGCGGCGCTGCCGCGCCTCGCCGGGCATTTCGCGGGCTGCTTCTCGCCCGCGCCCGGCCCGATCACGCTCGACACCGCGATTCGCGACGCCGCGCGCCTGCTCGCGAACGAAGCCGAGCAATTGACGCGGCTGAGATACGGCTCGCCCGCACGCGCCTGACTCGGTGTTGTCGGGTGTTATCGGGCGTCATCGGCCGATCCGGCACATGTTTTCCGCGCAACGTTCCGCAGTAAGCGATTAATAGATTCGTGCGCATATCGAGCGGGCGGCACAAGGGTTTCGACGCGTTGACCCGTGGCCGGGAAGGGACAACAATCACAAGAATCGCGACCCGCTCGCGCCCTTCCCACGCGACCAGACCAGGACTCCCATGAAGGCAAGCAAAGCCGGACTCGAACAATTCCTGACCTATCGGCTGCATGTCCTCAACAAGCTCTCCGAACGGGGCTCATCGGAACGTTATCAGTCGAAGCTCGGCATCACGTTGCCCGAGGCGCGGCTCATCGCGGCCGTGGGCGCGTTCGGCCCATTTTCCGTGATGGAGTTGGCGCGGCACGCGAATCTCGACAAGAGCCAGGCGAGCCGCGCGGCCGAGGCGCTGATGCGCCGCGGTTTGCTGAGCCGCGAGACGAGCGAGCAGGACGGCCGTCTCGTGCTGGTCTCGCTCACCACCGAAGGCCGCGAGTTGTACCGCAAGGTCATGCCGATCGCGCGCAAATGGAACGTCGACTTGTTCGCGAGCCTCGACGAGAGCGAGCGCGACGCACTCGCACGCGCGCTCGACAAGGTCATCGAGGCGATACAGCCCGAAGCCTGAGACCGCAAAGGCGATAAGCGGATTCGATGGCGTTGCCCCGGCCGCGCCATGCAGGCGAAGCCGGGAAAACAGTTCGCGAAAAACAAAAAGGCCACGTACCGCTCGTTGGGTACGTGGCCTTTTTCATTGTGGTGCGTGAGGCCGGAGTCGAACCGGCACACCCTTGCGGGCGTCAGGACCTAAACCTGGTGCGTCTACCAATTTCGCCACTCACGCGAATCTCGCGCTTTACTGCTGCCGCTCGGTGAGGTTTCGATCGAATCCCCCAAAATCCCGACGACGACTCGACGTTCCGGGCCTCGATTTCCGCCCGCCCCGAAGGTGCAAGCGCGAGATTCTAACCGATTGCCCCGCGCTTGTCTGCACCCCGCCCGGCCCGAAACATGGGCCGATGCTAGAATCGCCGCTTCGCCTTCGCGGCGCGCGTTCACCGCGGCACGCACGGCATCGCCCCACATTCCCAACGCCGTGAATTTCGACGATTACTGCCAGCAAAAAGCGGCGCCTCCCGGATCGGGCAGCTATTACGCGCTGCGTCAGGCCAGCGCCGCGCGCCAGCCGCTGTTGACCGCCCTCTTCGCGCTGCGCCGCGAACTGGAGGAAACCGCGAAGGAAACGAGCGACCCCACGGTTGGCCGCACGAAGCTCGCCTGGTGGCAGAAGGAACTGGCCGCGCTCGCGGCCGGCAATCCGTCGCATCCGGTCACGAAGGCACTGGCCCGGCACCTTGGCGATGCGGGCGCGATCTATCCGGGTTTGCAGGCGCTGCTTGCGGGCTTCGAGATGGATTTCGAACAGGCGCGCTATCTCGATCTGCCGAATCTGCGCCGCTACACGAACGGCGTGGGCGGCACGTTCGTCACACTCGTCGCGCAAGCAAGCGCGAGCAGCGAGGCAGCACGCCGCGACGCCGAACGCTGGGCGGCGCCGCTCGGCACCGCGCTCGCGATGGCGCAGTTCGTACCCGAGATCGGCAACGACGCGCGCCACGGCCGCATCTATATTCCCATCGACGAATTGCAGCGCTACAACGTCACGGCCGCCGATCTCATCAATCGCCGTTACAGCGCCGAATTCACGGAACTCATGCAGTTTCAGACGGCGCGCGCAAGAGAAGGCGTACACGCCGCGCTGAACGCGATTCCCGCCGATGCGCGCCGCGATCAGCGCTGCCTGCGTGCGCTCGCAGCGCTCGAACTCGCGCTTCTCGACGAAGTGGAACGCGAGCAGTTTCAGGTGCTGCATCAACAGATCGCGCTTACGCCGATCCGCAAGCTCTGGATCGCGTGGCGCGCCGCGCGCCGCAATTAGTACGCTCTCCCAATCAATTTCGAATCCCCTGCCGGGCTGCCCCGCATCAAGCGCGCAGCAGCGGCAGCGGCTCGAAACGCTGCTGCAACACCGCCCGCGCGTCGAGCCCCCACCACGGCCCGAGCACCGTCGCATAGATTTGCCGGAAGTCGACGCTCACGGGCAAATTGCCGTTGCCGTCGAGCCGCGCGAGCTGCGGCGCCTCGCCGTACAGCCCGCCCGCCACACGACCGCCCGAAACGAAATGCGCGGCCGCCGTGCCGTGATCGGTGCCGCGGCTCTGGTTCTCGCGTACGCGCCGCCCGAATTCCGCATAGGTGACGATCAACGTGCGATTCCAGCGCCCGAGTTCCACGAGCGCGGCACGCAGGGCGACCATGCCTTCGGCGAACTGGCGCAGCAGATCGGCGTGACGTTGCGGCTGGTTTTGATGCGTGTCGAAACCGTTGAGCGTGAGACGAATGGCCGCGACGCCGTGCCCCGGCACCGGCGCGCCTTGCGGCGTGTCGCCCGACGCGAGCGCCTGCAGCGCGGTCTTGATCGACGCGCCGAATGCGCCCTGCGGAAACGAGGTCTTCAACGCATAACCGCCCGCGCGCGGCCGTAGCTGATCGACGGCATGCACGATGTCGTTTTCGACGTCGAGAATATGCGCGAGCGCCGGATTGCGTTCCTTGAGCGCGACCGGCGTGACCAAGCGCGAGTCGCGCGCGAACTGCGCCGGATTCACGAGCGCGATGGCGCGCGCGCCGTTCGCGAGCGGCCCCATTTCGGCGCTGCCGAGCACGAGTGCGTCGGCGGCGAAACCGGGCGGCACGGGCGCGCCCGCGAATGCGCGCGTAAGCCAGCCTTCCCGCAGATATTCGTCGGCGCGTGAAGCCGTGTCCCATATCTCGATCGAGCGGAAATGCGAGAGGTTCGGCTGCGCATAGCTCACGCCCTGCACGATCGCGAGTTCGTGCGCGCGCCACATCGGCATGAGCGGCGCGAGCGACGGATGCAGCGCCGTGCGTTCGTCGAGCTGCAACACTTGCTCGCGCGCGATGCCGATGTTCTGCCGATAACGTCCGTATAGCGGATCGGCGTAGGGAATGACGGTGTTGAGACCGTCGTTGCCGCCCTTCAACTCGACGAGGATCAGCAGGTTGTCGTAGCGGCGCGCATTGTGCGCGTCCTGCACGCCGCGCATCTCGCCCACGGCTTGCGCGCGCGCCGCGCCGGGGAGCCAGAGCGAGGTGGCCGCCATGGCGGAAGCCGTCAGAAAATCGCGTCGTTTCATGCATCGCCTCGTGGTTGGGGGCGGCGGCAGCGGGTGCCGTCAATGAGTAGCACGCGGATCGCCGGCACGTTGCCGCGTCTACTTGAGCTGATAAACCGGGTCCATCAGGAGCGCCTGAAGATACGCACCCGCATTGCTGCCGGCCGCGATCGCGTCCACGGGCGCAAGCGGCAGCACGGCGTGTTGCATCTGCAACTGTGCCGAAAGCGCCGGCACGGTATCGGCTTCCAGACCGAAATGCGCGAGCCAGCCGTCGAGATCGAAACGCATGCCGCCTTGCATCGCGTTGCGCCCCGCGCCGTTCATTGCGGCGTTCGCGGTCAGGTCGGAAGCCGCGCTTTTCTTCGCCTCGGAGGCCGCATGCGGCTTCGCGGGCCGCGCCGCCTCCGTCGCACGAAAGAGCGCATCGACAAACTGCTTGCGCGAAAGCAAAGTCGAACTGTTGATCCACGCCGCGCCGCCGGGCCAACCCTTCACGTTCGGCGGATAGAAGAGATTTTCGCCCAGCGCCGCCGAACGACGCGCGAGCGGCAAGGTGTCGCCGTACGCAACCTCGAAACGCCGCATCGTGCCGATGATGAATTCCACCGGCGAGCTGACCAGCACCCCGCGATTGGCTTCGTCCCAGAACGCGGGCGTGAGCAGCAGCGCCCCGAGCGCCACTTTGACGTCATAGCGGCTCGCGCGAAAGCGGTCGGCCACGTCGCTGAGTTGTGCGTCGTCGGGCTGCGGGCTCACGAACTCGCGCCATAGTTTCGCGCAAACATATCGCGCAGTTTGCGGCTGCGCGAGCAGGATGTCGAGCACCTGGTCGCCGTCGAAGGCGCCGGTGCGCCCGAGCACGGTCTTCTCGCCGTCGTCGTGAAGATCGGCGCGCCAGACGAACGCCGAGGTGTCGGGGTCGAGGTTCCAGCCCGTATAGGCGCGCGCCGCTTCGGTCACGTCGCGCTGCGTGTATTGCCCTTCGCCGAGCGTGAAAAGCTCCATCGCCTCGCGCGCGAAATTCTCGTTGGGGCGGCCCTTGCGATTGCTTGCGCCATCGAGATAAAGCAGCATGGCGGGATCTTTCGCGACGGCGTGCAGCATCGACGCAAAACTGCCGAGCGCGCCGCGCCGCAGCGTCGCATTCTGCGCGGCCATCAGCCGTGGCTCGCCCACCTTGTCCTGTCCGCACGCGAAATGACCGTGCCAGAAAAGCGTCATGCGCTCCGTCAGCGGCGAAGGCGTGACGAGCATCTCGCGCACCCACCACGCGCGTAGTTCATCGTAGTGCGCACCGCGCTCGCGCTGCTCCGCGAGACGCGCCTCGGGCGTCCAGGCGCGGCGTTGCTCGCGGCTCGGCGGCAATTGCGCGACCCACGCGGGCATCGGCACGACGGGTTCCGTGCGAGCCGTGGCCAGCACGCGCGCCACGGCGTCCGCGCGCGCGAGGCCGACGTAAGGCGCGACCTCTTCGGCACGCGGCGCGAAGCCCGTTCGAACGAGCAGATGACGCGCGTCGTCGGCGTCGACGAGCGTGGCTTCGTCGGGCGCGGCGTTCGCTTGCGGCGCAACGCGCGATGAATGGCGGCGGGTTTCGCTCATGAAAATGAGGCGCGCCGATGCAGCACGCGCGAGTCACCAAGGTAGCGGCTTAACGGCTGCGTGCGAGCGAATGTTGACGGCGGCGCGCCGCGCAATTGCAACCGGATTTTTCAGTGCGTCTTTTCAGCGCTTTGACCGTTTTGACGTAATACGTCGTAATGCTTGTTTCGCGCGGACGTGCTTTGTCGATATCGCGGCATTGCGCACGTATCGCGGGAATATTCAAGGCGGAAAACACGTTTAGTACGAGGGGCGTACTAAGAAACGACTGAGAGAACGGCGGGGAAATTGCGGGAACCGACGGAAAACAGCGGGAACGGCGAACGCGGCGCCTGGCGCGTGTCTAGCGCTTGTACAGCTCGCGTACGGCGTCTTCGATATGTTGACGCAAGAGGCGGCGCTCGTCAGGCGTCATGTGGCCGTCGCGGCGGCGCTGGTCGAGGTCGGGCGGCACGGCGGCGCGCTGATTGAGGTCGGAGGCGGGACGCGGCGGCGCCTCGCCGCGAACGCGCCGCATCGAGAATTTGCCGCCCGGCGCGCGGCCCATCGGCTGTGAATTCTCGTACCGGTCCGCGGAAGGCTGGGCTCTGGCTGGCGCCGATTCAAACGCAACCACCACGCCACCGGCCAGCGCCAGTGCAATCATGGTGTGGCGCATTGTCGGCCTTACCCCTCCCATCGTATTGTTCCCTTCTTGACGCGGCAAACGGCTACCTCGAATACATGTGCAGACCCGGAATTTTTGCGGGCAGGAGTGGAAAATCGAATGAAGTATCTACCGAACAGCCGCCGAACGTAAAGAAGTCTATCTGTCAGTGCTTGATGCCGTAGCACAGCCCGGGTAAATTTTGTAACTGACTGTAACCTCATAATCAGTGCAAACTCTTACTTCTATCCAATCGCGCTAAGATGCCAGGCATGGAAACCAAGAACCCGTCCAAAATTCTCGTCGTCGACGACGATCCCCGCCTGCGGGACCTGCTGCGCCGCTACCTCGGCGAGCAAGGTTTCAACGTATATGTTGCCGAGAACGCTCCGGCAATGAACAAGCTCTGGGTGCGCGAGCGCTTCGACCTGCTCGTGCTCGACCTCATGCTGCCCGGCGAAGACGGGCTGTCGATCTGCCGGCGCCTGCGCGGCAGCAACGACCGTACGCCCATCATCATGCTCACCGCGAAGGGCGAGGACGTCGACCGCATCGTGGGCCTCGAAATGGGCGCCGACGACTATCTGCCCAAGCCCTTCAACCCGCGCGAACTCGTCGCGCGCATTCACGCGGTGCTGCGCCGCCAGGCGCCTTCGGAACTGCCGGGCGCGCCGTCCGAAACCACCGAAGTGTTCGAGTTCGGCGAATTCGCGCTGAACCTCGCCACCCGCACGCTCACCAAGGCCGGCCAGGAAATTCCGCTCACCACGGGCGAATTTTCCGTGCTCAAGGTGTTCGCGCGTCATCCGCGCCAGCCGCTCTCGCGCGAAAAGCTCATGGAACTCGCGCGCGGCCGCGAATACGAAGTGTTCGACCGCAGCCTCGACGTGCAAATCTCGCGCCTTCGCAAGCTCATCGAGCCCGATCCCGGCAGCCCGCGCTTCATCCAGACGGTCTGGGGTCTCGGCTACGTCTTCATCCCCGACGGCGCGGCTTGATGGCGCCCGCAGCACCGCTGTGCGCCGGGTGTCGTTCGTGGCTCATCAGTTGACAGGAAGGATTCATGCGGATTGACCGCCGGCTGCTGACGCTCGCGTTCGGCGACCTGTTCTGGCGCACCTTCCTGCTCATCGCGCTGCTTATCGCGGTCAGTCTCGCGGCCTGGTTCCAGAGCTTTCGCGTGATCGAGCGGGAGCCGCGCGCGCAGCGCGTGGCGCTTCAACTCGTCGCCGTGGTCAAGCTCACGCGCACGGCGCTGCTCTATTCCGATCCCGACCTGCGCCGCGCGCTGCTTCAGGATCTGGAAAGCAACGAAGGCGTGCGCGTGTACCCGCGCGAATCGACGGACAAATACAAGCTCCAGCCCGACGAATCGCTCAATCGTCTGATCGAACACGACATTCGCGGGCGGCTCGGCGACGACACCGTGATCGCCCAGTCCGTGAACGACATTCCGGGCGTGTGGATCAGCTTCAAGATCGACGACGACGATTACTGGGTCGCGCTCGACCGCGATCAGCTCGACAACGTGACGGGCCTGCAATGGGTGGGATGGGGCATCTCGGCGCTCGCGCTCTCGCTGTTCGGCGCGGCCTTCATCACGAGTCTCGTGAACCGGCCGTTCGCGCGGCTCGCCATGTCGGCGCGCATGGTCGGCTCGGGGCAATCGCCCGCGCAGTTGCCCGAAAGCGGCATGGGCGTGGCGGCGGAAACCAATCGCTCGTTCAACCAGATGGTGCGCGACCTCGAGCAACTGGAGGCCGACCGCGCGCTCATGCTCGCGGGCATCTCGCACGACCTGCGCACGCCGCTCGCGCGGCTGCGGCTCGAAACCGAGATGAGCCCGTCCGACCAGGCGACCAAGGACGCCATGATCGACGACATCGAGCAGATGGACATGATCATCGGCCGTTTCCTCGACTACGCGCGGCCTTCCCAGCGCGTGACCGAGCGCGTCGACCTTTCCGTGATCGCGGGCGAAATGGCCGCGCGCATGGCGAGCGAGGACGGCGTGCGCCTCATCACGCGGCTCGCGCCTTCGGCCATGATCGAAGCCGACGACACCGACATGCGCCGCGTGGTCGGCAATCTGATCGAGAACGCGCGCAAGTACGGCGCGAGCGAAACCGACGGCATTCCGCACATCATGCTCGAAACGCGCGTGTCGCATTCGCGCGTGGAATTGTCCGTGGTCGACGAAGGCCCCGGCATTCCCGAGGACCAGCTTTCGCTCGTCACGCGGCCGTTCTACCGTGTCGACACGGCGCGCACGCAGGCCAACGGCACCGGTCTCGGCATGGCCATCGTGCAGCGGCTCGTGGGCCGTTATCGCGGCGCGCTGCGGCTGCGCAACCGCCTGCCCGGCCCCGGCCTCGAAGTGACGATCGAATTCCCGCTCGCCAAGGGCGCGACCGTCTAGGACTCGCCCTCTCGCGCCGTTCGACGTGGCGGGCGGCGTCGGCGGGCGGCGCGCTCGCGGCACGCGCCGCCCGCTTTTGCCACAATCGATTTCAGGAAGGACGCACCCGGCGTCCGGATGCATTTTCTTCTTGAGGATTTCCGCCATGAAAACCGTCGGCGACAAGCTCGAAGCCTTCACCGTCACGGCCGCGAAGCCCGGCTTCAATCATCCCGAGGAAAACGGCGAGTCGGCGTTCGCCGAACTCACCGAGCAGAGCTTTTCCGGCAAGTGGAAGATCATCTACTTCTACCCGAAGGACTTCACGCTCGTGTGCCCGACCGAGATCGTGGCGTTCGCGCGTCTCATCAAGGAATTCGACGACCGCGAAGCCGTGATCTTCGGCGGCAGTTGCGACAACGAATACGTGAAGCTCGCGTGGCGCCGCGAGAATCCCGAACTGAACCGGCTCAATCACTACTCGTTCGGCGACACCAAGGGCGAACTGATCGACCAGCTCGGCATACGCGACAAGGAAGCGGGCGTGGCGTTGCGCGCGACCTTTATCGTCGATCCCGACAACACCATCCAGCACGTCACGGTGAACAACCTGAACGTCGGACGCAGCGCCGAGGAAGTCCTGCGCGTGCTCGATGGTCTGCGCACCGGCGAATTGTGCCCCGGCGGCCGCGAAGTCGGCGGCGCGACGCTTTAGCGCGGCGTTTGGCTTGCATGACGCGGCCTCAGGTCGGGTCCGCCGCGGCGCGCGCGGGCAGACGGTTGCGGATGGCCGCCTCGAGCGGCCGCTTCCATTCGAGCACGCGCTTTTCCAGCAACTGCCACGAGAGATGCGCGAGCAGCACGGCGAGCGCGAATTGCAACACGAGCGCGACGAGCGTTTGCGCGGCGTCGGGCAAGTGCAGGCGCGCGTAGAAGCCGGGCGCGACGCCCAGCCGCGACGGCACGAGGTTGTGAAAGAGATAGAAGCCGTAGCTGATCGTGCCGAGATACGCGAGCGGGCGCGCTTCGAGCGCGGCCACGAGCACGCTGTCTTGCCGCCGCACGAGCCAGAGAAAGAGCGCGGCCAGGGCAAGCGCGAGCGCGATGTCGAGCACGCCTGGCATCAATGCGCCCACGCGCGCCGGGTTGGCCTCACATGCGGCGCAGTTCGCGCGCGCCAACGCGAAAGCGGCCACCGCCGCCGACGCGGCCGCGAGCCACGCGGCGCTCGCCGCGCGCGAGCGCACCGTCACGCGCGAACCGCCAATCGCCAATACGCCGCCTAACGCGAGCATCGCGAAGTTCCACAGCGAGAAAGCGTAGATGAGCGGCTCGATGGCGCCGTCGGCATAAAGCATGAGATGCGCAACGGCCGCCGCGCCGATCACCATCGCGCACAGCAGCCCATGCCGCGCCGCCCGCACGAACAGCAGCGCGAACGGCGCGACGAGATAGAACTGCTGCTCGACCGCAAGGCTCCAGAAATGCGAAACGGTGCCCGGCCAGCCGTCGTGCACCACGCCGATCCAGTAATTGGAGAGGAATACGAAATGCCATGCGAGCCCAAGCTCGACGTCGCGCTGATAGAAGCTCGCGTGCGCGATGGCGAGCGCAATCAGCAGCAGGTAGTAAACGGGGAAAATACGCAGCGCGCGCTTCATGAAGAACACGTAGAGCAGCGCGGCGCGGCGCGCGCCCTGCGCTTCGATACGTAGCCGGTTGCGATGCAGCTCGCCGATGATCAGATAACCGCTGATCAGAAAAAACAGCCATACGCCGATCTTGCCCGCGTCGACGGCATCGACGTGCGCCTTGTGCGAGAGGAACACGAGCACGACCGCGATGGCCCGCAGGCCGTCCAGGCCTTTCACGCGTTTTTCGATTCCCGTCATCGCCCTCCCCGCTTCCGGTTGAGGACTTAGTATGAGGGCGAAAAAAACGAAAATTAATCGGCAAGAAAAAAGCCGATCGTTGCAGCCGCAACCGTCGCCGTTTCAGGAGAGGCGGGCACGCGAGCTGCGCGCCGCGTAATTTTTACCCTTGAAAACAAGGGTAAAAATGTCGCTCAGGCGCGAGTGAGCAGCACGGCCGCTTGCGCTTCGATGCCTTCGCCGCGGCCGAGATAGCCGAGCTTTTCGTTGGTCTTGGCCTTCACGTTCACGCGATCGACCGGCAGTTGCAGGTCCTCGGCAATGGTCGCGCGCATCGCCTCGATATGGGGCGCGAGCTTCGGCGCCTGCGCGATCACGGTGGTATCCACGTTGACGAGCGTGAAGCCCGCGTCCTGCACGCGGCGCAGACATTCGCGCAGCAGCACGCGGCTGTTGGCGCCGTAGAACTGCTTGTCGGTGTCCGGGAAATGGCGGCCGATGTCGCCGAGCGCGGCCGCGCCGAACAGCGCGTCGGTGATCGCGTGCAGCAGCACGTCGGCGTCCGAATGGCCGAGCAGGCCGCGGTCGTAGGGAATCGTCACGCCGCCGATGACGAGCGGGCGTCCCGGCACGAGCGCATGCACGTCGTAGCCCTGTCCGATTCTGATGTCCATGTGGGGTTTCCGGTTGATGAAGAAATGGCGCGAGGTCGACGATCGCTCGACGACGCTTATTGCGCGGGACCGTTCAGGATCGCTTCGGCGAGCGCGAAATCTTCGGGGTACGTCACCTTGAAATTGCGCAGGCTGCCCTGCACGAGGCGCGGCGTATGGCCGACGTATTCGATCGCGCTGGCTTCGTCGGTGAGGTCGTGGCCTTCCTGTTGCGCGCGCTCGATCGCCGAGCGCAGCATGCCGATGCGAAACATCTGCGGCGTTTGCGCTTGCCAAAGGCCGTCGCGCGCTTCGGTGCGGGCGATGCGCGCGCCCGGCGCGGCGCAGGCTTCGGCGGTCACGCGCTTGAGCGTGTCGGCCACGGGCAGCGCCATGATGCCGCCCACGGCGTCGTCCTTGAGCGTGTCCACGAGCGTGCGGATCAGGCCGGGCGTGATGCCGGGGCGCGCCGCGTCGTGTACGAGCACCCAGTCGTCGTCGCGCGCGCCGAATTCGCTCAGCGCGCCCAGCCCGTTGTACACGGAGGCCTGACGCGAAGCGCCGCCGCAGCGGCGCGCGGCAAAGCGCAAGCCGTCGAAGCGCGCGGCGTCGAACCAGGCGTCGTCGGGCGAAATCACCACGAGCGTCTGCGCGAACTCCGGGCAGGCGCCGAAAGCGGCGAGCGTAAAGTGCAGGAGGTCACGTCCGGCGACGATTCGATATTGTTTCGGCATGGCCGACCCCGATCGGCTGCCGGTGCCGGCGCACGGAATCAGGGCAAAAAGGCGTGATGTCACGGAATCGCGAACCGCATGAGTCAAAGTAAAGGACGGATTTTATAATAGGTCCCTGGTCGGCACGGCCTTTGACCGCAACGGCGCACCGAATTGCCACGGATTTGGCGCGATTCGGGCGTCGGCCGGTCGTGCGAGCGCCGCGCGCGCGGCGTCCGATCAAAGTTGGGTGCCGCATTCTTTCGTTTTTCGGACGAAATCGGCGACAACCCGCGAAGCAATCCGCAAAAATCGGCCGATGCAACGTTCGCGAACGATTGTCGCCCTTGAACGCCGGAATCCGGCCCCAAACTTTTTGGGCTACATTGCGTGTCCCGAGCCCGTGCCCCGCCTCGCCGGCCGAAGAACGCCGAAGCGCCGGGGCCGCGTGTGGATTCGCAGCTTCGCAAGATACGTAGATACCGATTGCCGATACAACCCGAGCGTGCGCGCGAGCAGCTTGCGCGACGCTCCACCCGTAGCCTATGCCCGATACCGCCGCTTCCCCGCAGTCACCGTCCGCGTCGCCGTCTCCCGTTGCCGTCGTCAAGCCGGGGCAGCGCTACGCATTCGACGGCACGCACGGCTCGTCCGATGCGCTCCTGATCGCCCGTTACCGCGAGGCCGCAAGCGCGCGGGCGGGCGCGGCGCCGCTGCTGGCCGTGATCTGCGCCAGCGCCGTGGACGCCCAGCGGCTCGCGCAGGAAATCCCGTTCTTCTCGCCGGGCGCGCGCGTGCGCCTGCTGCCGGATTGGGAAACGCTGCCGTACGACACGTTTTCGCCGCACCAGGATCTCGTTTCCGAGCGCCTCGCGACGCTGCACGATCTCGGCGAAGGCCGCTGCGACGTCCTCATCGTTCCCGCGACGACGGCGCTCTACCGCATGCCGCCGGCCTCGTTCCTGGCCGCCTACACGTTCTCGTTCTCGCAAGGCGAGCGGCTCGACGAAGCGAAGCTCAAGTCGCAGCTCACGCTCGCCGGCTACGAGCATGTGAGCCAGGTGGTGCGGCCCGGCGAATACTGCGTGCGCGGCTCGCTGATCGACCTCTTTCCGATGGGCTCGCCCCTGCCGTACCGTATCGACCTGTTTGACGATCAGGTGGATTCGATCCGCGCGTTCGACCCGGACAGCCAGCGCAGCCTCTATCCGGTCAAGGACGTGCGGCTCTTGCCGGGCCGCGAATTTCCGTTCGACGAAGCCTCGCGCACGGCGTTTCGCAGCCGCTGGCGCGAAGTGTTCGAAGGCGACCCGAGCCGCGCGCCGCTCTACAAGGACATCGGCAACGGCGTGCCTTCCGCGGGCATCGAATACTATCTGCCGCTCTTTTTCGAAGACACGGCCACGCTATTCCACTACTTGCCCGACAACGCGCAACTGGTGTTTTCCGGCGATCTCGAAGCGTCGATCCGCCGCTTCACGAACGACACGAAGCAGCGCCACAGCTTTCTCTCGCATGACCGCGAGCGCCCGATTCTCGAACCGAAGCGCCTGTTCCTGACCGACGAAGACTTCTTCACGCTCGCCAAGCCGTTCGCGCGCCTCGTGCTGCCCGCCGCGAGCGAAGGCGGCTGGGCCGTGCCGCTGCCGGGCCTCGCGATCGACCGTCATGCCGACGATCCGCTCGCCTCGCTGCGCGCGTATCTGGACACCACGCCAAACCGCGTGCTGTTCGCGGTCGAATCGGCAGGCCGGCGCGAGACCATCGCCCAACTGCTTGCCGACAATCGCCTGCGCCCCGCTTCCGCCGACAGTTTCGAAGACTGGCTCACGAGCGACGAGCGCTTCGTGCTCGGCGTCGCGCCGTTGTCCACGGGCTTTGCGCTGCCGGGCGAGAAACTCGCCGTCATCACCGAAACCGAGCTGTACGGCCCGCTCGCGCGCCGCGCGGGCCGCCGGCGCCAGGAACAGGCAAGCAACGTCGATTCGATGGTGCGCGACCTCTCCGAGCTGAAAGTGGGCGATCCGGTCGTACACGCGCAGCACGGCATCGGCCGCTATCACGGCCTCGTGACGATGGATCTCGGCGAAGGCGACACCGAATTCCTGCACCTCGAATACGCGAACGGCAGCAAGCTCTATGTGCCGGTTTCGCAACTGCACGTGATCTCGCGCTACAGCGGCGCCGATCCCGATAGCGCGCCGCTGCACGCGCTCGGCTCGGGCCAGTGGGAAAAGGCGCGCCGCAAGGCCGCGCAGCAGATTCGCGACACCGCCGCCGAGCTGCTGAACCTCTATGCACGCCGCGCCGCGCGCGAAGGCCACGCGTTCGCGCTCGAACCGAAGGATTACGTGAAGTTCGCGGAGAGCTTCGGCTTCGAGGAAACGCCCGACCAGGCCGCGGCCATCGCGGCCGTGATCGGCGACATGACGAGCGGCAAGCCGATGGACCGCCTCGTGTGCGGCGACGTGGGTTTCGGCAAGACCGAAGTGGCGTTGCGCGCGGCCTTCATCGCCGTGATGGGCGGCAAGCAGGTCGCGATTCTCTCGCCCACCACGCTGCTCGCCGAGCAGCATACGCAAACCTTCACCGACCGCTTTTCCGACTGGCCCGTGCGCATCGCGGAACTCTCGCGCTTCAAGACGGCGAAGGAAGTGTCGAGCGCGATCCAGCAGATCAACGACGGCAGCGTGGACATCGTGATCGGAACGCACAAGCTGCTGTCGTCCGACGTGCAGTTCAAGCGCCTCGGGCTCGTGATCATCGACGAGGAACACCGCTTCGGCGTGCGTCAGAAGGAAGCGCTCAAGGCGCTGCGCGCGGAGGTGGACGTGCTCACGCTCACCGCCACGCCGATTCCGCGCACGCTCGGCATGGCGCTCGAAGGCCTGCGCGATTTTTCGGTGATCGCCACGGCGCCGCAAAAGCGTCTGGCGATCAAGACCTTCGTGCGCCGCGAGGAAGACAGCGTGATTCGCGAAGCGATGCTGCGCGAACTCAAGCGCGGCGGCCAGGTGTACTTCCTGCACAACGAAGTCGAAACCATCGAGAATCGCCGCGCGATGCTCGAAGCGCTCGTGCCCGAGGCGCGCATCGCGGTGGCGCATGGCCAGATGCACGAACGCGAACTCGAAGCCGTGATGCGCGACTTCGTGGGTCAGCGCGCGAACGTGCTGCTCTGTACGACCATCATCGAAACCGGCATCGACGTGCCGACCGCGAACACGATCCTGATCCACCGCTCCGACAAGTTCGGCCTCGCGCAGTTGCACCAGTTGCGCGGGCGCGTCGGGCGCTCGCACCATCAGGCCTATGCGTATTTGCTCGTACACGATCCGCAAGGGCTTACGAAGCAGGCGCAGCGCCGCCTCGAAGCGATTCAGCAGATGGAGGAACTGGGCTCGGGCTTTTATCTGGCGATGCACGACCTCGAAATTCGCGGCACGGGCGAGGTGCTCGGCGACAAGCAGTCGGGCGAGATTCAGGAAATCGGCTTCCAGCTTTACACCGACATGCTCAACGACGCCGTGAAGGCGCTGAAGGACGGCCGCGAGCCGGACCTGAACGCGCCGCTCGCCGCGACCACGGAAATCAATCTGCATGCGCCCGCGATCCTGCCCGCCGATTATTGCGGCGACGTGCAGGAGCGCCTGTCGCTTTACAAACGCCTTGCGAACTGCGAGCACGACGATTCGATCGACGGCATTCAGGAAGAGTTGATCGACCGTTTCGGAAAGATGCCGCCGCAGGCGCACGCGCTGATCGAAACGCATCGCCTGCGCCTTGCCGCGAAGCCGCTCGGCATTACCAAGATCGACGCGGCCGAGGCTGTGATCGGCTTGCAGTTCGTGCCCAATCCGCCGATCGACGCCATGCGCATCATCGAGATGGTGCAGAAGCACAAGCACATCAAGCTCGCGGGACAGGACAAGTTGCGCATCGAAACGCGCAGCCCCGATCTCGCCGTGCGCGTGGCCACCGTGAAGGAAACGCTGCGCGCGCTCGGCTCGCCGCCGCGCGCCAACGCCGCGCGTTGACCGCTCGCGGTGGGCAATGTTGCCGACGCCCGCGTGGATCGCCGGTCCACGCGGGCGTTTTCGCGTGTTTCCTGCACGTGTTTGCGCGCTTTCCCCTGCGCGTCTTTCTTCCCGCGCGTCTCTCCCGCGCGTGTCCACTCACGCCGATCGACATCGCGCCTGCCGCGCACGGCCGCCGGTCGCGCCGATCGTGGCGGCAAAACCGTGCTGCACCGCACCAGCCAGCCATCCGGCTTAGCCTGCCCGATTCTTTTTGGGTAAGATGAAGCGCACACGCTAGCCGGAGTTCACCATGTCCCACGCCGCTGACGCAGCGCAGTCTCCATCCGCCGCCTCCACTGCTTCACTTCCTGCCGCGCTTGCCTGGATCACGCGCCTCGTGTCGATGGACACGGTCAGCCGCCATCCCAATCTCGGCCTGATCGAGACCGTGCGCGACGACCTGCGCGCGCGCGGCGTCGAGGCCACGCTCACCTACGGCCACGACGGCAAATGGGCCAACCTGTTCGCCACGCTGCCCGCCCACGACGGCTCGACCCAGGGCGGCATCGTGCTCTCCGGCCACACCGACGTCGTTCCCGTGGACGGCCAGAAGTGGGATAGCGACCCGTTCAAGCCCGAGATTCGCGACGGCCTGCTTTACGGCCGCGGCACCTGCGACATGAAAGGCTTTATCGGCACGGCGCTTTCGCTCGTTCCCGAGATGCTGCAAACGAAGCTCGCCAAACCGCTGCACTTCGCGCTGTCGTTCGACGAGGAAGTGGGCTGCGTGGGCGCGCCGCTCATGATCGAGGAACTGATGAAGCGCGGCGTGAAGCCCGAGGGCTGCATCGTCGGCGAACCCACCAGCATGCGGCCGATCGTGGCGCACAAGGGCATCAACGTCTATCAATGCTGCGTGCGCGGTCACGCGGCGCATTCGTCGCTCACGCCGCGCGGCCTGAACGCCATCGAATACGCGGCGCGCCTCATTTGCCGCATTCGCGATATCGCCGACGAATTCCGCGCCAACGGCCCGTTCGACGAGCTTTACGACGTGCCGTTCACCACGGCGCAAACGAGCACGATCGAAGGCGGCAATGCCGTGAACACGGTGCCCGCCGAATGCCGCTTCGCGTTCGAATTCCGCAATCTGCCCACGCTCGACCCCGACGCGATCTTCGCGCGAATCGAGCAGTACGCGCGCGAAACGCTCGTGCCGAAGATGCAGCGCGAGAACGCGGCGGGCGCCATCGAATTCACGAAAGTCGCCGCCGCTCCCGGACTCGACGCCGCCGAGCAGGCCGCGATCACGCAACTCGTGCGCGCCCTCACCGCCGACGACGCGCGCCGCAAGGTCGCCTACGGCACGGAGGCGGGCCTTTTCGCGAACGCCGGCATTCCGAGCGTGGTGTGCGGCCCCGGCGACATCCAGCAGGCGCACAAGCCCAACGAATTCGTCTCGCTCGATCAACTCGCGGCTTGCGAAAATTTTCTGCGCAAGCTCGTACGCGGGTTGGCCGTGGACGCGCGCGCACGCTGATGCACGGAGCGACCCGCGCCATGTCCACCGCCGCACCGCTGCCCACCGACCCCACCATCGACGGCGAGCCGATTCCCACGCTCGACGAGATCGCTTCGCAGCACTTCGCGCTCGCGCCGTGGCTCGTGCGCACGCCCGTGTTCGACCGCCACGACCTCGCTTCGCTCGAAGGCACGCTCGTCAACTTCAAGTTCGAACTCCTGCAAGCGAGCGGCAGTTTCAAGGTGCGCGGCGCGTTCACGCACCTGCTCGCGCTCGACGCCGCGCAACGCAGCGCGGGCGTGACCTGCGTCTCGGGCGGCAATCACGCCATCGCGGTGGCGTATGCGGCCATGCGGCTCGGCATCGGCGCGAAAGTCGTGCTGTTTCGCACGGCGGGCGAGGCGCGCATCGCGCAGTGCCGGCGTTTCGGCGCGGAGATCGTCGTGGCGTCCAATAGCGTGGAAGCCTTCGACATCGTGCGGCGCATCGAAACCGACGAAGGCCGCTACTACGTGCATCCCTTCAACGGCTACCGCACGGTGCTCGGCACGGCCACGCTCGGTTACGAATGGGCCACGCAGGCGCCCGACCTCGACGCGGTGATCGTGCCGATCGGCGGCGGCGGTCTCGCCGCGGGCATGGCGACGGCGTTGCGGCTCGCGAATCCGGGCGTGCGCGTGTACGGCGTGGAGCCGGAAGGCGCGAACGTGATGAGCCAGAGTTTCGCGGCCAATCACACGGTGCGCATGGCGCGCATGCACTCGATTGCCGATTCGCTGATGTCGCCGCACACCGAGCAATACAGCTATACGCTGTGCCGCCGCCATGTGGAGCGCATCGTCACGGTCTCCGACGACGCCTTGCGCCGCGCGATGCGGCTGCTTTTCGAACAGCTCAAGCTGGCTGTGGAACCGGCCTGCGCGGCGGCCACGGCCGCGCTCCTCGGCCCGTTGCGCGACCCGCTGCAAGGCAAGCGCGTGGGCGTGCTACTGTGCGGCACGAACACCGATTCCTCCACGTTTCACGAGCACATCGCGCTTGCACGCTAGCCAAACCGCGCTGCCATGGGCACGCGACGTGCGTCCGCAAACCATCGTCTGACCGAAGCTTTCGTTGCACGCACAGGCAAATTCGCAGCCGGTTTCACGGCCCGCGAACGCCGATCGCCAGCCGGTCGGCGTTGCCTTGCAATGTCAGGCAATGTCAAATTGCTACCGCGTTACGGGAGCGTTCGCTATCATTGCGCGAATGCGGCGTTTTGTCCCCAAGCCCGTGCCGCCCCCTTCATGGAGAGCCTGCTCATGAGCATGATCAAGGAGTTCAAGGAATTCGCCGTCAAAGGCAATGTGATGGATCTCGCCGTCGGTGTCATTATCGGCGGCGCATTTTCCAGCATTGTCAATTCAGTCGTGAAAGATCTCATCATGCCGGTCATCGGCGTGGTGACCGGCGGCCTCGACTTCTCGAACCAGTTCATCCGCCTCGGCGCGATTCCCGCGTCGTTCAAAGGCAATCCCGACTCGTACAAAGACCTGCAAGGCGCCGGCGTGGCGGTGTTCGGCTACGGCTCGTTCATCACCGTGCTGATCAATTTCATCATCCTCGCCTTCATCATTTTTCTGATGGTGAAATTCATCAACAAGCTGCGCAAGCCCGAGCAAGCCGCGCCCGCCGCGCCGCCGCCCACGCCCGAAGACGTGCTGCTGCTGCGCGAAATCCGCGACTCGCTGAAGAACACGCCGCGCTAACACACGCGCAAGCGCACGCAAGCGCGCTGGAATCGCCGCAAAAGCCCGTGCCGGCCTTCGCCGCGCGGGCTTTTTTTCATGGATTCCACCAAGGCAGGCCCGTGCGGGAATTCAGGGCGCGGCGCCGGGCTCGGCGGTGGCGCGCGCGGCCACGGCCTGTTCGATCAGGCGTTCGAGCTGGAGGAAGTTGACGGGCTTCGTGAGATGCGCCGTGAAACCCGCCTCGATACTGCGGCGCACGTCGTCGTCGGTGCCGAAACCCGTGAGCGCGATCGCGGGCGCCGTCGAATGCGTGCGAAACGTGCGGATGAAGTCGATGCCCGAGCCGTCCGGCAAGCCGATGTCGCTGACGACGAGATCGAAGCGCTCCGCCGCCGAAAGCGCGAGCGCGCCCGCCACGCTGCCCGCCACCGCCACGTCGTGACCGAGCGCGCGTATCAGTTGCGACATCACTTCGGCCGTGTCGTCGTGATCCTCGACGAGCAGGATGTTTAACGCGCTCGCCAGATACGGCGCGTGCAAATCGGCGACGGCCGGCGTCACGACGGGCGCCTCCACCGTCGGCAAGACGATCGTGAAGGTCGCCCCGCAATGCGTGCCCGGACTTTTCGCGCTCACGCGCCCGCCATGCGCTTCGGTGAGCGCGCGCGTGACGGCGAGCCCGAGCCCGAGGCCGCCGAACTGGCGCGTATGGTTGTGGCTGCCCTGCTCGAACGCGCGAAAAAGCTTGCCGATCTGCTCCGGCGCGATACCGATGCCGGTGTCCTCCACTTCGATTTCGACCTGCATGGGTTCGTCGCGCGTGCGCACGTAAATGTGGCCGCCGTCGGGCGTGAATTTCGCGGCGTTGCGCACGAGATTCCAGAGCATCTGCTGAAGGCGCGCGCGGTCGCCGCGCACATGATGCCGGCTCGCGCGCAGATCGACATGCACTTCCTGCTGCTTGGTCTGGATCTCGCTGTGAAAGAGGTCGAGCACGGCCGAGATCACTTCGTGCACGTTCACGGCGTCGAGCGTGAGGCTCAGCTTGCCGTTGGCCACGCGCGTGAGATCGAGCAGATCGTCGATCAGCCGCGCTTCCAGTTCGATATTGCGGCGGATCATCAGCACGCCTTCGCGCGCGGCTTCGGGCAAGCCCGGAATCTGTTCGAGCAGATGCGTGCCCGCGAGCACCGGCGTGAGCGGCGTGCGCAACTCGTGCGACAGCATGGCGAGAAAACGGTCTTTCGCGCGGTTCGCCTCTTCGGCGGCCTGGCGCGCGGCCTGCTCGGATGCGAGCAAACGCTCGCGTTCCTTGGTCGCTTCGCGTTGCGCGTCGATGTCGGTGCAACTGCCGAAATACTTGTTCACGCCGCCGCGCGGGTCGCGCATCGCAATGATTCGGAGATCGAACCATCGGTACACGCCGTCGTGCCGCCGGATGCGCAGCTCGTGCCGGTATTCGGCTGCGCCGCCTTTCGCGGCATCCAGCCACGTGCGGCGGATTTCCTCGCGGTCGTCGGGATGCACGGCGTCGAGCCATGCAAGCGCGTGCGACGGCGCTTCGCGCGATTGCTGCGGGCCGAGCCCCGTGTAGTCGAGCCATTGCTTCGAGAGGAAATCGCATTCGCCGTCGGCGCCGCAGGTGAGCACGAGGTGCGGCAGCGCTTCGGAAAGCGTGCGGTAATGCTCCTCGCGATCGCGCAGCAGCAGGGCTTCGTCCGATGCGCGTTGCAGCTCCGTTTGCGAGAGCACGCGCGCGACGGCTTCGGGCAGATAGTCGAGATAATCGCCCGACTTCGGCACGACGTCCGACACACCGGCACGCAGCGCGGCGATCACGCGCGATTCGTCGGTGAAACCCGTGACGAGGATGGCCGGCACGCGCACGTCGTCGGCGCGCAGGCGACGGAAAAAATCGAGGCCGGTTTCCGCGCCGTCGAGTTGATAGTCGAGCACGAGGACATTGGGCCGGTCGGATGCGAGCAGCGCGCGCGCGTCGGCGACACGGGTGCAAGTGTCGACGCGCGCGCCGGCGCGCACGAGCGACTTGCGGGCGAGGCGCAGGATGCCTTCGTCGTCGTCGACGACGAGCACGTGCGCGCCGGTGAGCAGCGTAGCGTCTTCACTCATGCGCGTCGCGTCCCCCCGGACTGGTTTGCGCGCATCGTTCCATGCGTGTTCGTTCCATGCGTAGTGCAATTCTGTTGTAGCGGTTGTATCGTCCGTGCCATTCGCGAACGTCCGCCGGTTTCGGCGGTGTCGTCATGCGTTCGTTGAAGGCTGCATGACAAAGCGATGACCCGGCGGCAGCTTCACGACCTGGAGAAAGAAGCCGAGCCGCCGCACGGCTTCGATGAAAGCGTCATATTCGACAGGTTTCGTAATGTACACATTGCAGCCCAGTTCGTAACAGCGCTCGATCTCGCGCGGGTCGTCGGTGGTCGTCAGCACGATCACGGGCACCGCGGCCGTGGCCGGATCGCCCTTGAGCCGCCGCAGCACCTCGAAACCGTCCACGCGCGGCATACGCAAATCGAGCAGCACCACGAAATTCGCCAGCGTTTCGCGCGACGGGTAAGGCGCCGCGCCGCCTGCCGAGGCCGCTGGCGTCCGCGGATCGCCGAAAAAATAATCGAGCGCTTCCTGACCGTCGCGAAAGCGCATGAAGCCGTTCGAAATCCCCGAGCGGCGCAAGTTGCGCTCGACGAGCGTCGCGTGGCCGTCGTCGTCTTCGATCAGCACGATGCTGATCTTTTCCCCGTTCGTCATGTCGCACTCTCCGCGCGAGGCGGTTGTCTCTTTGCCGATTGGCCGGTTCGAAATCCACGATCTTGCTGCAAACCGCCTCAAACCGGGCGCATCGGCTGGTCGGGCAGCGCGACGAAAAACGTCGATCCCGCGCCCTCCACCGATTCGACCCAGATGCGCCCGCCGTGCCGCTCCACGACGCGCCGCGCGAGCGCGAGGCCGGTTCCCTGCCCCGCCGACTCGCCGCCGTGCAGCCGCTGAAACGCGCGAAAGAGCTTGGGCAGGTACGCCTCATGAATCCCGACGCCATTGTCGCGCACATAGTAAGTCCGCGTGCGCTCCGTGGGCGCTTTTTCGGCGCTGACGGCCGCGCCCGGCAACGCTGCTTTGGCCGCTTCGGCGGGCGGTTCGTGCGCCGCGACGGCGCCGATCTCGACACGGCCCGGCCGCGCCGGATCGAGGTGCCGAAGCGCGTTGTCGATGAGGCTGCCGAAAATCTGCTCGAGCGCGCCGGGGTCGCCCCATGCGCTCGGCAATTCGCCCACGTCGATGCGCGCGGCGCCCACCAGCGGCGCGCTCAATCCGCCCAGCACGCGTTCGACCACGCGCGCGACGTTTACGCGCTGCCAGCGGTATTCGAGCCGACCGGCGCGCGAAATGCGCAGCAACGCGTCGATGATCGCCGCCGCGCGCGTGACCGCATGGCGCAGGAATTGCAGCGATTCGTCGACGTCGTTGTCGAGCACGACGGTCATCGCGCGATGTTCGGGCGCGGGCAAACCGGCCGCATCGACCTGCTTGCGCAAGTTGGCGCACGACACGTCGAGTTCCTTCGAAAAACCTTGCAGGTTCACGAGCGGCGAGCGCAGATCGTGAGACACGCTGTAGATGAACATTTCGTTGTCCTGCGTCTCCTGGCGCAGGTAGTCGTTGGCGCGCGCGAGATCGGTGGCGCGCGCCTGCAACTGCGCCTTGAGCGCGGCCTGCTCGCGCTCCGCCACGCGCAGCCGCGCGCTCGTCTGGTGCAGCACCGCATCGAGCGCCGCGATCTCGTCGTCGCCGCCCAGCGGCGGCGCGAGCGCCGCGCCCACGCCCAGCCGGTCGGCGTTGGCGCCGAGCGCCGCGAGGCGCGCGCCCACGTTGCGCGCGAATGCCATCGCCGTGAACGCCCAGATCAGCATCGAGCCGACCACGGCGACGATCAGCGCGTCCCGCTGCCGCTTGCGCGTCTCGCGCAGCGAGGCGAGGCGCGCTTCGTCGAGCCGCGACTCCTGTTCGATGAATTCGCCGAGCACGCCGCGCACGGTGCCGATCTCGGGCGGCAAACCGTCGCCGGCCGCGCGCGCGAAAGTCGCACCGCGCCCCATGCGCAGCGCATCGGCGATATCGCCCGCCTGCTTGCGCCACGCATAAGCGGCCTCGCGCATGCGTTCGACGCGCTCGCGTTGCGGCGCGTTGGCCGCGACCATGCGCGCGAGCAAGTCGATGCGATCGGAAAATTCGGTCCAGACGGCGCGCCGGTCGATGAACGACGCGTCGTCGAGCACGATGGCGGTACGCACGCGCGCCGCCTCGCGCAGCAGCGGATCGAGGAGGCTCGTGGCTTGCCAGAGAATCTGCTGGCTGCTCTCGGCCTGTTGCGCGGCGCGTTCGGCCTTGCCTTGCGCGTCGAACACGACGCCGAGCAGCGCCAGTTCGATAACGCTCGGTACGGCGATCAGCAGAAGCCCCTTGGCGAACAGTTTCATCGTGGTGTGGTCGAGTGGCGAATCGGGCGGACCGCCCGCGCGGGAGCGCCAATTATTATCCGCGACCCATTTCAGGATGACAACGCATGCGGCACGGCGCGCGCTATCTCGCGGAAAACCGGTTTTTTTACAGCGAATGATCACACTACGCTTACGGTCAGGTCTATTATTGAGACTGGAGACAAGCGAAGAGCGCCGGGATACCTACACGAGCGCGGCGTGCGATCCCCGCATTGGATGAGCGGTTTGAACAGGCGGTCGAACAGGGGCATTTTGGCAGCGGAGCGCCATGCGGCGCCTTCGAAGCCGTCCCTATTCCACTTCGCGTGAAACCCGCAAATCCTTATGCTATAAAGGATCGACGTGCGGCGCACCAGTCCGGGAGTGGTCGCATGGGAACGCTGAGTGTTTTGCAATCCACCTTTTTCAGGCGAATTTTTATGTCCTTCCCGAAAAAGCGCAAACGCATCAAGGCAGATGGCGACGAGTCATTTCTCGCCGTGCTCAACCACTTCAAGCCGTTCGGTCAGCTCGACACGAAAATCGCGCGCGCCCGGGCGCAGGACGAGCCGGTGCTGTACGCGCACGTGCTGCCCGGTCTCGACGTGCTTCTGTGCAGCATGCGCGGCGCGCAACCGCCTTATCTGGCAACCGCCGAATTGCGCAAACGCTGCATCGAGTCGATCGCGCACGCGCTCGAACAGCCGATCGAAGGGCTCGAAAACGGCGGCTACTGGTACGAGGCCGACGCCTTCGGCTTTCTCGTCTTCGCGAGCCGAGCGCGCGGGCGCATCCTCAACGAATTCGGCGCAGCGCGGCCGGGTCTTGCATCGCGGCGCGTGACGCGCGGGCAAGACGCCGCCGGGGACACCGCACCGCGTTCGCTGCGTTAAAGCGGCGCGGGCGGGAAAAGCCGCAGCCGGCCGCTGAACTAACGTTGGATGAGCTAACGTTGGGTGAACTAACGAATCATCGCGCTTCCCCGCGCGCCACGCTCATGCATCGCTTCCTCCAGACAAAACGAAAACGCCGGGTCGAATGAAACCCGGCGTTTCGTTTTTGACATCTCAATCCGCGCGGCTCAACTTCCCTTGTAGAGACTGTTGGAATTCGCGGGCGTGGCAGGCCCGGTTTGCGTGGGCTGCGTGCGCTGCGGCGCGGCTTTCTTCTTGCTGTCGGCGGCGGGCGAAGCGTCCGCCGCCGGCATCGACGCGCCCGCGGGCGCGCGCATCTTCTGCCCCGGCGGCGGCGCGACCGGCTGCTTCTGCATCTGCGCGAACAGCGCATCGCACGGCAGCGGCTTGTTGTTGCTCGGCGCGATGAGCGGAATCAACGCGGCGAACGGATTGATGAGCCCGAGCCCCACGGCCGCGCCGCCGCGCAGCGCGAGAGCCGCGACATCCACGCCCACGTGCGGATTCTTGAACGTGCCCTTCACGTAGAGCGGCGAGCGCAGCGAGAACACGCGGAAGCCCTTGGTGTGCGGGTGAACCTTCATGTCCATCGACTCGTCGCGCAGATTGATCGGACCGTCGATGTCGATCACGGCGTCGTCGGTGTCGAGCGCGAACACGCGCGGCTGAATCACGCCGTTGGTCGCGATGAAATCGGCGGCCGCGCAGTTGATCTTCACGTCGCGATTGCCGAACAGCTTTTCGTAGACGACGTTCGCCACGTTCAGCCCCGCCGCTTCCATCAGCAAGCGGCTGACTTCGCCCTGCGTGACGAGCGCCTTCACCTCGCCGTTCGACGTGGACGCGAGCGCCGCCGGCGAATTGCCCGTCGCCGAGAGCGAGGCGTCGCCGTTGACTTCGCCCAGCGCCGACTGCATCGTCTTGAAGCTCGGGAACAATTGCTTGAGCTTCAGATGCCGCGCCTCGGCCGTGCCGTGCGCCTTGAGCGGCGTCGTGCTGCCGTCGAGCGTGAGACGCGTGGCCAGCGTGCCGCCGGCCACGCCGAACTGAAGCGGCTCGAGCACGAGCACGCCGTTCGTCATCGTCAGGTGCGTGTACAGATCCTGGATCGGCAGACTGCCCTGCTTGATGATGCGGCGGCCGGTGAACTTCACGTCGGCGTCGATGGCGCTCCAGCGGTCGGTCTTGAACGGCTCCACGGGAATCACGCGGTCGGACGGCTGCTTGCTCGTGTCGCCGCGCTTGGCCTTGCTCGCGTTGCTGTCCGCGCCGATGATCGGCCCGAGATCCGAGAATTGCAGCAGGTTCGAGACCAGCGTGCCGCTCAGGAGCGGTCGCGGCGTGCGTTGCCGATACACCAGCGTGCCGTTCAGGTCGCTGCCGCCCACGCGCCCCGTGAAGTTTTCGTAGCGGAACACGCTCGCGCCTTTCCTGAACTGGCCGACAAAGTGCCCTTCGGTGGCATACGGCGGCGTTTCGGGCAGCGTCACGCCGGTCAGGTTGTAAAGATGCGCCATGCTTTGCCCCTGGAGCCAGAGGCGCAGGTCGACGGCGGCAAGGTTCGCCGGATCGGTGACGGTGCCCACGAGCGCGATGTGCATGTCGCCCGCGCGCACGTCGGCCTGCACCGGGAACGGCCGCTTCGAGTCCTGGAGCGCGAGAATGCCGCCCAGCTTGCCGTCGCCCGAAACCGGCGTCTTGTTGTAGGTGCCCTTCACGGTCCAGCCGATCGCGTAGAACGGTTCGGTGGTAAGCCCGCCGGAGTTCGCGTTTGCCGTGCTCGCCGAACTCGCGCCGATCGCCGCAAGCCGCGACGCCATGCCCGAAGAGGCGCCGCTGGCCGCCGCCGCGCCGCTGGCTCCGCTCGCAAGCGCCGCCTCGCTGGCCGCGCTGGCCGCGCTGGCCGCGCTCGCGGCGCTCGCCGCCGCGGCTTCGGAGGCCTGCACACGCTCGGCTTGCTGCGCGAGCCGGTTCGCGCCCGAACGCCCGACCACCTGCGCCGAATTCTGCCGCGATGCCGTTTCCTGCTGCGCCATCACCTTGCCGATGGGAATGCCGTGGCCGAGCAGATTGACGACGATCTTCACGTCGGTTTTGGTTTTCTGGTCGCTCACGCCGATATTGCCGCTCGAAAACGTGATGTCGTGCAGATCGAGCTTCCACGTGGAAGGTCCGCTGGACGCGGGCAGCTTGAACGTGTAGTTGTTGCGGCCGTCGGTCAGCCGTTCGATATCGACGGCCGGGTTCACGAGGTTGATCGCCGGAATCACGATGTCGCGCGCGAGCAGCGGCAGCACCGCCACTTCGAAATCGATTTCGTCGAGCGTGGCGAAATGCGGCGCCTTGGCCCAGTCGGGATTCGCGACCTGGATGTTCGTCGCCGAAAAGCGCGGCCAGGGCACCCACGCGCGCCAGCCCGTTTCGCCCGGCGGCCGGCGCCAACCCACCTTGAGATCGCCTTCGATGGCGAATTGCCGCCCGATTGCCTCGCTCACTTTCTCGTTCACGTAAGGCTTGGCGCGATTCCAGTCAAACGTGACGATGAAAACGACCAGTGCAACGATCAGCACGACGACAATCAGGACGAGCCATGCGATGATTTTGGCGAACGTGCGACCGAGGCCGCGGGCTTTGGGTTGCGGTGACGACATACGCGCTCCCTTATGCGTTGTTGTTTCGGCTGGATTGCGAAAAAAATTGCGAGCAGTCAGCGTGCCCGGTAATTGGCCGCCGCCCTGTCCCGCGTGCATTCGATGCGCGAGAATACCCAATTCGTTTGCAAACCTCGCGCCAAGCGTCCGGCGCGATCATCAAGAGCGCTCACCGTTGGCTTTCTCCCCTGATACCCCTCGCGCGCCGCTCGTCGAAGCGCGCCAGTTGGCTCGCCGCGATGCACAACGCGGCCAGACGCTGCTCGCGCCCACTGATTTCACCCTGAGCGCGGGCGAGCGCGCCGTGCTGACCGGCCCTTCCGGTTCCGGCAAGAGCGTGTTTCTGCGTGCGCTCGCGCTGCTCGATCCGCTCGACGGCGGCGAGGTGCGCTGGCACGGCGAGGCCGTCGCGCGCGCGCGAATCGTGCAATACCGGCGGCATATCGCCTATTTGCGGCAGCGGCCCGCGCTGCTCGACGGCAGCGTCGAGGACAATTTGCGTTATCCGTACACGCTCGCCGTCTATCGCGGCGAACGCTTCGACGCCGGGCGCGCGCGCACGCTGTTCGCGGCGGCCGGACGCGGCGACGACTTCTTCGCGCGCGCCGCGAGCGAACTGTCGGGCGGCGAAGCGCAGATCGTCGCGCTCGTGCGGGTGCTCCAGCTCGATCCCGAAGCGTTGCTGCTCGACGAACCCACGGCGTCGCTCGATCCCGAATCGGCACGCGCGGTCGAATCGCTCGTCGGCGACTGGTTCGCCCGCGCGAGCACGGCGCGCGCGACCGTGTGGGTGTCGCACGACCCGGCTCAAGCGGCGCGCGTGGGCAACCGGCATCTGACGATGCGCGCGGGCGTGCTCGACGAAACCGCCGCGGCGTCTGCGGGAGCGGTGTCATGAACGCGGGCGTGCTGCAAGACCTCTCGCTCGGCGACGTCGCCATCGCCGCGCTGCTGGTGTTCGTGAACGGCGCGGTTTCGGTGCTGCTCAAGCTCGACCTCGAACGCAAGCTCGCGTGGGCGGCCGTGCGCACCGTCGTGCAACTGCTCGCGATCGGCTACGTGCTCGGCTGGGTATTCGCGTTCAACCGCTGGTACGTGGTGTTGCCGCTCATGGCGCTGATGACGCTGATCGCCGGTTTCGCGGGCGCGCAACGCGGCGCGCGCACCTATTTCGGCCAACGCGCGGACAGCATCGCGTCGATCTGGGCGAGCGCGTGGCTCGTCGCGGCGATCGGGCTGTTCGTCGTGATCCGCATCCGGCCGTGGTACGAGCCGCAATACGCGATTCCGATTCTCGGCATGATTCTCGGCAACACGCTCACGGGCGTGTCGCTGGGCGTCGAACGCATGATGCAGGAATTGACGGCGCGGCGCGATCGCGTCGAAAGCGCGCTGGCGCTCGGCGCAACACGCTGGGAAGCCGCGCAGGCCAGCGCGCGCGAAGCCGTGCGCGCGGGCATGATTCCCACGCTGAACCAGATGGCCGTGGTGGGCGTGGTGAGCCTGCCCGGCATGATGACGGGCCAGGTGCTCGCGGGGCAGTCGCCGTTGCAGGCCGTGCGCTACCAGATCGTCATCATGTTCCTGATCGCGGCCGCTTCGGCGCTCGGCACCGTGGGCGCCGTGCTGCTCGCCTATCGACGGCTTTTTTCGCCGGAGCACCGCTTTCTCGCGGCGCGGCTGCTCGAACGCGGCAAAGGCGCCTGATCTTCGCGTCTTTTGTCTTTCCGCACGCAAGCCGCCGAATTCGCCAGGGCGCGGCAACCTCGCGCTGCCTGTTCGCGCCGCGCGAGACGGCCGTTCTCGCCACCGCTCGCGCAACGCGTCAGCGCTGCGCCGAGATCGTGATCTGCGTGCCGTCGCTGAGCGTGAGCGTTTTGGCGGTGCCGTTGGTGGGCATCGTCAGACGCGTGACCTCGCTATGCGCGATCACGGCCGGGCACGTGAGCGCCGAGCCGTTGTTCGACACCGACTGCGTGCCGTGCGGCGTCTGCGCGCGAAAGCTCACCTGCACGGTCGCGGTGCCGTCGCCGGCCACGATCGGCGCGAGGCGCACCTGAGTTTGCCGCACCATCGCGCCATTGGCATCCAGCGGCAGCGACGCGTAGTCCGGGCAGCCTTGCGGCGTGGCCACCGCGCCGCCGGGCGGCGTCGTGCGCCAGGTGAAGTCGTCGGTGTCGCCCGAGCGCAGCGTGCGCGTTTCCTGCGCGTTGCCGAACTGCTTCGACGCGACCTTCACCGTATAGCGGATCGGTCCGTCGGTGGCGGCCTTCGATGTCACCTTGATCGGCGGGGCGGCGAAGACGGGCAACGCGATCGAGCAAGAGACGGCGAGGACGGACTGGACGAGCGCCGCGCGAATGCAGCGAGAGCGGCGAGTGTGGCGGGAGCTGCGGCAAGGCATGCGTCACCTCCTGGCGGGAACGGCCGCGCGCATGGGCGTTGGCGTCTTGCCGCAGGCGTGCAGCAGCCACGCCCGCGCCCTCGTGCGGCGGATGATCTCCTAGCAGTCTAGCGCGCCGCGCGCCGACTTGCGCCGAGCGCTTGCATCGCGCGGACCAGGTATTGTCCCGCTTGCCAGCGCGGGCAAATTGCTGGCCGCAAGCCGGCGTTCATCCATCGCGCATTCGCCGTCAATTCGACATCGGCTGACCGCGTCCTGCCGCGCCGCGGCATGCGCGCCCGCTCGCGCGCTTTGCACGTCATCCTTCGCACGTCATCCTTTGCGCGGCGTCAGAAACCGGCGAGCACGAGCTTGCCGATTGCGCGCCCCTCTTCGAGCATCCGATGCGCGCGCCGCACGTTGGCCGCGTTGATCGGGCCGAGCACTTCGCCCACGGTCGTGCGCAGCGTGCCCGCGTCCACGAGCCGCGCCACTTCGGTAAGCAGCTTGTGCTGCTCGATCATGTCGGGCGTCTTGAACATCGAGCGCGTGAACATGAATTCCCAGTGCAGCGCCGCGCTTTTCGCCTTGAGCAGCTCGACGGGAACCGGCTTGTCGTTTTCGACGATGGTGGCAATGCCGCCCTGCGGCTTGACGACTTCCGCCGCAGCCGGGAAGTTCGCGTCGGTGTCGTTGAAAATCAGCACGTAATCCACGCTGTCGATGCCGATCGCCTTCAGTTGCTCGGGAATGTCGCCGTAGTGATCGACCACGTGATCGGCGCCGAGCGATTGCGCCCACTTCGCCGATTCCGGCCGCGACGCCGTGGCGATCACGGTGAGCTGCGCAAGCTGCCTGGCAAGCTGGATCCCGATCGAGCCCACGCCGCCCGCGCCGCCGAAAATCAGCACCGACTTGCCCGCGTCGGCGCCTTGCGGGGAAACGTTCAGGCGTGCGAACAACGCTTCCCAGGCGGTAATCGCGGTGAGCGGCAGCGCGGCCGCATGCGCGAAGTCGAACGAGGCGGGCTTGCGGCCCACGATGCGCTCGTCCACGAGCTGATACTCGCTGTTCGAGCCGGGGCGCGTGATGTCGCCCGCGTAGTACACGGCGTCGCCGGGGCGAAACAGCGTCACTTCGGGGCCGACCGCTTCCACCACGCCCGCCGCGTCCCAACCGAGCACGCGCGGCGCGCTCTCGATCTTGTCCTTCGGCGCGCGCACCTTGTAATCGACGGGATTCACCGAGATCGCCTCGACCTTCACGAGAAGGTCGCGGCCGGCGGGCGCGGGCTTGGGCAAGTCGACGTCGATCAGCGACTCGGGATGGTCGATCGGGAGATAACGCGTGAGGGCAACGGCTTTCATTTCGGGCTCCGGTTTCGGGATTGAGATTCGCAGGGCGCATCGCACGCCTTTGAAACGATGGTAGACCGCGCGATTCGTCGCGAAAAGCCATGCAATCGACTAAACATTTATCGCTGATTTTTGAAAATAGCGACGTAACACCAATGCAACGGCCGCTCGGTGGCAACGAATCGCGCCGCGCCGCAACACGCAGCGCAGCGCACAAACCGCGCCCCGCGACGCGCGGCCGGCTTTTGCGCCCGGCCCGCAGCGCGCGCGAGGCAGTTACAATAACGGGCTTTGTCGCGCACCGGCGCGGCGCCGCACGCCCTTCACCCACTTCCTCGCCGCCGCCCGCCGGCGCCGGCGTTCCGCCATGAATCTCGTCATCCAGAGTCCCGCTCCGCTCGATCCCGTCCATCACAAGCCGCTGCTCGCCCTCGCGCGCGGCAGCCGCCTGACGCCGACAGACGCCCACGCGCTGCGCATCGAGAATGCCGAATCGGCGCAGCGCGGCGATCTCGACGTCTACTGCGGTACGCACGAACTCGACTACGCGTTCGTCGAAGCGGGCCGCGCGCTCGGCGACTTCGGTCTCGTGGCGATGGACATGGACTCGACGCTCATCACGATCGAGTGCATCGACGAAATCGCCGATTTTTGCGGGCTCAAGGCCGAAGTCGCGGCGATCACCGAAGCGTCGATGCGCGGCGAGATCAAGGACTTCAACGAAAGCCTCACGCGCCGCGTGGCGCTGCTCGAAGGTCTCGACGCCGGCGCGTTGGAGCGTGTGTACGAGGAGCGGCTCCGGCTTTCGCCGGGCGCCGAAACGATGCTGGCGGGCGCGAAAGCGGCGGGCCTGAAAACGCTGCTCGTGTCGGGCGGCTTCACGTTCTTCACCGAGCGCCTGAAGGCGCGCCTCGGCCTTGATTACACGCGCGCGAACACGCTCGAAATCGTCGACGGCAAGCTCACGGGCCGCGTGACGGGCGAAATCGTCAACGCCGACGTGAAAGCGCGCACGCTCGCCGAAACCTGCGCGCAGATCGGCATCGAGCCAAGCCGCGCGATTGCAATGGGCGACGGCTCGAACGATCTGAAGATGATGGGCGTGGCGGGCTTGTCGGTGGCGTTCCGCGCGAAGCCGGTGGTGCGCGAAGCGGCGAGCGTGGCGTTCAACTTCGTCGGGCTCGACGGCTTGCTGCGGCTGTTCTGATTTTCGCGCGCAGGAAAAAGGCCGCTCGCGTTCGTGACGCGAGCGGCCTTGTTATTTTCCGCGTCGAGCGCGGCGGGCTGCGTTACGCCGCGTACCTCATGCGGCGCACGTCATGTGACGTAACGCGAGCGACGTAACTCGGGCGGCACAAACTCAGGCGCCAAGCTTTGCGAGCGCGCGTTCGATATCGGCGCGCAAATCGGCTTCTTCCTCGAGACCGACGTAAAAGCGCACCAGCGTGCCGCGATGCGGCCAGTCGCCCGCCGTGCGCATCGACGCGACGTCGTACGGCATCGCGAGACTATGCGCGCCGCCCCAGCTCCAGCCGAGCGCGAAGAGTTCGAGCGATTCGCAGAACGCGTCGATCTGCGCCGCGCTGTAGCGCTCGTCGAACACCACCGAAAACAAACCGCCCGCGCCCGTGAAGTCGCGTTCGTAGAACGCGTGGCCGGGGCAATCGGCGAATGCGGGATGCAGCACCGCCGCGATCTCGGGGCGCGTCTTGAGCCAGCCCGCGAGCGCGAGCGCGCTGCGGTCGTGCGCCTCGAAGCGCACCTTCATGCTCGGCAAGCCGCGCAGCACGAGCGCGCAATCGTCCGCCGAAACGCCGATGCCCAAACGCATGCGCGCGGCCTTGAGCCGCAGATACAGATCGCGGTCGGCGGTGATGGTCGCGCCCATCAGCACGTCGCTGCCGCCCGACTGGTACTTCGTGAGCGCCTGCACCGAGATGTCGATGCCGTGCTCGAACGGCTTGAACGCCAGCCCCGCCGACCACGTATTGTCGATTGCCGTGAGCACGTTGCGCGCGCGCGCCGCCGCCGTGATCGCGCGCACGTCGGGGACTTCCATCGTCACCGAGCCGGGCGCTTCGAGCCAGATCAGCTTCGTGTCCGGCTGGATCAGATCGGCGATGCCCGCACCGATCATCGGATCGTAATAGCGCACCGTGACGCCGAAATCGCGCGCGAGCCAGTCGCCGTGATCGCGATTCGGCGAATACACGTTGTCGGGAATCAGCACGTCGTCGCCGGACTTCACGACGCCGAAATAGACGTTCGAGATGGCCGACAGCCCCGACGGTTGCAGCAGCGCGTACTCGCCGCCTTCGATCTCGGCGAGGCGCTTTTGCAGCATGGTGGAAGTGGGCGTGGCGTGCAGGCCGTAGCGCCACTGCGCGTCGTTGCGCCAGTCGAGCGCGCGCACGGCGGCGAGATTCGGGAACACCACGGTCGAGGCGCGCGTGACGGGCGCGGCGAACGATTCGAAGCCGGACGTGAGATCGTCCTGCGGATGCAGGATGCGCGTTTGCAGCGCGCGGCTGGAGTCGGATTTCTTCATGTGAGAGCGAAGGCTAAACGAAGCAGCAGAGTGCGACAGCGTAACACTGGCGGGCGCCAACGCGCGCCCGCGCGGCGTGTCACTTGCCGATGATGAGGTTGTTCACGCCGTTGACGGCCTGCCCCGCGTTGGGCGCCGACGCGGGCACGGGCGGTTGCGGCGCGGCCGTGGGCGTCGAGCCCGCGGCGAGCGGCTTCAGGTCGAACGGGACCGGGTGCGAATCGTCGGGGTCCATGCGGTCGCCGGAGAGCGAGCCGTCGTCGGCGAACGTGCCGACCCAGTTGCCGGCGATCTGCGTGCCGTCGTGCGAATCCTCGGCTTCGAGCGTGGTGCCGTCGCGGTCGCCCGCGATCAGCACGACCTCGCCCGTGTCCGCGAACTGGTATTCGCCATGCACGCCGCCCGCATCGTCCTTGTCGTTCCTGGCGCCCAGGCGCAGGACGATCTTGCGGTTGCCGAGCGTGCCCGAGTAAGCCGGAAAATTCGCGAACTGCGGATTCGGCTTGAGCGGCAACACCACCGACGAAGCCGACGAATCCACGCCCGGCGCCTGGGCGTGCGCGGCGAGCGGCAACGCGCACGCGAGCGCGGCCGCGGCGATCATCGGCACAAGACAGGAGACGATCGCGCCGCGCGGCGACCGTTGCGTTGGCATTGTGACTTCCATTGGCGTATTTCCCTTGATTGCGCGGCGCGGCGCGCGTCAGATGCGCTCGAACACGGCCGCGATGCCCTGCCCGCCGCCGATGCACATCGTCACGAGTGCGTATCGACCGCCCACGCGCTGGAGTTCGTAAAGCGCCTTCACGGTGATGAGCGCGCCCGTTGCGCCGATCGGATGGCCCAGCGAGATGCCCGAGCCGTTCGGATTGACCTTGGCCGGATCGAGCCCGAGTTCCTGCGTGACCGCGCACGCCTGCGCCGCGAACGCTTCGTTCGCTTCGATCACGTCGAGGTCGGCGACCGCGATGCCCGCGCGCGCCAGCGCCTTCTGCGTGGCCGGCACCGGACCGATGCCCATGTACGCCGGATCGACGCCCGCGTGCGCGTACGATACGAGCCGCGCGAGCGGTTTGACGCCACGCGCGCGCGCCGTTTCGGCGCTCATCAGCAGCACGGCGGCGGCCGCGTCGTTGATGCCCGAGGCGTTGCCCGCCGTGACCGTGCCGTTTTCCTTCGCGAACACGGGCCGGAGCTTCGAGAAGTCGTCGGCGCCGGCATCGTGGCGCACGTGCTCGTCGGTGTCGAACAACGTTTCGCCCTTCTTCGACTTGATCGCGACCGGCAGGATCTGCGCCTTGAAGCGGCCTTCGGCGATCGCGCGCGCGGCACGGCGATGCGATTCGAGCGCCAGTGCGTCCTGCGCCTCGCGCGTGATGCCGAACTTCTTCGCGACGTTTTCGGCCGTCACGCCCATATGGATTTTCTGGAACGGGTCGTGAAGCGCGCCGAGCATCATGTCGACGAGCGGCGCGTCGCCCATGCGCTGGCCGAAGCGCGCGGCCGGCATGGTGTACGGCGCGCGGCTCATGTTTTCCGCGCCGCCGCCGATGGCGATGTCCGCGTCGCCGAGCAAGATGGTTTGCGCGGCCGAGACGATCGCCTGCAAGCCCGAGCCGCACAGGCGGTTCACGGTGAGCGCGGGCGCGTGCTGCGCAACGCCGCCGTCGAGCGCCGCCACGCGTGCGAGATACATGTCTTTCGGCTCGGTGTGCACGACGTTGCCGAACACCACATGGCCGACCGCATCGCCTTCGACGCTCGCGCGCGAAAGCACTTCGCGCACCACGCGCGCGCCGAGTTCGGTCGGCGAAAAATCCTTGAGACTGCCGCCGAAATCGCCGATCGCCGTGCGCACACCCGCTGCCACCACCACTTCGCGTTGCATCGTCTTGCTCCTCGTCTCTCTGATGATTGATTCGTTGTGCTTGCGATAAAACGTGCGTCCGGCCGCGCTCAGAGCGTGCCCGCCATGAAACGCTCGACGTCCTCGCGATACGGAATGGGCGCGACCGCGCCATAACCGAGCGTGGACAGCGCGGCGGCCGCGTTCGCGTAATGCGCGGCGGCGAACGGATCGTCGCCGGCGGCGAGACGCGCGACGAACGCGCCGCCGAAACAGTCGCCCGCGCCCGTGGCGTCCACGGCGGCGACCACGCGGCCCGGCACGACGCGGCGCTCTTGCGGCGTGGCGACGTACGCGCCGTCTTTGCCGAGCTTCAACGCGACCACGCGCGAACCGTGCGCGAGCAGGTAATCGACGATGGCGTCGCGGTCGTCGAGCCCCGTCAGCACAGCCACGTCGTCCCAGCTCGGCAGGCAGATGTCGGTCATGCGCAGCACTTCGTTCATCACGGCGCGCGCCCGGGCGAGCGGCCAGAGTTTGAGCCGCAGATTGGTGTCGAAACTCACACGCACGCCGTTCGCGCGCGCGTGCTCGACGGCCGCGAGCGCGGCGTCGCAGGCGCTGTCGCCGATCGCCACGCTGATGCCCGAGAGGTGCAGCACGCGCGCGGCGGCGATGGCATCGAGCGGCAAATCGCGCGGCGTGACGCGGCTCGCGGCCGAGCCTTTGCGCAGATAGTCGAAGGCGTGGCCGGCCACGCCGTGCGAAACGAAATAGACGCCCGTGGGCGCCGTGGCATCGACACGCACGGACGTGGTATCGACGCCTTCGCGCGTCCACAGATCGAGCAGCAAACGCCCGAAATGATCGTCGCCGACGGCGGAAACGAAGCCCGCATGCGCGCCCTGACGCGACGCCGCGATGGCGAAATTCGACGTGTCGCCGCCAAAACCTTGCAGATATTCGGGGCGGCCCGGCGTGGCCTGGTTGAATTCGACCATCGCCTCGCCAAGCGCGAGAACCTGCGGTGCGGGACGCGTCATGCGCTCAGACCTCGCCCCAGAGATCGTGGCCGTCCGCGCCCGAGATCCTTACGGAGACGAAGTCGCCGACCTTATAGCGTTTCGACGCCTTTGCCGCGGGCGCGACGTAGACCACGCCGTCGATCTCGGGCGCGTCCGCCGCCGTGCGTCCGATGCCGCCGTCGACGTTGATTTCGTCGATCAGCACCTTGAGCGTCTTGCCGACCTTGCGCTGGATGCGCTTCGCCGAGACTTCCTCGGCCACCTGCATGAAACGCGCGCGGCGCTCCTCGCGCACTTCGTCGGGCAGCGCGCCGTCGAGTTCGTTGGCCGTCGCGCCTTCGACCGGCGAATAGGCGAAGCAGCCCACGCGATCGAGTTCGGCCTCGCGAATGAAATCGAGCAGCGTTTCGAACTGCTCCTCCGTTTCACCGGGAAAGCCCGCGATGAAGGTGCTGCGGATCGTGAGATCGGGGCAGATTTCGCGCCATGCCTTCACGCGCTCCATCACCTTTTCGGCGTTCGCGGGGCGCTTCATGCGCTTGAGCACTTCGGGGTGAGCATGCTGGAACGGCACGTCGAGATACGGCAGCACGTGGCCCTTGAACGGACCTTCGGCCATCATCGGAATGACCTCGTCCACGCTCGGATACGGATACACGTAATGCAGACGCACCCACGCGCCGTACTGCGCCGCGAGTTCGCCGAGCGCGCCGACAAGATCGGTCATGCGCGTCTTGATCGGCTTGCCGTTCCAGAAACCGGTGCGGTACTTCACGTCCACGCCGTACGCGCTGGTGTCCTGCGAGATCACGAGCAATTCCTTCACGCCCGACTTGAAGAGGTTTTCCGCTTCGAGCATGACTTCCGCAACGGGGCGCGAAACGAGATCGCCGCGCATCGACGGGATGATGCAGAAGGTGCAACGGTGGTTGCAGCCTTCGGAAATCTTGAGATACGCGTAATGGCGCGGCGTGAGCTTGATGCCCGCGGCCGGCACGAGGTCGACGAAGGGATCGTGCGGCTTCGGCAGATGGCTGTGTACCGCCTGCATCACTTCGCCCACGGCGTGCGGACCTGTCACGGCGAGCACCTTCGGATGCACTTCCTCGATCAGGTTCGAGCCGCTCGCGCTCGCCTTTTTGCCGAGACAGCCGGTGACGATCACCTTGCCGTTTTCCGACAGCGCCTCGCCGATGGCGTCGAGGCTTTCCTGCACGGCTTCGTCGATAAAGCCGCAGGTGTTGACCACCACGAGATCCGCGCCGTCGTACGACCCCGAGATCTCGTAACCCTCGGCGCGGAGCTGGGTAATGATTTGCTCGGAGTCGACGAGCGCCTTCGGGCAGCCTAGCGACACCATGCCGACGCGCGGAGCGGGATTGCGGGAGATCGTTGATTCAACAGGGTTTTTCACGTGTACGTCCGGGTGTGGGGCGCAGGCGGTCGTTGCGCCGCGCGAGAATCTTGCCAATCCGCCATTTTACCCGTTCGGCGTATGGAGCGGCGCGCTGCCACTGGTTAGCATCGAAGGCATGGAGGGTCGGATGCGGTTTGATCGCCATCAACCGTTCGCTTCCCTCCCGCCCCCTTAACCACGGCACCGCCGTATAATCAAACCACGCGCCTCATGCTAACGATCATCGAAACCGAAACGTTTCAGCGCTACGTCACCGAAGTCTGGCGTGACACCGAGCGCGAGGCCTTCATCACATGGCTCGCCGACAATCCGTTCGCCGGCGACGTCATTCCCGGCACGGGCGGGCTGCGCAAGGTGCGATGGCGGCGTTTCGGCTTCGGCAAACGAGGCGGCGCGCGCGTGATTTACTACAACGTGCTCGACAACGGCTGTATCTGGCTGCTGATCGTCTACGCGAAAGCGAAGTTCGACGACTTACCGGCGGCTTTTCTCAACCGGCTGCGCGAAGAGGTGGAACGTGGATAAGGAAATGGAACAGTTTCAAGCCGACCTGCTCAAGTCGGTGCAAGAGATGAAAACCGGCCGTGCGGCGCGCATCACGCGCGTCGAGCCCACGGCCGCCGCGCTCGCGCGAGCCAAGGTGGGCGTTTCGCAAAGCGTCTTTGCGGCGTTGCTCGGCGTTTCCACGCGCACGTTGCAGGACTGGGAGCAAGGCCGGCGTCAGCCGACGGGTGCCGCGCAAACGCTGTTACGCGTGGCCGTCATGCACCCGGAAGTGTTGCGCGAATTGCAGGGCGCCTGAGCAAGACGGCTCCCGAGCAAGCAGCTCGCTTTCAGCTCGCTCTTTCAGCTAGCCAGCCCGCTCTAATACGCCGAACTCACCGAATACACCGTCTAAAAGCGGCAAAAGCGCGGCGCCCCATCGGCTGGCCGGGTGCATCCGGTCCGGCTCGGCCCCGCGCCTCGCCTTTACTTCTTTTCTTCCTCGCCGCCCTCGGGCGCGCCTTGCGGCGCTGCCGCCGCGCCCGGCGTCACGGGCTTGAACGGGAAGCTGCTGAACATGTTCTTCGCCTGATTCTGCATCTGCTCCTGCATCTGCACGAACATGTTCTTCGACTGCTCGATGTAGCTCGTCATCATGCCCTGCATCATCGGCGCCTGCATGTTCATGAACTGCGACCAGACCTCGGGGTTCATCGCGTTGCCTTCGTAAAGGCCCTTCGATTGATCCGCGAGCTTGTTCTGGATGTCGATGAACGCCTGGATGTTCTTTTCCAGGTAAGTGCCCATCATGCCCTGCATCGCATGGCCGTAGAAGCGAATGATCTGCGACAACATCGGCGACGAGAACATCGGCAGGCCGCCGCTCTCTTCTTCGAGGATGATCTGCAACAGGATGCTGCGCGTGAGATCCTCGTTCGACTTCGCGTCGATGACCTTGAACTCCTCCTGATCCAGCACGAGCTGCTTCACGTCGGTCAACGTGATGTAGGTGCTTGTCTCCGTGTCGTACAGCCGACGGTTCGGATACTTCTTGATGAGTCGTTCGGCGGTTTTCTTTGTAGTCGTCATGTGTCGCCCTTGTTAGCGCCAACGCGCGAAGGCCATTGCCCCCGCGCCGGTCTAGCCCGGCAGCGGCCTGCCCCGGTGAGCAAACAGGCCTGCTGCCGTCCTCGATCCCCGCGCCGCGCCCCCTGTATGACGCGCGGCAGCGAGGATCAGCCCATGTGCAACCCGCCGTTCAGCGAGAAGTCAGCACCGGTTGCGAAACCCGACTCTTCGGAGGCGAGCCACGCGACGATCGAGGCGATTTCCTCGGGCGCGCCCAACCGGCGCACGGGAATCGTCGCGACGATCTTTTCCAGCACGTCGGGGCGGATCGACTTCACCATGTCCGTGCCGATATAACCCGGCGACACCGTGTTGACGGTCACACCCTTGGTTGCCACTTCCTGCGCCAGCGCCATCGTGAAACCGTGGATGCCGGCCTTGGCCGTGGAATAGTTGGTTTGCCCGAACTGCCCTTTCTGGCCGTTCACCGACGAGATGTTGATGATGCGGCCCCAGCCGCGCTCCACCATGCCGTCGATCACCTGCTTCGTCACGTTGAAGAGGCTGGTGAGATTCGTGTCGATGACGGCCGTCCAGTCCTCTCGCGTCATCTTGCGAAACACCACGTCGCGCGTGATGCCCGCGTTGTTCACGAGCACGTCCACTTCGCCGACCTCGGCCTTGATCTTGTCGAACGCCTGGCGCGTCGAATCCCAATCGCCCACGTTGCCTTCGGAGGCCACGAAGTCGAAGCCCAGCGCCTTCTGGTCTTCGAGCCACTTCGTGCGGCGCGGCGAATTCGGGCCGCAGCCCGCGACCACCTTGAAACCCTGCTTCGCGAGGCGCTGGCAAATGCCCGTGCCGATGCCGCCCATCCCGCCCGTTACGTACGCAACACGCTCTGACATAAAACACACTCCATTATCGTTTTGCGGGAGCACCGCCCGTTACCCCGATCTCGCTCGAACCTCGACCGGCGCCGTGCAACGGGCCGGCCGCTCCGACCTCGCCCCTTCCCGGTGTCTTCCCTCCCGCGGATCGCGCGTGGACATCACGTCGCGCACCGCGCGCCGAAGCGGAACCCATGCGGATCATGGTCGGGTCGCTTCGGCGTTAACCGCATCATCCAGTTTGCTCGATGCCTGCTCAATCGCGCTCGAGCGCGAGCGCCACGCCCATGCCGCCGCCGATGCACAGCGAAGCCAGCCCGCGCTTCGCGTCGCGGCGCTGCATCTCGTGCAGCAGCGTGACCAGAATGCGGCAGCCCGACGCGCCGATCGGATGACCGATCGCTATCGCCCCGCCGTTCACGTTGATCTTCGACGTGTCCCAGCCCATCTGCTGATTCACGGCCAGTGCCTGCGCCGCAAACGCCTCGTTGATTTCCATGAGATCGAGATCGGCGGCCGACCAACCCGCGCGCTCGAGACAACGCTTCGAAGCCGGCACCGGGCCGATGCCCATCACCTTCGGGTCGACGCCCGCGTTCGCGTATGCCTTGATGCGCGCGAGCGGCGTGAGGCCCAAAGCCTCGGCCTTTTTCGCCGACATCACCACGACCGCCGCCGCGCCGTCGTTGAGCCCCGACGCGTTGGCCGCCGTCACCGTGCCTTCCTTGTTGAACGCCGGCTTCAGGCCCGCGAGCGATTCGGCCGTCACGCCGTGGCGCACGAACTCGTCGGTATCGAACAGAAGCGGGTCGCCCTTGCGCTGCGGAATCTGCACCGGCACGATTTCGTCGGCGAAACGTCCCGCCTTCTGCGCGGCTTCCGCCTTGTTCTGCGAGAGCGCAGCGAACGCGTCCTGCTGCTCGCGCGTAATGCCGTACTCCTTCGCGACGTTTTCGGCCGTCTGGCCCATGTGGTACTGGTTATACACGTCCCACAGGCCATCGACGATCATGCTGTCGACAAGCTTCGCGTCGCCCATGCGAAAGCCGTCGCGCGAGCCCGGCAGCACGTGCGGCGCCGCGCTCATGTTTTCCTGGCCGCCCGCCACCACGATCTCCGAGTCGCCGGCGATGATCGCGTTGGCCGCGAGCATCACGGCCTTCAGGCCCGAGCCGCAAACCTTGTTGATGGTCATCGCGGGCACGGCCACGGGCAGGCCGGCCTTGATCGACGCCTGGCGCGCCACGTTCTGCCCCGACCCGGCCGTGAGCACCTGCCCCATGATGACGTCGCTGACCTGCTCGGGCTTCACGCCCGCGCGCTCCAGCGCTGCCTTGATGACGATGGCGCCCAGCTCCGGCGCGGGAATCTTCGCGAGCGAGCCGCCGAATTTGCCGACCGCGGTGCGGGCAGCCGAAACGATCACAATGTCAGTCATTTTCAGTTCCTTCGGGCGGTTAGCACGCGCGGGAAGCGCTCGCCCTTCGAGTTAACAATCCGGTTCGCAACAGTCGCACCGATCGTATCAATCGCATCAATCGCATCAATCGCGCTGCTGCACATAACGCCCCGGCGCCGCTTCGATCTCGGGATACTCCGCCGAGCCGAGCTGCGCACGCGGCTTCACTTTCTTGCCGCCGTACTGGTCGAGCCATTCGGCCCACGCGGGCCACCAACTGCCGGGCTTTTCCTCGGCTTCGGCGAGCCAGTCGCCGGCCTCGTCGGGCAAATGCTTCGCGTCGGATTCGACGCTCCAGTAACTGCGCTTGTTCTTCGACGCGGGATTGATCACGCCCGCGATATGCCCCGACGCGCCCAGCACGAACTTGAGCGGCCCCGAGAGCAGCGGCACCGAAGCGTAAGCCGTGCGCCACGGCACGATGTGATCCTCGCGCGAACCGTAGATGAACGTGGGCACGTCGATGCGCGAAAGATCCACGTCCTCGCCGCACACGTTGAGCGCGCCCGGCTCGCGCAGCTTGTTCTCCAGATACGTATTGCGCAGATACCACGCGTACATCGGGCCGGGCAGGCTGGTGGAGTCGCTGTTCCAGTAGAGCAGATCGAACGCGGCGGGCGTGCGGCCCTTCAGATAATTGTCGACGACGTAATTCCAGACGAGATCGTTCGGGCGCAGGAACGAGAACGTATTCGCGAATTCGACGCCGCGCATGAGGCCCGGCGCGCCGCCCTTGCCGCCGATGGTTTGCTCGCGCATCTGCACGTGTGCTTCGTCGACGAACACGTCGAGCACGCCCGTGTCGGAGAAGTCGAGCATCGCGGTCAGCAGCGTCATCGACGAAGCCGGATGCTCGCCGCGCGCGGCCGCCACCGAAAGCGCCGTGGCGAGCAGCGTGCCGCCCACGCAGAAGCCGAGCGTGTTGATCTGCTCGCGCCCGCTGATGGCTCGCGTGGTGTCGATGGCGGTCAATACGCCTTCTTCGATGTAGTCGTCCCAGCTTTTGTCCGCGATCGAGGCGTCGCCGTTGTGCCACGACACGAGGAACACCTGCTGCCCCTGTTCGAGCGCGTACGCGACGAGCGAATTCTCGGGTTGCAGATCGAGGATGTAGAACTTGTTGATGCACGGCGGCACGATCAAAAGCGGCCGCTCGCGCACGGTCGCCGTGCGCGGCTTGTACTGGATCAGTTGAAACAGCGCGTTTTCGAACACGACCGCGCCTTCGGTGCTCGCGAGATTGCGGCCCACCACGAAGCGCGATTCGTCCGTCTGCGAAATCTTGCCGCGCGACAGATCGCCGATCAGGTTCATCACGCCCTGGCGCAAGCTCTCGCCGTGCGATTCGAGCAAGGCGTTCTGCGCGTCGGGATTGAGCGCGAGGAAGTTGCTGGGCGACGCCGCCGCCGTCCACTGCTGCACGGCGAAGCGAATGCGTTCGCGCGTTTTCGCGTCGGTTTCGATGGCGTCGACGAGTTCGTGCAGATAGCGCGCGTTCAGCAAATACCACGCGGCCGTGAACGCGTACGCGGGCGTGGCCTTCCACGCGTCGGAACTGAAGCGGCGATCCTTGAGTTCGGGCGCCTTCGGCGCGGTGTCGCTGGCCTGGCGCAGCAACTCCATGGCGTCGCGCGAGTATTCGGCCTGAAGCTGTTGCAGGCGCGCGGGTTCGATCGACGCCGTGGGCAGCTTGAAACCCTCGAACGGATTGCCTGCGCCGAACGGATTGGCCTGTGCGAGCGGATTGGCGCCGCCGAAGGCATTCGCCCCATTGAACGGATTGGCGCCGCCGAAGGGATTTGCGGCGGCAAACGGATTCGCGCCTGCAAACGGATTCGCGCTTGCGAACGGATTCGCACCTGCAAACGGATTGGCCGCGCCGTTGCCCGCGCCGGGCCAGGGATTCGCGAAATTTCCCGGAAAAGCGCCGAGCGGCGCGTGCTGCGCCGCGCCGCCCGATTGCTGCGCGGCATTCAGCGCGCTGCGCCACGCGTGGGTCCACGCGTCCAGATACTGCTGCATGCCTGCTGCGTCAGGGGCAAATTGCGAAGTGGAACCGGAAGTGAAGCTCGATGCACCGTCGGTTGAAGCGCCCGTGCCCGGGGCCGTCGTGGAACGTTGAGATGCCGTCATGCCTGCTTTTGACCGATGTGTCCTGGTGGACTGGTTGAGAGGCAGGTGGTACGCATCCGGGCGCTGCTGCGTTGCGCCCAGTCACGACCTGTCCCGTGGGTGAAGGACATTCTTGCTCCCCATTGCAAAGCGTGTCAATGCTTGTGCCCGATTTTGCCGCACTGCGATATTTTTTTAATTATCGTTTTCCCGATGTGATCGCCGTTTTAATCGCCATGACGCGTTTGCGCGAATCGGTTTGCGTGAAAAAAGCATCATGGCGGCAAGCGCTTGCAGCGCAATGAGCGCGTCGTCCATTTCGATCACAAACTCTCTGGCTTTACGATTGCGCGCCTTCGATGCAATGCAGCAAAAATAGCCGGGAAAATCGCTGCATCGCCGCACTTTTCGCAATGACGGCGATACGCGATTCATGTCGTTCAGGGTTCGATCCAGATCATCGCGGCCATGCGGCCGGTCACGCGGTCGCGGCGATACGAATAGAAGCGCTCGCGCAGCGTGACCGTACACAGGTCGCCGCCGCTCACGTGTCGCACGCCGAGCGCGGCGAGGCGCAAGCGCGCGAGCGCGGGAAGATCGGCGAGAAACTTGCCGCTCGCCTCGGGACGCGGCACGAAAGCGGCCGAGGTGGCCTCCTGCTGCGCATCGTCGAGATGACCCGCGTGCGCCATGAAGGCGTCGCGCACGTCCGCGCCCACCTCGAACGCCGCCGGTCCGATCGCCGGTCCGAGAAACACGTTGAGATCGGCAATCGAGCAACCGGCGAGCGCAGCCACCTGCTCCGCCGTGCGCTCGATCACGCCCGCGGCCAGCCCGCGCCAGCCCGCGTGCGCGGCGCCCACCGCGCGGCCCGCGCCATCGCAAATGAGGACCGGCATGCAGTCGGCGATCATCACCGTGCAGGCGATGCCGGGCGTGCCGGTCACGCTCGCGTCGGCTTCGAGCGGCGAACCCGCGCGCGCGGCGGCGAGCGCCTGCGCCGCGTCGACAACGCGCGGGCCGTGAATCTGCTTGAGCCATGCGGCCGGCACGCCGGTCCAGGCCGCGAGGCGCGCGCGATTGGCTTCGACTCGCTCGGGGTCGTCGCCGGACAGCTTGCCGAGATTGAGGCCGCCCGGCAGATCGACGCCCCCGCCTGCCGCGCCTTCGCCGCTTTGGGCTTGCGCCGGCTGCCAGCGGCCGAACGGCGGCTCGCTCACGCCGCCGTCGCGCGTGGTGACGAGCGCGCGCACGCGCAGCGCATGCCATGCGGGCAGTACGAGATCAGCCGGGCTCAGTTCGGGGCAGGTCGTCATGCGTGCTTGTCCTCGTCATCGCCCTCGTTCCGGTCCTCGTCCCGGTCCTGGTTCCGGTCCTCGTCGCCGTCGAGTTCGTCGCCGTCGCCGTCGTCCCCGCCGTCGTCGTGCTGGTCATCGCCGTCATCGTCATCGTCGTCGTAATCTTCGTCATCGCTGCCGATCACGTAGCCTTCGTCGGTGTAGGCGCTGTCGAACATCTCGGCGAAGCCCGCTGCTTCCTCTTCGGCGCCAAAGCCGAGCGCGGCGATTAGCGCGTCCATGTCGTCGGGCACGTCGGCGCGCCACTGCATGTCGCGTCCCGTCACCGGATGCACGAGGCCAAGACGCCACGCATGCAGCGCCTGGCGCGCGAAACCGTCGGGCAGCGCCGCGACCGAGCGCTTGCCGCGCGCGTGTCCGTACACCGGATCGCCCAGCAGCGGATGACCGATATGCGCACAATGCAAGCGAATCTGATGCGTGCGGCCGGTTTCAAGATCGCAATGGATCGCGCTCACGGGCTGGTTATGCCAGATCGTCTTGTCGATACGCCGATAATGCGTGCGCGCGGGCTTGCCCGAGGCGCCCTTGACCACGGCCATGCGCGTGCGTTCGCGCGGATCGCGGCCGATCGGCGCGTCGATCGTGCCTTCGTAGGGCATGCTGCCCCATACGAGCGCGAGATAGCGGCGTTTCACCGTGCGCGCCTGGAGCTGGCGCGTGAGGTCGGTTTGCGCTTCGAGCGTGCGCGCCACCACCATCAGCCCCGAAGTTTCCTTGTCGAGCCGATGCACGATGCCGGCGCGCGGCAGCCCCGCCGCCGCTTCGCCGTAGCGATGCAGCAGGCCGTTGAGGATCGTCCCGCTCCAGTTGCCGGCCGCCGGATGCACGACGATGCCCGCGGGCTTGTTGATGACGAGAATGGCGTCGTCCTCGTAGACGACGTCGAGCGGCACCGGCTCCGGCGTGAACGCAAGCTGCTCGGGCAGCAGATCGGGCACGAGTTCGATGGTCGCGCCGAGCGGCACCGGCTGGCGCACCCTGGCGGGCTTGCCGTCGACGAGCACGCGCTGCTCCTCGATCCAGCCCTGCAAGCGGCTGCGCGAAAACTCCGGAAACACTTTGGCGAGCACCTTGTCGAGACGATCGCCCGCGAGCGCGTCGGGAACCTGCACGGTGCGCGGCTTTTCCTCGCCGCGCGCGCGGCCCGCGGGCGCCGCGCCTTCCTCGGCAAGCTCGTCGTCGAAAGCCTCGCCGGACGCTGCGTCCTCGGGCGCATCGCCCAGGCTATAATCGCTGATGCTGTTTTGGGCGCCGGGAGCGCCGGCCCCCGGAATAACTGAACGGGTCATTGAGTCTGGGTCACCTGTGGACCTGAAGCTGGACTGAAAAATGCGAGCCTTGAACACGATTATGAAACTGGCCCAACATGCAGCGGCCCGAAACACGACGAAAGCGGCCGAACGGGCAACGCTGCTCGCGAAGATTGGCAACGTCATTCGCGTTGCCGCCTGCGGCGCCGCGCTCGCCGTGGTCGCGGCCTGCCACGGCCTGCCGGAAAAAACCGACGAAACGGCCACGTGGAACAACAACAAATTATATACGGAGGCCCAGGACGCGCTTACGGGCAGCGACTGGGGCAAGTGCGCGAAGTACTTCGAACAGCTCGAAGGCCGCGATCCGTTCGGTCACTTCGCGCAGCAGGCGCAAATCAACGTGGCCTACTGCAACTGGAAGGACAGCGAGAACGACGCCGCCGACCAGGCCATCAACCGCTTCATCCAGTTGCACCCGGATCACCCGGACATCGCCTACGCGTACTACCTCAAGGGCATGATCCACTTCAACGACGACCTCGGTCTGTTCGGCCGCTTCTCCGGCCAGGACATGAGCGAGCGCGATCCGAAGTCGCTGCGCGAGTCGTATGACGCATTCAAGGTCGTGGTCGACAGATACCCGCAAAGCAAGTACGCGCCCGACGCCGCGCAGCGCATGCGCTACATCGTCAACGCGCTGGCTTCGCACGAAGTGCATGCGGCCGACTACTACTACCGCCGCGGCGCGTATGTCGCCGCCATCAACCGCGCGCAGCTCGCCATCACGCAGTACAAGAGCGCGCCGGCCATTGAAGACGCGCTGCACATCATGATGCTCTCGTACCAGAAGCTCGACCAGCCGCAACTCGCCGACGACACGCGCCGCGTGCTCGCCGCCACCTTCCCGGACAGCCCGTACATCACGGGCCACGCACGCGCCGGCAAGGAAGACAAGTCGTGGTGGCAGCTCTGGTAAGCGCCGCCTGAGCGGACCTCGCAATAAGAAAAGCCACGGCATGCCGTGGCT
>NZ_CAJMZE010000034.1:0-75344 GCF_905220235.1 Paraburkholderia sp. J41 | reverse complement strand
TCACTGCAAGACCTGCGACATCAAGGACCCGACGCAGAACATCGTCTGGGTCACGCCGGAAGGCGGCGGCGGGCCGAATTATCCGAATATGTAGGCGTTATTCGGTTCGCTTCGGTTCGGTTTGCCTGGTTTGAATCGGCGAGAAAAAGCCGCTTCGGTTTAACAACCCGAAGCGGCTTTTTTTGCGTCGGCACGGACGCCGCCGACGCAATAATCCACCCTGACGTTACTCGTCGCTGGCCGCGATCTTCGGCGTCGATACGACCACGTCGCCATTCTGCGCGCGATGACGCAGCGCATGGTCGATCAGCACAAGCGCGAGCATGGCCTCGGCGATCGGCGTGGCGCGAATGCCCACGCACGGATCGTGGCGGCCGAACGTTTCGACCGTGGCCGGCGCGCCCGACTTGTCGATCGAGCGGCGCGGCGTGCGAATGCTCGAAGTCGGCTTGATCGCGACCGAAACGGTAATGTCCTGCCCCGTCGAAATGCCGCCGAGCACGCCGCCCGCATGGTTGCCGTGAAAACCGTTGGGCGTGAGTTCGTCGCCGTGTACCGAGCCGCGCTGCGCCACGCTCGCGAAGCCCGCGCCGATCTCGACGCCCTTCACCGCGTTGATGCCCATCATCGCGTGCGCGATGTCGGCGTCGAGACGATCGAACAGCGGCTCGCCCCAACCCACCGGCACGCCGCTCGCCACCACGTTCACGCGCGCGCCGATCGAGTCGCCATCCTTGCGCAACGCGTCCATGTAGTCTTCCAGTTGCGGCACGATTTCGGCGTTGGGCACGAAAAACGGATTCTCATGCACGTGCTCCCAGCTCACGAACGGCACGTCGATCTCGCCGAGCGAACGCATGTAGCCGCGCACTTCCACGCCAAAGCGCTCGCGCAGCCACTTCTTCGCCACGGCGCCCGCCGCCACCGTGGGCGCGGTCAGTCGCGCCGACGAACGGCCGCCGCCGCGATAGTCGCGAATGCCGTACTTCTGCCAGTAGGTGTAATCGGCATGACCGGGCCGGAAGGTTTCGACGATGTTGCCGTAATCCTTGCTGCGCTGGTCCGTATTGCGGATCAGCAGCGCGATGGGCGTTCCGGTGGTTTTTCCTTCGAACACGCCCGAGAGAATTTCGACCTGATCCGCTTCCTGGCGCTGCGTGACATGGCGCGAAGTGCCGGGACGGCGGCGGTCGAGATCGAGCTGGATGTCGGCTTCGGTCAGCGCGAGGCCCGGCGGGCAGCCGTCGATGACACAGCCGATGGCCGGCCCGTGGGATTCGCCGAAAGTGGTGACGGTGAAAAGCGTACCGAGCGTGTTGCCGGACATGACGGTCGTCCAAAGTGAATCGGGGAATCCGTCATTATGCCAGCCCGGGCGCACCGGCGCCCGACCGCCCGGTCGGGCAACGCCTTGCCCGGCGCGCCTGAGCGCGCTTCGTCGACACCGCTGCGCACGTCAACGCAAACCTCAGCGCAAACCTCAACGCATACGTCTGACCCGCGCCGATGCGCAGCCCGGGCGGCGCCCACACAGCGCGCCCACACAACGCCCACACAACGCCCACACAGCGCCCGGAAAGCGCCGACACGGCGCCCGCACAGCGCAAAACAACGCGCCAAATCACGCGACAAACAACGCGCCAGCACTCAGCGGCGCGCCCCGCGCAATTCCGCCACGGTCTGCTGCAAGCGCTCGAGTGTCGCGTCGGCGGCGGCGATCGGCTCGCCCACCGCCAGCGTGAGGCGGCTCGTCAAGCCGCGTCGCACCGGCCGCACCGGCCGCTCCTGCCCCGAAGCCGCGTGCCGCGAGAACGCGCCGCCCCACAGCCCGCGCAGCGCCATCGGCACGACGGGCGCCGGCGCGCGCCTGAGAATCTCGGTCACGCCGTGGCGGAACGGATTCATGTCGCCCGTGCGCGTGAGCTTGCCCTCGGGGAAGATGCAGACGAGATCGCCCTCGCCCAGCGCCGACGCGCACGCGTCGTACGCGGCGGCGAGCGCTTTCGGGTCCTCGTGCGCGGGCGCGATCGGAATCGCCCTCGCGTGACGGAACACCCAGCCGAAGAACGGCGTGCGAAAAATGCGATGGTCCATCACGAAGCGGATCGGCCGCGGACTTTCGGCCATGATGACGATGGCGTCGACGAAACTCACGTGATTGCAGACCAGCACGGCCGCGCCTTGCGCGGGAATGCGCTCCGCATGCACGAGCCGCACGCGGTAGACGGTATGCACGAGCAGCCACGCGACAAAGCGCAGCAGGAACTCCGGCACGAGCGTGTAGATGTAGGCCGCGACGACGATATTGAGCAGCGCCGTCGCAAGAAAAAGCCCGGGAATGCCGACGCCCGCCGCCGTGAGCGCCATCGCCATCAACGACGACACGATCATGAACAGCGAGTTGAGGATATTGTTCGCGGCGATGATGCGCGCGCGATGGCTCGGCGCGCTGCGGCTCTGGATCAGCGCGTAGAGCGGCACGCTGTAAAAACCGCCGAACATCGCGAGCAGGAACAGATCGGCAAGCACGCGCCAGTGCGCGGCCGTCTGGAGGAATTCGCCCACCGAAAACGGATGCGGCGCGGGGGGCAGCGCATGGCTCGCGAAGAAAAGGTCGATACCGAACACGCTCATGCCGATCGAGCCGAGCGGCACGAGGCCAATCTCGACGCGCCGCCGCGATAGCCGCTCGCAAAGCATGGAGCCGAGCCCGATGCCGAGCGAGAACATCGCGAGCAGCACGGTCACGACGTCGGGGTCGGCGGACATTACGTCTCTCGCGAAATTGAAGAACGACGAGAGAAACGTCGCGCCGACGAACCACAGCCACGAAATGCCGAGCAGGCTTAGAAATACGGTGCGGTCGGCGCGCGCGAGACGCAGGTTGCGCCACGTTTCCGTGAACGGATTCCAGTTGATGCGCAAGTCCGGCTGCGACGGTTCGCACGGCGGCACGAACGCCGACGCCACGCGCCCGGCCAGCGCGATCGCGATGCACATGCCGCCGAGCCACCACGCGCCGGGCGGCGTGCCGCTCGCGTGCGCGTCGCCCGCTCCCGCCGTCGCACCGATGCCGGCGGCGACGCCGCCCGCGATCGTACCGAGCAGGATCGCCACGAAGGTGCCCATTTCCACCAGCCCGTTGCCGCCGACGAGTTCCGCCGGCGCGAGCCGTTGCGGCAAATACGCATACTTCACGGGGCCGAACACGGTGGAATGCACGCCCATGAGGAACGTGCAGGCATAAAGCAGCGGCGCGTCGTGCAGCCAGAAACCGGCCGCGCCGACCAGCATGACCGCGATCTCGAAGGTCTTGACCCAGCGCGTGAGCCTCGCCTTGTCGTACTTGTCGGCAATCTGGCCCGAGGTGGCCGAAAACAGCACGAACGGCAGAATGAAGATGGCCGCGATGAGGAACGCGACCGTCTTCGGATCGACGCCCGAAAAGCGCGCGGCCTGCCAGGTGACGAGCGAGGTGAAGCCGATCTTGAAGACGTTGTCGTTCATCGCCCCGAAGAATTGCGTCCAGAAAAACGGGGCGAAGCGGCGCTCTCGCAGCAGCGTGAACTGCGAAGCGTGCTCGCGGGCGGCGCGGCCGGCTTGCCGCGCCGCTTCGTCGGCATCGGAGTCGGCACCGGCATCGGCATTCGGCGCGGGCATCGGTCTATCGCTCATCGGTGAAGGGGAAATGACAAAAACGAAAAAAATCGCGCGGCCCAGACGCGAAAAAGCGCGCCTGACGCGCGCTTTTTTCTGCTGGCTCGTGAGCGTGGGTTACGGCGACTCGACTCGATTCGACTCGACTCGATTCGATCAACCGGTCAGGCCGCCGGCTGCCGCTGCTCCTCTTCGGGCCAGTCGCGAATATACGCCTTGAGCAGCTTGTTCTCGAAACCTTGTGCTTCCACCACGGCCTTGGCCACGTCGTAGAACGAGATCACGCCCATGAGCGAGCGGCTTTCCATCACGGGCAGATAGCGCACGTGATGCTCGAGCATCATGCGGCGCACTTCGTCCACCTCGGTTTCCGGCGTGCAGGTGATGGGATGGTCGTCCATGACCTTGCGAATGGTCGTGGTGCCGACATTGCCGCCGTTCGCGCGCAGCGTGACGATGACTTCGCGGAACGTGAGCATGCCGACGAGATCGCCGTATTCCATGACCACGAGCGAGCCGATGTCGCGCTCGGCCATGGTGTTGACGGCGTCGTGCAGCGTAGTGTCGGGCGTGACGGTATAGAGCGTGTTGCCCTTGACCTTGAGGATGTCGCTGACACGCATGATGTGTCTCCTGAAATTGCCGCGCATAGTGGGGAGATGCAGAAAAGATACCTACCTGTTTTCGATCCTAGCGGAAAGAGCTTCAAAAGGAAAGGCGCGAAAAGCCCACCGCACGGCCTTCGCGCGGGTTTCGAGCGGTCCTGGAATGGCCCTGAACTGGTTCTATTGCGGGGCGTTTCGCACACCACCGCCTGGCCGAACGGCCATGGCGATCCGTGCCCGCGGAAAATTCGCCGCACCTTTCGCTCCGGCTTCATCCGGCCCGAAAACGCCGCGCCCGCCGCCCCATGCCGCACCTCGCGGTGATACGATGCCCGAACCTTTCACCCGAGCGCCGGTTCGCGCCGGCCGCGCCGCCCGATGTCTTCGACGCCCGACACCCGCTTCGACACGCTCGCGCTGCACGCCGGCGCCGCGCCCGACCCTGCCACCGGCGCCCGCGCGACGCCCCTCTACCTCACCACCTCGTTCTCATTTCGCGACACCGACCACGCCGCCGCCCTCTTCAACATGGAGCGCGCGGGCCACGTCTATTCGCGCATCTCGAACCCGACCGTCGCCGTATTCGAAGAACGCGTGGCCGCGCTCGAAGGCGGCGCGGGCGCGATCGGCACGGCGAGCGGCCAGGCGGCGCTGCACCTCGCCATCGCCACGCTGATGGGCGCGGGCGCGCATATCGTCGCGTCGAGCGCGCTCTATGGCGGCTCGCACAACCTGCTCCACTACACGTTGCGCCGCTTCGGCATCGAAACGACCTTCGTGAAGCCCGGCGACCTGGACGCGTGGCGCGCGGCGCTGCGTCCCGACACGCGCCTGCTGTTCGGCGAGACGCTCGGCAATCCGGGCCTCGACGTGCTCGACATCGAAGCCGTCGGCGAGATCGCGCACGCGCACGGCGTGCCGTTGCTCGTCGATTCCACCTTTACCACGCCCTGGCTGCTGCGGCCGTTCGAGCATGGCGCCGATCTCGTCTATCACTCGGCCACGAAGTTTCTCGGCGGTCACGGCACCACTATCGGCGGCGTGCTGGTGGACGGCGGCACCTTCGATTTTGACGCCTCGGGCCGCTTTCCCGAGCTGACGGAGCCCTACGCGGGCTTTCACGACATGGTGTTCAGCGAGGAAAGCACGGTTGCGCCGTTCCTGCTGCGCGCGCGTCGCGAGGGCCTGCGCGACTTCGGCGCGTGCCTGCATCCGCAGGCAGCGTGGCAGTTGCTGCAAGGCATCGAGACGCTGCCGCTGCGCATGGAGCGGCACGTCGCGAACGCCCGGCGCATCGTGGCATTTCTCGTCGCGCACGAGGCCGTGGAGTCGGTCGCGTGGCCCGAGTTGCCCGAACATCCCGGCTACGCGCTCGCGCAGCGGCTGCTGCCGCGCGGCGCGGGCGCCGTGTTCAGCTTCAACCTGCGCGGCGGCCGCGCGGCGGGCAAGCGCTTTATCGAAGCGCTCACGCTCTTTTCGCACCTCGCGAACGTGGGCGACGCGCGTTCGCTCGTGATCCACCCCGCTTCGACCACGCACTTTCGCATGGACGCGGCCGCGCTCGCCGCCGCCGGCATCGCCGAAGGCACGATCCGGCTGTCGATCGGGCTCGAAGATCCCGCCGACCTCGTCGACGACCTCAAGCGCGCGCTCAAGGCCTCGCAGAAAGCATCGCAAGACAGCAGCGGCAAGGAGGCGTCATGATCGTCGATGTCGCCGGCCATCCGGTCTATGTCTATACCGCCGGGCGCCCCATCGACGCGGCGCGGCCGTTCGCGCTGTTCGTCCACGGCGCGCAGCACGACCATAGCGTGTGGGGACTGCAATCGCGCTATTTCGCGAATCACGGCTACAACGCGCTGGCCGTGGATCTGCCCGGCCACGCGCGCAGCGCCGGCCCGGCGCTCGCGAGCATCGGCGCGCTGGCCGACTGGCTCGCGGCCTTGCTCGATGCGCTCGGCGCACCGCGCGCGTTGGTCGCCGGGCACAGCATGGGTTCGCTCGTCGCGCTCGAATTCGCGGCGCGCTACCCGCAGCGCGCGCAAGCCGTCGCCCTCCTCGCCACCGCGTTCCCGATGACGGTTTCGCCCGCGCTGCTCGAAGCCGCGCGCGAGCGCGAGCCGGAGGCGATCGCCCTCGTCAACGCGTGGTCGCATTCGACGCTCGCGGCCAAGCCGTCGAGCCCCGGCCCCGGCTTCTGGCTGCGCGGCATGAACCGGCGGCTGATGGAGCGCGTGGCGGCGCGCGGCGAGCCGCAGCTTTTTCACGCCGATTTCGCGGCCTGCAACGCCTACGCGGACGGACTCGCGAGCGCCGCCAAAGTGCGCTGCCCCGTGCGCCTGATCGTGGGCAAACGCGACGCGATGACGCCGCCGCGCGCGGCGCGCGCCGTCGCCGAAGCGCTGGCCCAGGCGGGCGCGCGCGTCGACACGGTGACGCTCGAAGCGGGCCACGCGCTCATGACCGAGCAGCCCGACGCCACGCTCGACGCGCTCTACGCTTTCGCCACGCAACATGCGCCTCGCGCGGGCGGCGGCTAAGGCCAATGCACCTTGCATCGGCACTTCGTCCTATGACGTTTGGCCGGGTTGCACGGTCGTTCGGATCGCAAGAAAATGGTTTCGTCGCCGTGCAAAGCCGCGGGAACATGCTGCGGCAGCGGGCGAAACCTGCGTCCACGCAGAAAGGAGGAAGCGATGCATCCCGCCACACAGGACCATTTTTCGAGCTTCGCGCAGTTCTATCCGTTTTATCTGAGCGAGCACAGCAATCTCATGTCGCGGCGGCTGCACTTCATCGGCTCGCTCGGCGTGATCGGCTGTCTCGCCATGGCCATCGCCACGGGCGACTGGCTCTGGCTGCCCGCCGCCGTGGTGTGCGGCTACGGCTTCGCCTGGATCGGGCATTTCGCGTTCGAGAAGAATCGCCCGGCCACGTTCCGGCATCCCATTTATAGCTTGATGGGCGATTGGGTCATGTTCGCCGACATCTGCCGCGGAAAGATTTCGCTGTAGCGAAACTGCCCGAACATTCGGCCGCTTGAAATTCGGCCGTTCGAAATGCGGCCGTTTGCGGTTCGGTCGGGTGTCGGCCGTTCGGAATCGGCCTTTATGGCGCCGCTAACCTTGATGGCGCCGCTAATATCGCCATTTGGTATCGCCGCTAATATCGCGCTTTATATCGCTCTTTATGCCGCCACTCACGCCGCCGGATGCGGCAGCGCCCGCGGCGCGCCTTCCGCGATCGCCAGTTCGTGGCGTGCCGCGAGCAGCGAGGCAAGCGACACCCCGAGCTTGTCGTTGTTGAGCGCGTTCAGCAATGTAGGCGCGTCGATGGCGCTCGACTTGAGCTGATACGCCAATTCCTCGCGGTCGATCACGAAACGGTCGAACAGGCGCGCCACGGAGATGCGCGCCGGATTGCCGATCAGCAGGAAATGCGGCTTCGCGCCCGCGCTTTCCACGCGTGCGATGAGCTGATCTTCCTCCAGGCCGTCAACGAGGCGCGTGACCGTGGCAAGATCGCGCCGCAGCGTTTGCGCGAGTTGCTCGGCCGTGAGCCCGGGCTCGCCCGCTTCGCGCGTTTCGGCAAGGCCCGCGAGCAATTCGAGCGCGTCCAGCAGGTCGCTGCCGGGAAAACGCGGGCGGTCGAAGCGTCCCGTGCGAATCTCGGGCAACGCGGAAGTGACCATCGCGCCCGCCAGCGTGATGAACCAGCTCAGGTACATCCAGAGCAGAAACAGCGGCGCGGCCGCGAACGCGCCGTACACCGCCGTATAAGTGGGAATGCGCCGCACGTAGTAGCCGAAGCCGCGCTTGGCCAGCTCGAACGCGATGGCCGCGCCGATGCCGCCCACGAGCGCGTCGCGCCATTGCACGCGCGTGTTCGGCAGATAGATGTAGAGAATCGTGAACGCGATGGCCGTGAGCGGCAGCGTGGCGCCCATCAGCAGCCAGTCGATCACGCCCGAAACATGCTGCTCCGTGGCAATGGCGACCGAGCGCGTGAACACATAGGAGGAAATCGAAAGACTCACGCCGATCAGGATGGGCCCGAGCGTGAGAATCGCCCAGTACACCAGCACGCGCTGCGCTAACGGCCGCGCCTTGCGCACGCGCCAGATCACGTTGAACGCCGACTCGACGGTCATCATCGTCATGACCGAGGTGACGAAGAGCACGATCATGCCCATCGTCGTCAGCCCCTTGGCCTTGGAGGCGAACTGGTTCAGATACAGAAAAATCTGGCTGTTGATCTGCGCCGGCATGAGGTGATCGGCGAGAAAACCCTGCAACGAAGCCTGGAACGAAGCGAAGATGGGAAACGCCGTGAACAGCGCGAACGCAACCGTGGCAAGCGGCACGAGCGAAAGCAGCGTGGTGAACGTGAGGCTGCCCGCGACCTGCGGGATGCGGTCCTCGCGGCTGCGCCGGGCCGCGAAGCGCGCCAACCGCTTCACGATGTCCAGATCGATCCGAACCCTCGACATCAAATCCATTGCGTCACACCCATTGCGTCACGTCCGTTGCTTCGTATTCGCTGTTTGCGCTATTTGGCCGGGTCGCGGCTTCCCTGCGGCTTCCTCGCAGCTTCGTCGCATATGCCGTTCCGCCATGCGCCGCAGTGGCGGCCGACCCAGCCCCTATAATATCCCGTCCACCGACGAGGCCCGATGAAACCGATTCTTGTGCTCTATTACAGCCGGCACGGCGCCACCCGCGAGCTTGCGCGTGCGATCGCGCAAGGCGTCGACAGCGTCCCCGGCGCCGAAGCGCGCGTGCGCACGGTGCCCGCCGTCTCCACCGTCTGTGAAGCCAGCGAGCCCGACATTCCCGCCGACGGCCCGCCCTACGTCGAACTGCGCGACCTCGAAGAATGCGCGGGACTCGCGCTCGGCTCGCCCACGCGTTTCGGCAACATGGCCGCGCCGCTCAAATACTTTCTCGACGGCACCACGCCGCAGTGGCTTTCAGGCGCGCTCGCCGGCAAGCCCGCTTGCGTATTCACGTCGACGGGCAGCCTGCACGGCGGCCAGGAAAGCACGCTGCTTTCGATGATGCTGCCGCTGCTGCATCACGGCATGCTGCTCGTCGGCATTCCCTACACCGAAAGCGCGCTCAGCACGACCGAAACCGGCGGCACGCCCTACGGCGCCTCGCATCACGCGCGCGCGGACGCTCGCGGCCACGGTTTGTCCGCCGACGAAAAAAATCTCGCCGGCGCGCTCGGCGCCCGGCTCGCGCGCGCGGCGCTCGCGCTTGCGCAGGGCGAGCGCGCATGAACCCGCGCGCCGAACCGCCGGGCGGCGATCCGCCGGGCGGCGCCGTCGTGCCGCGGCGCGGCGCGGCGCTCGGCGCGTTCGTGATGCTCGCGGCGCTCACGCTGCTGTGCCTCGCGTGGGAATGGCGGCTCGCGCCGCTGCGTCCGGGCGGCAGCGCGCTCGTGCTCAAGGCGTTGCCGCTCGCTCTCGCGCTGCCGGGCGTGCTGCGCCGGCGCCTCTATACGCTGCAATGGGCGTCGATGCTCGTGCTGCTCTATTTCGCCGAAGGCATCGTGCGCGGCATGACCGATCCCGCGCCCGGCAACCGGCTCGGCTGGATCGAGGTCGCGCTGTCGCTCGGCTTCTTCGCGTGCGCGCTCGTCTATGTCGCGCCGTACAAGCGCGCCGCGCGGCGGGCGAAGCGCGAAACCGCGTCCACGGAATAAGCGCGGCAAGGTGTTAGGCGGCGCGCGTCCGTAAGTGGAAGGTCCGCGGCACATGATCGCCGCCCTGCCCGCGCGGCCTGCGCGACGCGTCCCGCCGTGTCAAACTAACCGTTCGAGCCTTTTCCGCCCGGCAGGCGCCCAGCCCGCGCCCCGTCAGCGCAAAACACGCCATCGGCAACCGATCAGAAAACGCATCCGCGTGCCCCGACAGACACCATGACCGACCCTCAAGCCTTTCTCGACGCGTGCGCCGCCGTCATCGGCACCCAACACGTGCTCACCGACGCCCACGACACCGCGCCCTTTCTCGCCGACTGGCGCCGCCGTTACCAGGGCGCGGCGCTCGCCGTGCTGAGCCCCGCGGACACGCAGCAGGTCGCGGCCGTCGTGAAGCTCGCCCATGAACATCGCGTCGCGCTGGTGCCGCAAGGCGGCAACACCGGTCTCGCGGGCGGCGCGACGCCCGACGAAAGCGGCGCGCAAGCCGTGCTGAGCCTGCGCCGCCTGAACCGCGTGCGCGAGATCGACGCGCACAACAACACGATCACCGTCGAAGCGGGCGTGATCCTCGCCGAAGTGCAGGCGCGCGCGCACGAAGCCGGACGCCTGTTCCCGCTCTCGCTCGCGGCCGAAGGCAGTTGCACGATCGGCGGCAATCTCTCGACCAACGCGGGCGGCACCGGCGTGCTGCGTTACGGCAACACGCGCGAGCTGTGCCTCGGCCTCGAAGTGGTCACGCCGAAAGGCGAAATCTGGGACGGCCTGCGCGGCTTGCGCAAGGACAATACGGGCTACGATTTGCGCGATCTCTTCATCGGCGCGGAAGGCACGCTCGGCGTCATCACGGCGGCCGTCATGAAGCTGCACCCGCAACCGGCGGCGCGCGTCACGGCGCTCGCCGCGCTCGGGTCGGCGCACGCGGCGCTCGACTTTCTCGCGCTCGCGCAACGCTACGCCGGGCCGCTGCTCACCGGCTTCGAGCTGATGTCAGACTTCTGCATGCAACTGGTCGGCCGCCACTTTCCGCAACTGCGCTATCCGTTCGCGGACCGCCACGCGCAAGTCGTGCTGCTCGAACTCTCCGACAACGAAAGCGAGGCGCATGCGCGCGCGCTGTTCGAACGGCTGATGGAAGACGCGCTCGGGCAGAACCTCGTGGAAGACGCTGTGGTGGCCGAAAGCCTCGCGCAGTCGCAGGCGTTCTGGAACATTCGCGAGCACATTCCGCTCGCCCAGGCGCAGGAAGGGCTGAACATCAAGCACGATATCGGCGTGCCGATCTCGCGCATCGGCCATTTCATCGAGGAGACCGACGCCGAAATCGCGCGCGCGGTGCCGGGCGCGCGCATGGTCACGTTCGGCCATCTCGGCGACGGCAATTTGCATTACAACGTGCAGGCGCCCGAGGGCGGCGATCCGAAACGCTTTCTCGCCGAAAACGAAAAGACGCTCAACCGCATCGTCTACGACAGCGTGAACCGGCATCGCGGCACGATCAGCGCGGAGCACGGCCTCGGGCAACTGAAAATCGACGAGAACGCGCACTACAAGAGCGAAGTCGAACTTGCGCTGATGCGCGCGATCAAGACGGCGCTCGATCCGCTCGATCTGATGAATCCGGGAAAAGTGGTGCGCTGAACGCGCCGGCCCAGTCAACGAGGAGCGTCATCGTGACGAAGATTCGCGTGCTGTCCGACCTGCATCTGGAACAAGACGAGCCCGACACGATCCCGCATGCCGCGGCCGATCTCGTCGTGCTCGCGGGCGACATCCACAACCACGGACTCGGCCTGCGCTGGGCTGCGCAAACCTTCGACCCGCAAGTGCCCGTGATCTACGTGCCCGGCAATCACGAGTATTACGACGGCGAACTGGGCGCGCTCGAAGCGGCCATGCGCGACGCGGCCGCCGCGCTCGATAACGTCCACTACCTGAACGACGACATGTACGTCGATCCGGCGGGACGCTTTCGCGTGCTCGGCACGACGTTATGGGCGGATTTCGCGTTGTTCGGCGCGAGCGACGCGGCCCGCGAGGCGGCCATTGCGGCGGCGCGGCCGGTGATGCTCGATTTTCGCGGCGTGATTCAGGTGTCGTGGCCCGCGAGCCCGGCAAGCGGCGCGCGCGATTTCACGCCCGCCGACTCCATCGCGCTGCACGAGCGCTCGCGCGCGTGGCTCCAGACGGAGTTGGCCAAGCCCTTCGCGGGCGAGACGATCGTGGTCACGCATCATGCGCCGCATCGGCAAAGTCTCGCCGCGCGTTACGCCAACGATCCGGTTTCGGCGGGGTTCGTCACCGATCTGGACGCGCTCGTGCGCGCGCCCGTCGCGCTCTGGGTACACGGCCACACGCATACGGGCTTCGACTACGCGGTGAACGGCACGCGCGTGGTGTGCAATCCGCGCGGCTATCGAGACCGCCGCACGGGCGCGCCGGAGAATCCGGCGTTCGCGTGGGACAAGGTGGTCGAAATCTGAAGCGTTTAGCGCGGCTTTCGTGGAGATTTAACGCAAACGCGCGTCGTCGCGGCGTGCGCGCAACGTGGCGGGCTGAAGCTGCGCGCGGCGCATGCGCAGCAGATCGCGCGACGCCGCAATGCCGATCAGGCCCATCATCACGGCGATGCCGATCATCAGATGCGTATCCATGGTGTTTCCGGTAGCGAAAGAAGAAGCGTTGAGAAGTTCCGCTACCTTATCAAGCCGCCGCGCCGCCGGGCGTAAGCAAGTGTTGCCATCTGCGCAAGCTGTAACAGGCTGTCACAGCCGCGCCACGGCCGGCCCGCGTTTTTTGCGCGCGGCGCTCAGGTGCGCGCGAATTTGCGCAGTTCCGTCTGATCCTTCGCGAGCGTCGAAGGCAGATGCTCGCGCAGCAATTCCACCCACGTGCGGATTTTCGCGTCGAGATATTGGCGCGACGGATACAGCGCGTAGACGTTCATTTCCTGCGAACGGTACTCCGGCAAGATCCATTCGAGTTCGCCGCTGCGCAAGCCGCTGATCGCCGAGTAGATCGGCAGCAGGCCCACGCCCATGCCTTCGCGCACCGCTACCGCGCACGCTTCCGCCACGTTCACCTGGAAGGTGGCCGGGCCGAGGTTGATCGCCGTTTCGCCGTCGGGGCCGGTGAATTGCCACTGCGCGCTCGGAAACACCGGCGTCACGAGTTGCAGGCAGGTGTGATTCGCGAGATCGGCGGGCGTTTGCGGCACGCCGTGCCGTTCGAGATATGCCGGCGACGCGCAGGCAATGCTGAACGCACTCGCAATGCGCTGCGAAACGAAGCCCGAATCGGGCAGATCGGTCGCGAGCACGAGCGCGACGTCGTAACCCTCGTCGAGCAGATCCGGCATGCGCTGCGCGAGCGTGAGTTCCACATGCACGTCGGGATACAGCTTCTGATACTGCCCCACGGCCGGCACGACGTAGTGCTGGCCGAAGCTCGTCATCGCGTGGATCTTGAGCTTGCCCGAGGGGCGCGCGTGGGCGTCGCCGGCCTCGGCTTCCGCCTGATCGACATAGGCGAGGATCTGCTCGCAACGTTGCAGATAACGCTCCCCCGCCTCCGTGAGCGCGATGCGCCGCGTCGTGCGATTGAGCAGCCGCGTGCGCAGATGCGCCTCCAGATCGGAGACCGCGCGCGAAGCATAGGCCGTGGTGGTGTTCAGATGCTGCGCCGCGCCCGTGAAACTGCCGGCCTCCACCACCCGGACGAATACCCGCATGTTTTGAAGCGTATCCATACCAATCCTCTCTCAGACGGGACGCATTGTTGCATATTTCGCAAGATCAATTATCTCACGTTTCGTAAAAATGCCTTGCATCCTTACCGGTTATTCATCAATCGCGCAAAAAATATAATGCCTCACGTCAATCTAAGCTACGAAAAGGAGTAAATCGTGCAGTCTCCGGTACCGAAAGGAGTCGCCGCGCTCTCGGTTCTTACGTTCTCGTTGATAATCGCGGGCTGCGCCAGTACCGGAAACATCGCTCCCGAAGCCACGCGCACGGACGCCGCGCAACTCGACCCCGGCTCGGCCATTCGCGCCGCCGATGCGCAAGCCCAATGGCCCGCCGGCGACTGGTGGCGCGGTTACGGCGATGCGCAACTGAACGCGTGGATCGAAGCCGCCGTGGCCGGCAATCCGTCGCTGGCCGCCGCGCAGGCGCGGGTTCGCGAGGCGCGCGCGATGGCGGGCGCCGCCCAGGCCGGCTTGCTCCCGCAAATCAACGGCAATCTGTCGATCCAGCGCCAGCATTGGGCCGACAACGTCTACTACGGGCCGGGCCCGCTCGCGGGCGCGAATACGTGGAACAACACGGGCACGCTCGGCCTTTCGTATCACCTCGACCTCTGGGGCAGCGACCGGAACACGGCCGAGCGCGCGCTCGACGTCGCGCATGCCACGGCCGCCGACGCGCGCGCCGCGCAGCTCGAACTCGAAGTGAACGTCACGCGCGCCTACATCGACCTGTCGATGAACTACGCGCTGCTCGACATCGCGAAACAGACGCTCGGCCAGCAGCAGAAAATTCTCGCGCTCGCGCAAAAGCGCCTCGCGCACGGTATCGGCACGCAGCTCGAAGTGAGCCAGGCGCAAACGCCGCTGCCCGAATACGATCGCCAGATCGACGTGCTCGAAGAGTCCATCGCGCTCGGCAAGAACCAGCTCGCGGCGCTCGCCGGCAAGGGTCCGGGCGCGGGCGAATCGATCCGGCGCCCGGCGCTTTCGCTCGCCGCGCCCGCGGGCCTGCCTTCGGCGCTGCCCGCCGAGCTGATCGGGCATCGCCCCGACATCGTCGCGGCGCGCTGGACCGTGGCGGCGCAGGCGCGCGGCATCGACGTCGCCAAAGCCGACTTCTATCCGAACGTGAATCTGCTGGCGTCGATGGGCGGTTACGCGGCGGCCGGCCCGCTGTTCCAGTTCCTCAAGTCGCTGAGCGGCAGCTATGCGGCCGGTCCCGCGCTCTCGCTGCCGATCTTCGACGGCGGGCGTCTGCGCGCGCAGCTCGGCGCGCGGTCGGCGCAATACGACATTGCCGTCGAGCAGTACGACCAGACCATCGTGACCGCGCTCAAGGACATCGCCGATCAGGTGGTGCGCATGCGCTCGCTCGCCACGCAGGAGGACGACGCGCATCGCTCGGTCGAAGCCGCGCAGCGCAATTACGACCTCGCGCAGCGCGGCTTTCAGCGCGGTCTCACCGATTACGTGAACGTGTTGATCGCGCAAACGCAGCTACTGCAAGCGCAGCAAGGCGTCGCGCATGTTCAGGCCGAGCGGCTCGCCGCGCATGCCACGCTCGTTGCGGCGCTGGGCGGCGGCGCGCTCGACGACGCCGCCGATCCTTCCTCGCGCGGCCCGACCGATGCCGAGCAACTGCCCGCGCACGGCAAGAAAACGCGCGCCGTGCCGCTCATGCCCGCTGCCGTGCTTGCGCCGCATGCGGCTTCCGCAAACCAGGCGGGAAGCGGGACGGCAACCGGCGCGGGAAGTCGTGCGGATAACGGCGGCGCGAACCGCACGGCGAGCGGTGCGGAAAATAGCCGGACAAGCGACGCGACCGATGACGCGACCGATGGCCCAGCCAATGGCGTAGGAGTCGGCGGGAACAACGGCGCTGCAAATGACGCGCAAAGCGACATGGATAACGGCGGCACGAACCGCACGGCGAGCGGCGCGGAAAACACCGCAGCGAACGACGCGGCAAACAGCGTGGCGAACAACGCGGCAAACAGCGTGGCGAACAGCGCGGCAAACGACATGCCAAACAGCGCGCCCCAACATGCCGCGCAAGCCGCAGCGCGCGGCGCGGTGAACTGAGGCAAGCGATGCAGGCATCCTCCTCCCCTCTCAAGCCGCACGGCGCGCAGGGCCTCTACGACGCGCTCGCCGACTGGGCGCGCACCGATGGCCTCGTGTGGATCTATCTCTTCAAGGCGATCGCGGCGGCGCTGCTCGCGCTCGGCATCGCCATGAAACTGGACCTGCCGCAACCGCGCACGGCGATGACCACCGTGTTTATCGTGATGCAGCCGCAAAGCGGCCCTGTGTTCGCGAAAAGCTTCTACCGTTTGTGCGGCACGCTCGTCGGCCTCGTCGTGATGCTCGCGCTGATCGGCCTGTTCGCGCAGCAGCCCGAACTCTTCATCGTGTCGACGGCGCTGTGGGTCGGCATCTGCACGGCGGGCGCGGCGCGCAACCGCAACTTCCGCTCGTACGGCTTTGTGCTCGCGGGCTACACGGCGGCGCTGATCGGCATTCCGGCCTCGCAGCACCCCGACGGCGCGTTTCTTTCCGCGACCACGCGCGTGTGCGAAATCTCCATCGGCGTGCTCGCCTCGGGTTTCGTGAGCGCCGTGGTGTTTCCGCAGTACACGGCCGCGCTGCTGCGCTCCACCGTGCGCCAGCGCTTTGCTTCGTTCGTCGATTACGTGGCGGCGGCGCTCGCGGGGCGCATCGACCGCTCGCAGATAGAAGCGACCAACGCGCGCTTCGTCGCCGACGTCGTCGGACTCGAAGCGAGCCGCAGCACGGCCGTGTTCGAGTCGCACGACGCGCGCATGCGCTCGGGCCGTCTCGCGCGCCTGAACACCGAGTTCATGACGGCATCGACGCGCTTTCACGCGCTGCATCAGTTGATGAACCGCTTGCGCGCCGACGATTCGACGGCGACCGTCGCGGCGCTGGAGCCGTATTTCCGCGAGATCGCGCCGTTGTTCGCGAAAGCGGGCGAACCCGTGCTCACGGCCGCCGACGCCGCGCACGTCTCCAGGCAGCTCGACGATTACCGCGCGACGCTGCCCGCACGCGTGCGCGAAACGCGCGCGGCGCTCGAAGCACGTGAAGCACGTGAAGCACACGAAACACACGAAGCGCAAGACAGCGCGCGTCTGCTCGACTTCGACACGGCAACGGAATTGTTCTACCGCTTCGTACACGAGATGACCGAATACGCGGCGACCTACGCGTCGCTCGCCGTCGACACGCACGCGCGCGAAAAATGGCTCGAACGCTACGTGCCGAAAACGAACCTCATCGCGGCCGGCGTTTCGGGCGTGCGCGCGGCGGTCGTGATGATGCTGCTCGGCGCGTTCTGGATCGCCACGGCCTGGCCGAGCGGCACGAACCTCGTGCTCAACGCGGCCGCGACCTGCGCGCTCGCCTCCGCCTCGCCGCAGCCCGCGCGCATGGCGAGCCAGATGGCCGCGGGCACCGTGCTCGCTTCGGTGGTCGGCATGCTGCTGACGTTCGGCGTGTTTCCGCACATCGACGGCTTTCCGATGCTGTGCGTCGCGCTCGCGCCCGCGCTTGCCTTCGGCGTATTCGTTTCGACGCGCGCGAAGTACATGGGCGTCGGCATGGGCTACTGCATTTTCCTGTGCTTTCTCGCGGGCCCCGACAATCTCATGCAGTACAACCCGACGAGCTATATCAACGACGCGCTCGCGCTCGTGGCGTCGATGTTCGTCTCGGCCGCCGCATTCGCCGTGTTGCTGCCGCCGTCGACGCCATGGCTGCGCCGCCGCCTGATCGCCGACCTGCGCGCGGGCGCCGTGCAGGCGTGCCGCGCTCGCTTCGGGGTCGAGGGCAAGGGGCTGCGCAACCGTTTCGAAAGCGGCGCGCGCGACCTCGCGTTCCAGCTCGACGCGCTCGCCGGCAAGGACGACGCGCAACGCCGCGACTCGCTGCGCTGGCTCTTTGCGACGCTCGAAGTGGGCAGCGCGGCGCTCGATCTGCGCCATGAACTGGCCGCGCTGCCCGCGCAGCCGAAGTACGCGGCGGGCACGCCGTGGCGCGCCGCCATCGACGCGACGCTCAAGGCCGTCGGCGCCCTGTTCGACCGGCCGAACGCCGCGCGCTACGGCCGCGCGCTCGCCGCCACCGACGCCGCCATCGAAGCGAGCCAGCGCGTGCTGCAAGGCATGTATTCCGCCGATCCAACCGATGCAACCGCCGATATGCCCGCTATACCCGCCATGCCCGCCGTGCCCAGTCACGCCGGCACGGCGGCGCGCGAAGCACGCCACCGTTTGCAGCGCATCCAGAGCCATCTGCATTTTGTCCGCACGGCGCTCATCGACCCGCAATCGCCGCTCGCCGGCTACGCGCGCGATGGGCGGCCGGCCGCCGCCCAGCAAGGAGCCCGCCATGCCCCGTGACGTTGCGTTTCTCGACGCCTATATCCCGGCGATCGTGCTGCTGTTCATGCTCGGCGCGGCGCTCACCTGGGTGCTCGATTCGCTGCTCGCCAGAACCGGCCTTTACCGCGTGGTCTGGCACCCGTCCCTCTTTCGCGTGAGTCTGCTCGTGGTCGTGTGCTGCGCGCTCGCTCTCGCCGTTTATCGCTGAACACGCTGACATCATGACTATCCGCAACCTCATTGGCTTTATCGCGACGGCCATCATCTTCGTCGTCGCCATTCTGATCGGGCGCGTGCTGTGGGTGCATTACATGGACGAGCCGTGGACGCGCGACGGCCGCGTGCGCGCCGACGTCGTGAACATCGCGCCCGACGTCTCGGGCGCCGTGGTCGACCTGCCGGTACGCGACAACCAGCTCGTGCGCAAGGGCGACCTGCTCATGCAGATCGACCCGTCGCACTACCAGATCGCCGTGGAGCAGGCGCAGGCCGCCGTGGCCGCGCGCAAGGCCGAACTCACGATGCGCCTCGACGACGCCAAACGCCGCGCCGACATGGACAGCGAAGTCGTCTCGCAGGAAAGCCGCGAAAACGCCTCGCACACGGCGAACTCGGCGCAGGCGCAGTACCAGCAGGCGCTGGCCGCGCTCGACGCCGCGAAGCTCAATCTCGAACGCACGCGCGTGATCTCGCCCGTGGACGGCTACGTGACCAATCTGCAAGTGTTCAAGGGCGACTACGCGACGGCCGGGCAGCCCAAGCTGGCCGTGGTGGACAGCCATTCCTTCTGGGTCTACGGCTATTTCGAGGAAACCAGGCTGCCGCACGTGAAGATCGGCAACAAGGCCGACATCAAGCTGATGAGCGGCGGCACGCTGGAGGGCCATGTGGAAAGCATTTCGCGCGGCATTTACGACCGCGACAATCCGCAAAGCAAGGAACTGCTCGCCGACGTGAACCCGACCTTCAACTGGGTGCGGCTCGCGCAGCGCGTGCCGGTGCGCATTCACATCGACAGGATTCCCGACGACATGATTCTCTCGGCGGGCACGACCTGCACGGTGGTGGTGAAGCCGGGCACGTGACGGCCGCGCCTGGGCGCGCCCGCAACGAAAGAGCCAGACCGCGCGTCTGGCTTTTTTGCGTTTGCGACGGCATTCGGCGCCGCTGAAACTTTGCCGAAGGTTTGTCCGACAGGCAATCCGCGTTCTTTGCAAAATCTTTTCCTTCGCGATATTAAGGCTCGCCGAATTTGATTCACATCAATCAAATATTCGCGATTTGCTAGGACGATTCCGATTTCTTGGTCTCGCTCAATTCTTCAACGTGATTTTCCATGCCCCCATCCTGCGCGAAATCGGACGCGCGCCGCTGTCGATGCACGGACTTGTGCGCCGGGCGCTTGCCGGGCTCGCGAAACGAACCGCGCCGCCGCCCGAACGCGTCGTCGTGCTCGCACTCGGCAACGAGAAATGGGGCGACGCCGACGCGGGCGCGCAGTCGCTCGCGCGCCTGAAAGCGCGCTGGGTGCTGCCCGCGCAGGTCGAGCTGGTCGATGGCGAGACGCTCGGCCGCGCCCTCGTGCCTCTGCTCGAATCCGCCTCGCGGCTCATCGTTTTGAGCGCCCTCGACCTGCAAGGGCCGCCCGGCACGCTGCACGTTCTCACCGGCGACGCCGCCGCCGAGCAGCTTTACGTGCGCGGCCCGAAGCGTCCCGGCATGGGCTTCGCGGCCGCGCTCGCATGCGCGCAACTGGCCGGGCGCGTGCCGCGCGAACTCGTGCTGATCGGCCTGCAGCCGCAGCGCGGCGACCGCCACGGCGCGCAGCTCTCGCCGGCCGTGGCCGCGCAACTCGACCGCGCCGCCGACGTCGCGTGCGACTGGCTGCGGCGCTGGCGCGTGGAGACGCTGGCGCGCGAGACGGAGCCGCCCGCCCGGCCCTCCTGAAGGCGGCGCTTGCGGCCTTGCGCATTTGCTGGTTTGCGGGTTCGCGGGTTCGCGGGTTCGCCACTTTGCCGCCGTGCCCATTTGCCGCCTTGCGCGTTTGCGCGTTTGCGCGTTTGCGCGTTTGCCGCCTTGCCGCCTTGCCGCCTTGCCGCCGTGCCCATTTGCCGCCTTGCGCGTTTGCGGTTTGCCGCCTTGCCGCCTTGCCGCCTTGCCGCCTTGCCGCCTTGCCGCCTTGCCGATTTGCGCGTTTGCCGCTCCGCCCCGACGCCAGGCAAGTACGCCGCCGCCAACGCGCATAGTGGTGAACCCGCGTTGCCCGCGCGCGCTGCGCTGCACTATCCTCGAAAGCTGGAGCCGCGTCGGGCCGCGCGCCATCAGCACGAGGAAGCCAGTCATGCGTTACCGCGACTTTCATCGCGAGTCGATCGCGAACCCCGAGGACTTCTGGCGCCGCGAAGCCGCGCGCATCCACTGGGAAACGCCGTTCGGGCAAGTGCTCGACCGCTCGAATCCGCCGTTCGCCCGCTGGTTCGGCGGCGGGCGCACCAATCTTTGCTTCAATGCCGTCGACCGTCATCTCGCCTCGCGCGCGCAACAGAACGCGCTCGTGTACGTATCGACGGAAACCGGCATCGAGCGCCGCTACACCTACGCCGACCTGCACGCCGAAGTGAACCGCATGGCCGCCGTGATGCGCTCGCTCGGCGTGAAGCGCGGCGACCGCGTGCTCATCTATCTGCCGATGATTCCCGAAGCCGTGTTCGCGATGCTCGCCAGTGCGCGGCTCGGCGCGATCCACTCGGTCGTGTTCGGCGGTTTCGCGGCGCCGAGCCTCGCCGCGCGCATCGACGACGCCAGGCCCGCGCTGATCGTGAGCGCCGACGCGGGCGCGCGCGGCGGCAAGGTGATCGACTACACGCCGCTCGTCGACGAGGCAATGGCGCGCGCCGAACACAAGACGCCGCGCGTCCTGCTGATCGACCGCCAGCTTGCGCCCGAGCGCCTGAACGCCGAAAACGCGCCCTATCTCGTCGATTACGAGCCGCTGCGCGAGCAGCACTACAACGCGCACGTGCCCTGCGAATGGCTCGAATCGAACGAGCCGTCGTACGTGCTCTACACCTCGGGCACGACGGGCAAGCCGAAGGGCGTGCAGCGCGACGTGGGCGGCTACGCGGTGGCGCTCGCGGCGTCGATGGAATACATCTTCGAAGGCCGCGCGGGCGACACGATGTTCACGGCGTCCGATATCGGCTGGGTGGTCGGGCACAGCTACATCATCTACGCGCCGCTGCTCGCGGGCATGACGACGGTGATGTACGAGGGCACGCCCATTCGCCCCGACGGCGGCGTGTGGTGGCGGCTCGTCGAGCAGCATCGCATCAACCTCATGTTCACGGCGCCCACGGCCATACGCGTGCTCAAGAAGCAGGACCCGGCGCTGTTGCGCGCGGCCGATCTCTCTAGCCTGCGCACCTTGTTTCTGGCGGGCGAGCCGCTCGACGAGCCCACGGCGACGTGGATTTCCGGTGCGCTCGGCAAACCCGTCGTCGACAACTACTGGCAGACCGAGACCGGCTGGCCGATGCTCGCGATTCAGGGCGGCGTGCAGAAGCTGCCGCAAAAGCCCGGCTCGCCGGGCGTGCCGTGCTACGGCTACGACCTCGTGCTGCGCAACGAGCACACGGGCGAGCCGTGCGCGACGGGCGAAAAAGGCGTCATCACGCTCGGCTGGCCGCTGCCGCCGGGCTGCATGCAGACGGTTTGGGGCGACGACGCGCGCTTCGTCAAAACCTACTGGGACAGCGTGCCGGCCCAGCAGGTCTATTCGACGTTCGACTGGGGCGTGCAGGACGAAAACGGCTACGTGACGATCCTCGGCCGCACCGACGACGTGATCAACGTGGCCGGGCACCGGCTCGGCACGCGCGAGATCGAGGAAGCGATTTCGTCGCACGCGGCGGTCGCGGAAGTGGCCGTGGTGGGCGTGAGCGACGCGGTGAAAGGCCAGGCCGCGCTCGCTTTCGTCGTGCTGCGCGACGCGGGCACGGCGGCGGACGCGCAAGCGGCGCAAAAGCTCGCGGCCGCGCTCGCGGCGACGGTCGACCGCCAGCTCGGCGCGATCGGGCGGCCGGCGCGCGTGCATTTCGTTTCGATGCTGCCGAAAACCCGCTCGGGCAAGCTGCTGCGGCGCGCGATCGCGGCGCTCGCGGAAGGACGCGAGCCTGGCGAACTGCCGACGATCGAGGACGCCGCGGCATTGACGCAGATTCGCGAGGCGGTGGCGGCGGGCGCCGGAGGCTGAGGAACGGCGCAGGTGCGCGGGGTTGCGCGGGGCGGTTTGTTGTCGGTTTGGTCGCGGTTTGGTCGCGGTTTGGTCGCGGTTTGTTGGCAGTTTTCCGGCCGTTTTTCGGCAGTTTTTTGGCGGCTTCGTTTCGCGCAACGCTTTTCCGCCGCCGGGTTGCGCTGACGACCTCGCGTTTCGCCGCGCACCAACACGGCATGGCGAGCCGGAAACCGGCTTCCGCGCGATGGTCGGCCAGCATCGCCTTCGTTTCGACGTGATGCCAGGTGGTGCTACACGGTGCTACGTGTGCTTCGGTTCAGTGTGCCGCACCCGCAACGGCGCCGGCCGTTTCACATCGACAAGGCCCGGCGAGGAGAAACCGGCGCCATCGTTGCCCTCGCCCGCGCGCCGATGCGGCGCTTCCGGTCAGTGCGTTGCGCTCGAAACCGCACGCCATCGACGATAAAAAAGTCACGACATCCGCGCACCGCCGACCGCTCGCCCGCGATCATCGGCTTCGGCATCGGCATTGGCCGCCGCCTCGCCGCGCGCCCGCGACGGCAGCGCGGCGACGGCCAGCGCCGCCACCAGCGCCGTGGCCGCGAACGCCACGAAATTCCACGCGAGGTCCGCGCCGACGCTCGCGATATAGCCGCCCATCAACGGCCCGCACATCGCGCCGAAGCGCGCGAAACTGAGCGCCCAGCCCGTCGCCGCGCCGCGCGCATGCGCGGGATAAAAATGCGTGAGATGGCCGGTAAGAATGAGCGACGCGGAAATGCTGCCGACGCCCGCCAGCGCCACCAGCAGGTAGCTCACCGCGAGCGCGTTTTTCGTCATCAGCGCGGCGATGGCCAGCGCCCCCGCCGCATACGCCAGCGCCACGGTCGCGCGCACGCCGAAGCGGTCGGCGATCTTGCCGAGCACGAGTCCGCCGAACGCCGAAGTCAGGCTGAACACGAACAGAAACGCGAGGCTCGATCCGAGGTCGTAGCCCTTTTTGCGCATGATCATCGGCAGCCACGTATTGAGGCCGTAGACGAGCAACATGCCGCAAAAAAGCGCGATCCAGAAGCACACGGTGGCGCGCAAGCGCCGCTTCGCGAAGATCGCCGCGACCACTTCGCGCAGGCCCGCGCGCTCGCGCTTCGCCGCGCTCGCATCCGCGACGCGCGAGACCCATGCGCCCGCAATGCCGAGCCGCGCGGCCAGCGCCTGCGCTTCGGCCACGCGGCCGCCCGCCACGAGATAGTCGATCGATTCGGGAAGCGCGCGCGCCATCGGCCACAACGCCGCGAGCGGCAATGCGCCCACGGCCATCACGCCGCGCCAGCCCCACACGGGCAGGAGCGCCATCGCCACGAGCGCCGCGCACAGGATGCCGAGCGAGTAGCCCGAGTACATCATCCCGTAGTTGAAGCTGCGACGCGCTTCGGGCGAATACTCGATGGTGAGCGCCGCCGCCACCGGAATCACGCCGCCGAGCCCCACGCCGCCGAGCAGCCGGCACACGCCGAACCAGAACGGCGTGGGCGCGAGCGCCGCACCCGCCATCGTCAGCGAAAAGAGCGCGACGCAACCGAGCAGCATGCGTCTGCGCCCGAGCAGATCGCCGAGCGTGCCGACGATCAACCCGCCGAAAAACATGCCGGCGAGCGCGTAGCTGCCGAGCGCGCCGAGCTGCATGGGCGTGAGTTGCCAGTGGCGGTCGGCGGCGAGCGCGGGCAGCACCGCGCCGATGCTGCCCACGTCGTAGCCTTCGAACAGCACGGCAAGGCCGCAGACGAGCAATACGGCGCGCGTCGTGCGCGCGGGAATGGAGCGGGCTTCGGACATGGCGGCGCGGCGCAAGAGGAACGAAAAAGCGAAACGGAAAAGGCGACGGTTCGCAGCTACGCCGGGACGCATCGGCGTGGGATTCGGCGCGTCAATCCAACGCGCGAATTCAGCAACCCGGTGCGAACCAGATTACTTGAGACATAAATAAATTCACAGTCATTGTTAACCCGCGCGGGTCCGATCAGCGGTACGACGCGAGAAAGCGCTTGAGAATGCCGGTGGAATAGGTGCCGGCGATGGCGGTGAGGAACGAGGAAAACGACGCGCTCGCGTGTTCGTCGGCGGTATCGGAAATCGTGCGCACGACCGCGCACGGCACGCCGTATTCGTAGCAAACCTGCGCGATGGCCGCGCCTTCCATCTCGACGGCGAGCGCGTCGGGCAGCAATGCGCGCAACGCGCCCACGGCCGCGGCGCTGGCGACGAACTGGTCGCCGCTGATCACGAGCCCGCGATGCACCCGCGGCGCCGCGCTCGCCAGACGCGGCAACGCGCCGCCGAACTGCGCCGCGAGCGAGGCGCCCTCCTCGGCGATAAAGCGCTCGCACGCGGCGGCGAGCGCGTCGGCGAGCGCACGCTCGGTGTCGAAACGCGCGCGCCCGAGCAGCGGAATTTCGTGACGGGGAAAAATCGGCTCGCAGTTCATGTCGTGCTGAAGCAGCGTGTCGCCGACCACCACGTCGCCCACGTGTACCTGGCCGCCGACGCCGCCCGCCACGCCCGTGAACACGATGGCTTCGACGTCGAACGCGTGGATCAGCGCGCTCGCGGTGGCCGCCGCCGCGACCTTGCCCACGCGCGCCAGGGTGACGACGCACGGCGCACCGTGGACCGTGCCGAGGTGATAGTCGCGCTGCCCGAACGTGCGCGTGACCACGCCCGATTCGGCCCGCATCGCCGCGATCAGATCGCCCAGTTCCTGCGGCAGCGCCGCCAGCACGCCGAGCGGACGCGCGGCCGCGCCGCCCGGTTGCGCCGGCGCCGGGGTCGGCATCTGGGTCGGCGTTGGCGTCGGCGGCGGCGTTTGAGTCGAATCGTTCATCGTCGGGGAAAGGAATTCGTTGCGTTATTCGACGGCCTGAAGCTTCGCGACCGCGAGCGCGAGCCACTTCTCGCCGTGCCGCTTGAAGCGCACTTGCGCCTTGGCGTCGGCGCCGCTGCCTTCGAGCGCCGTGATCGTGCCTTCGCCGAACTTCGTGTGAAACACGCCCTGACCGACGCGGAAGCCGGTTTCGGCCGCGCGCTGCGCGTTGGCGAACGCGGGCGCCGGGCTGTTGTCGGCGACATAGGCGTCGCGATCGCGCGAGCCACCGCCGCCGTTGCCGCCACGCGCGAACCAGTCGCGCCCCCAACCGGCGTTGTCCGAGCGGCCGCCCCAGCGCGCGCCCGCCTCGACCTTCGGCGTGAGCCACTTGAGCGCTTCCTGCGGCAGTTCGTCGAAAAAGCGCGAGCGCACGTTATAGCGCGTCTGGCCGTGCAGCAGGCGGCTTTGCGCGAACGAGATGTACAAACGCTCCTTCGCGCGCGTAATCGCCACATACATCAGGCGGCGCTCCTCCTCGAGGCCGTCGGCTTCCATTGCGCTGTTTTCGTGCGGGAACAAGCCTTCTTCGAGACCGGTGATGAACACCGCCGTGAATTCGAGGCCCTTCGCCGCGTGCACCGTCATCAGTTGCACGGCGTCCTGACCGGCTTGCGCCTGGTTGTCGCCCGCTTCGAGCGACGCATGCGAGAGAAAACCCGCGAGCGGCGTCATGAGGTCGGGATTCTGCGCGGGGTCGGTGATGCCGGGCGCGTCGAGCACTTCGATCTCGCCGTCCTGCGAGACGATTTCGGGCAGCGCGCTCGCGCCGGGACGCAGCGGAATCGAGCGCGCGGGCGTGTCGAGCCCGTAGCCCGCCTCGCTCACGAACGCGGTGGCCGCGTTCACGAGTTCCTGCAAGTTTTCGAGCCGGTCCTGGCCTTCGCGCTCGGTTTGATAGAACTCGGCGAGACCGCTCATGCGCACCGTGTATTCGACGGTTTCCGGCAGGCTCATCTGCGCGGTTTCTGCGCGCATCTTCGCGATCAGATTGGCGAACGAACCGAGGCTCGTGCCGGCCTTGCCCGTGACGTACGGAATGGCCGCCGCCATCGAGCAGTTGTAGAGACGCGCCGCGTCGGCCAGTTGCTCGATCGAGCGCGCACCGATGCCGCGCGTGGGAAAGTTCACCACGCGCGAAAACGCCGTGTCGTCGTTCGGGTTGTCGATCAAGCGCAGATACGCGAGCGCGTGCTTCACTTCCTGACGCTCGAAGAAGCGCAGGCCGCCGTACACCTTGTACGGCACGCCCGCGTTCACGAGCGTGTGCTCGATCGTGCGCGACTGCGCGTTGCTGCGGTAAAGAATGGCGATCTCGTTGCGCGCGAGCCCCTGGTTGATGAGCGCGCGGATTTCCTCGACGATCCAGCCCGCCTCCTGCGAATCCGTGGCCGATTCGTACACGCGCACGGGCTCGCCGTGGCCCGCGTCGGTGCGCAGGTTCTTGCCGAGACGCCGCGAGTTGTGCGCGATCAGGTGATTCGCGGCATCGAGAATATGACCGTGCGAGCGGTAGTTCTGCTCGAGCTTGATCATGTGTTTCACGCGGAATTCGCGCTCGAAGTCGCGCATGTTGCCGACGTTCGCGCCGCGAAACGCGTAGATCGACTGGTCGTCGTCGCCCACCGCGAAAATCGCGTTGCCCGGGCCCGCGAGCAGCTTGAGCCAGGCGTACTGAAGCTTGTTGGTGTCCTGGAACTCGTCCACGAGGATGTCGCGAAAGCGCGCCTGATAATGCGCGCGCAGCGGCGCGTTGTAGGCCAGCAGTTCGTAGCAGCGCAGCAGCAGCTCGGCGAAATCGACCACGCCTTCGCGCTGGCATTGCTGGTCGTAGGCTTCGTAAAGCTCGACGAACTTGCGGTTGAAGTCGTCCGTCACGTCGACGTCCTTCGGCCGCAGCCCCTGCTCCTTCGCGTTGTTGATGAAGTACTGGAGGTTTTTCGGCGGATATTTTTCGTCGTCGATGTTCAAGCCCTTCATCAGGCGCTTGATGGCCGAAAGCTGGTCGGCCGTGTCGAGAATCTGGAAGGTTTGCGGCAGGCCGGCGTCGCGGTAATGCGCGCGCAGCATGCGGTTGCACAGGCCGTGAAAGGTGCCGATCCACATGCCGCGCGTGTCGATGGGCATCATCGCCTGAAGGCGGGTCATCATCTCGCGCGCGGCCTTGTTCGTGAAGGTCACGGCGAGAATGGTCATCGGCGAGGCGAGACCTTGCTGGATCAGCCACGCGATGCGCGTGATGAGCACGCGCGTCTTGCCGCTGCCGGCCCCGGCCAGAATGAGCGCCGGCTCGTTGGGCAAGGTGACGGCGGCGTGTTGTTCGGGATTCAGGTTCGCGAGCAGTTCGGGCATGGGGCGAAAAAAGGGACGAGGCGCAAGAGGACGGCACGGCGGCGCGCGGCTTCGGGCGCCCGCGCCAACGCCTGTCGATCGCGCCGATCAATGGCAGACCGACATTATAAGTGCGCGCGCCCTGGCTGGCCTCGCGCCGGATCGCGGCGGTCGCGCCGCGCGGTGGCGTTCGCCGCACGAAGATCGGTGCGGGCTTCATTGCAGACTTCATGCAGGCTTCATGCGGGCTTCGCGCCGCATTCGTTTCGTAGCCGGGCCTTCGCGTGTTCTTCGTGTACCGATATTGCGTGCCGTGCGTGTTCATTGCGTAACCATTACGCGCCGAGTGTCTGCCGATTACGTGCCGAGTGCCTGCCGACTGCGTGCCGATTACGAGCCGATCGCGCCCCCATCGCGTGCTCTTTTTGCGTCGTAATCGCGTCGCAATCGCGCCGTGCTCGCGCCGTTTGCGCGCGTCCCGCGTCCGGCGGCGCGTCGGCGCGGCAAGCGCTTGCCCTTATAATCGAACGTTTCACGCATCTTTTTTCGGCAGATTCCACCCATGAGCGACAGCACGCTAGCGAAAAGCTTCGAGCCCCAGACGATCGAGGCCCAATGGGGCCCCGAGTGGGAGCGTCGCGGCTACGCCGCGCCGACCTTCGAGCCCGGCAGCAAGAACTTCTCGATCCAGTTGCCGCCGCCCAACGTCACCGGCACGCTGCACATGGGGCACGCGTTCAACCAGACGATCATGGACGGCCTCACGCGCTATCACCGCATGCTCGGCGAGAACACGCTGTGGGTGCCCGGCACCGACCACGCCGGCATCGCCACGCAGATCGTCGTCGAACGCCAGCTCGACGCGCAGAAGATTTCGCGCCACGACCTGGGCCGCGAGAAGTTCGTCGAACGCGTGTGGGAGTGGAAGCAGAAGTCGGGCTCGACCATCACCGGCCAGGTGCGGCGCCTCGGCGCGTCGATCGACTGGTCGCGCGAATATTTCACGATGGACGACAAGATGTCGGCCGCCGTGCGCGACGTGTTCGTGCGCCTCTACGAACAGGGCCTGATCTATCGCGGCAAGCGTCTCGTGAACTGGGACCCGGTGCTGCTCACGGCCGTCTCGGACCTCGAAGTGGCGAGCGAGGAGGAAAACGGCAGCCTGTGGCACCTGCGCTACCCGCTCGCCGACGGCTCGGGCCATCTCACGGTCGCCACCACGCGTCCGGAAACCCTGCTTGGCGATACGGCCGTCATGGTCCACCCGGAAGACGAGCGCTATGCGCACCTGATCGGCAAGACGGTGAAGCTGCCGCTCACCGAGCGCGAGATTCCCATCATCGCCGACGAATACGTGGACCGCGAGTTCGGCACGGGCGTCGTGAAGGTCACGCCCGCGCACGACTTCAACGACTATCAGGTGGGTCTGCGCCACGGCCTGCCGATGATCGAGATCCTTACGCTCGACGCGAAGATCAACGCGAACGCGCCCGGGAAATACCGTGGCCTCGACCGCTTCGAGGCGCGCAAGCAGGTGGTCGCCGACTTCGAGGCGCTCGGCCTGCTGGATTCCGTGCAGCCGCACAAGCTGATGGTGCCGCGCGGCGACCGCACGGGCGTCGTGATCGAGCCGATGCTCACCGACCAGTGGTTCGTGGCGATGACCAGGCCCGCGCCCGAAGGCACCTTCAACCCCGGCAAGTCGATCACCGAAACCGCGCTCGAAGTGGTGCGCAACGGCCAGATCCGGTTCGTGCCGGAAAACTGGACCACCACCTACAACCAGTGGCTCGAAAACATCCAGGACTGGTGCATTTCGCGCCAGCTCTGGTGGGGCCATCAAATTCCGGCGTGGTACGGCGAAAACGGCGAGATCTTCGTCGCGAAGACCGAGGAAGAAGCGCGCGCCAAGGCCGAAGCGCAAGGCTACAAGGGCGCGCTCAAACGCGACGAAGACGTGCTCGACACGTGGTTCTCGTCGGCGCTCGTGCCGTTCTCCTCGCTCGGCTGGCCGCAGGAGACGCCCGAACTGAAGGCGTTCCTGCCCTCCTCCGTGCTGGTTACGGGCTTCGACATCATCTTCTTCTGGGTCGCGCGCATGGTCATGATGACCACGCACTTCACCGGCAAGGTGCCGTTCGAAACGGTGTACGTGCACGGTCTCGTGCGCGACGCCGAAGGCCAGAAGATGTCCAAGAGCAAGGGCAACACGCTCGACCCGATCGACATCGTGGACGGCATCGATCTGGAAACGCTGGTGGCCAAGCGCACGACCGGCCTCATGAATCCGAAGCAGGCCGCGACCATCGAGAAAAAGACGCGCAAGGAATTCCCGGAAGGCATTCCCGCGTTCGGCACCGACGCGCTGCGCTTCACCATGGCGTCCATGGCCACGCTCGGGCGCAACGTCAACTTCGACCTCGCGCGCTGCGAAGGCTATCGCAACTTCTGCAACAAGCTCTGGAACGCCACGCGTTTCGTGCTGATGAACTGCGAAGGCCACGACTGCGGTTTCAGCAAGCCGGGAGACTGCCGGCCGGGCGATTGCGGCCCCGGCGGCTACACGGATTTTTCGCAGGCCGACCGCTGGATCGTCTCGCTGCTGCAACGCGTGGAAGCCGAAGTCGCGAAGGGCTTCGCCGACTATCGCTTCGACAATGTGGCGAACGCCCTATACAAGTTCGTTTGGGACGAATACTGTGACTGGTATCTCGAACTGGCGAAGGTGCAGATCCAGACCGGCAGGCCCGAGCAGCAGCGCGCCACGCGCCGCACGCTGCTGCGCGTGCTGGAAACGGTGCTGCGTCTCGCGCATCCGGTGATTCCGTTCATCACCGAAGCGCTCTGGCAAAAGGTCGCGCCGCTCACCGACGCTTACCCGCAAGGCAAGCAGGAAGGCGAAGCGTCGATCATGACGCAGCGCTACCCGCAGGCCGAGCAGAAGAAGATCGACGAGTCGGCCGAGCAATGGGCCGCCGACCTGAAGGCCGTGATCGACGCGTGCCGCAACCTGCGCGGCGAGATGAATCTCTCGCCCGCGACCAGGGTGCCGCTGCTCGTCACGGGCAACGCCGAACGTCTTGCGAGCTTCGCGCCGTACGCGCAGGCGCTCGCGCGGCTTTCGGAGGTCCAGATCATCGCCGACGAAGCGACGCTCGACGCCGCCTCGGCAGGCGCGCCAGTTGCTATCGTGGGTACGGACAAACTCGTGCTCAAGGTAGAGATCGACGTTGCCGCCGAACGCGAGCGCCTGTCCAGGGAAATCGCCCGACTCGGCAATGAGGTGACAAAGTGCAAGGCAAAACTGGGAAATGACAGTTTTGTAGCAAAAGCACCGCCCGCAGTCGTTGAGCAGGAGCAGAAAAGACTGGCAGAATACCAGGCAACGCTGGACAAGCTGACCGCGCAACTCGCGCGGTTGCCGGCCTGAAATCAATCTGGCAAACGAGGCTGTAGCGTGTGGCGCCGCGAAAACGGCGTCATGCAAGCACCAGGACAGGGACTAAAGACATGCTAAAAGTGACAAAAGCGGTATTTCCGGTGGCGGGTCTCGGCACGCGCTTCCTTCCGGCTACGAAAGCGAGCCCGAAGGAAATGCTGCCGGTCGTCGACAAACCGCTGATTCAGTATGCCGTCGAGGAAGCCGTGGCAGCGGGCATCACCGAAATGATCTTCGTGACCGGGCGCAGCAAGCGCGCAATCGAGGACCATTTCGACAAGTCGTACGAGATCGAAGCCGAACTGGAAGCGCGCGGCAAGGAAAAGCTGCTCGAACTCGTGCGCAGCATCAAGCCGAATAACGTGGACTGCTTTTACGTGCGCCAGCCGGAAGCGCTCGGTCTCGGCCACGCCGTGCTGTGCGCCGAAAAGCTCGTGGGCGACAACCCGTTCGCCGTGATTCTCGCCGACGACCTGCTGTACGGCACGCCGCCCGTCATGCAGCAGATGGTGGAAGTGTTCGACCACTATCACAGCTCGGTGCTGGGCGTGGAAGAAATCCCGCCCTCGGAAACGCGCTCGTACGGCATTGTCGACGGCAAGGAATGGGAAGATTCGATCGTCAAGCTTTCGGGCATCGTCGAAAAGCCGGCGCCCGAAGTCGCGCCGTCGAACCTCGGCGTGGTGGGCCGCTACGTGCTCAAGCCGCGCATTTTCGACCATCTGCGTGCGCTCAAGCCGGGCGCGGGCGGCGAACTCCAGCTCACGGACGCGATCCAGTCGCTGCTCGCCGACGAACAGGTGCTCGCGTACAAGTATCACGGCACGCGTTTCGACTGCGGCAGCAAGCTCGGCTATTTGAAGGCGACCGTGGAATTCGCGCTGCGCCACCCGGAAGTGGGCGCCGATTTCGACGAATATCTGCGCACGCGCAATCCGGTGCTCGAAGGCTGAGTTGCCGCGTTCGCGGCGATAACCTGCGCTAACCTGCACTACCCCGCCGAACAAAAAGGCCCGCGTGAATCACGCGGACCTTTTTCATTTTCGGGGCGATCAGCGCCGCCGCATCAGAAACACGAACGTTTTGTCCTCGTGCGTGCTTTCGACGATCTCGTTGCCGGTCTGCTTCGCGAACGCGGCGAAATCGCGCTGCGAGCCGGGATCGGTCGCGAGCACCTTGAGAATCTGGCCGCTTTCCATGTCGGCGAGCGCCTTCTTGGCGCGCAGGATCGGCAGCGGGCAGTTCAGCCCGCGCGCATCCACTTCCTTGTGAACCTGAATTTGCATCGGGGTTGGATCCTTCGGTGAGCCGCCATGACGCGCGATGCTCGGGGCAACGCAGCGCGGGCGATAACGGCGATTTTACCGCAGCCGCGCCAATCTGCCCGGCGCAGGCCAACGCCCACCACGCCGCGCCCGCCGCGCGGCGCATTGCGTCACAGGGTGCCGCTCACAGCGACACCGCCGCGCCCGCCAGCAACGACGCCCGCAGCGCCTGCCCGATGCGCGTGGCCTCCAGCGCGTCTTCGAGCGTCGCGCCCTGCCCTTCGCCGGCCGCGCCGCCGTTCGCTTCGCGCGCGCGCACCGCCGCGACGAATGCCTGCGCCTCGATCAGAAACGCCTCCTCGAAGCGGTCGAAGAAAGTGGGCGTGCATTCGCTGCGCACGCCCGCCGCGTCGTAAATCTCCACGCGATTCGCGCGCGGCACGCGCCCGATCGCGAGCGCGCCCGCGGTGCCGATCACCTCGCTCGACGTGTCGTTGCCGTGCGCCATCGTGCGCGACGCGTAGAACATCGCGAGCCGCCCGCCTTCGAATTCGCAGATCGCCGCGCCGTTGTCCACGTCGCCGAATTCGCGCAAGCCTTCGTGAAGCGCGATCGCGCCGGCCGCAAACACGCGCGTTGCGCGCGGCTTGCCGAGCAGCCAGCGCGCGACGTCGATGTCGTGTACGCTGCAATCGAGAAAAATGCCGCCCGAGGTGGGCGCGAAACGCACGAAAAAGCCGTCCGGATCGTTGAGATCGCAGGTTTGCGAGCGCACGAGAAACGGCTTGCCGATCGCGCCCGCCCGCACTTTCGCGTAGGCGTCCTGATAACTCGGGTCGAAGCGGCGCATGAAGCCGATCGTCACCTGACGATCCGCATGGCGGCGCGCCACGCTCACGACGCGCTCGCATTCCACCACGTCGAGCGAGAGCGGCTTCTCGCAGAACACGTGCTTGCCCGCTTCGAGCGCTTCGAGAATCTGTTGCGCGTGCAACGAGGAAGGCGTGACGAGCCACACGGCGTCGAGCGACGCGTCGGCGAGCAGTTCGGCGTAACCGGCATATCGACGCGTCTGCGGCAGCGCCTCGCGCGCCCACGCGAGGTCCGCGTCGAGCGGGCTGCACGCGGCCGCGAGCGTCGCACCCGGCACGCGATACGCAAGATTGAGCGCATGACGCCGCCCGAGCCGCCCGAGTCCCGCCACGCCCACGCGCAACGGCCGCGCGCGATCAATCGTCTGCATGTTTTCGTCTCCTCGTTTCGCCGCGTCGTGAAGCGTCATCGCCGGTTTCGTCGCCGGTTTCGTCGCCGGTTTCGTCGCCGGGTTTCGTCGCCGGGTTTCATCGCCGGTTTCATCGCCGGGCTTCGTCGCCGGGTTTCGTCGCCGGGTTTCGTCGCCGGGTTTCATCGCCGGTTTCATCGCCGGGCTTCGTCGCCGGGTTTCGTCGCCGGGCTTCGTCGCCGGTTTCATCGCGCCCTTAAACGCCGAAGAAACCGTCCGGGGCTCACGCGCCCAGCGTCACCACGCGCCCCTCGCGCCACGACTGCGCCGCCGCTTCCGCGAGTTCGAGCGCCTTCAACCCGTCGGCGACCGTGGTGCGCACGCGCACGCCCTGCGTCACCGCCTCGTGGAAATGCGCCATCTCGCGCGCGTAAGCGGCGCGGTAGCGTTCGAGGAAAAACGCTTCGGGCACGTCCTGCGCCACCGCGGTTTTCGACCACGCGACCACTTCGGTCGGCTTCACGTTGCCCGCTTGCAGCATGCCTGCGCTGCCGAGAATCTCGAAGCGCTGGTCGTAGCCATAGGCCGCGCGCCGCGCCGTGTTGATCTGGCAAAGTCGGCCGCGCTTCGTGCGGATCGTCACGGCGGTCGAGTCGATATCGCCCGCGTCGGCAATGGCGGGATCGGAAAGACAACTGCCGGTGGCATGCACGGTGTGCGCCTCGTCATCGAGAATCCAGCGGAAGATGTCGAAGTCGTGGATCAGCATGTCCTTGAAGATGCCGCCCGAATGCTTGATGTACTCCACCGGCGGCGCGCCCGGGTCGCGGCTCGTGACGATCAGCATTTCGGGCGTGCCGATCTCGCCCGCTTCGAGCCGCGCCTTGAGCGCCGAAAAGGTCGGGTCGTAGCGGCGCTGAAAGCCGATCATGCAAACCACGCCCGCGCGCTCGACCGCTTCGGCGCAGGCGCGCGCGCGCTCGAGGGTGAGATCGACGGGCTTTTCGCAGAAAACCGCCTTGCCCGCGGCGCTCGATTTCAAAATCAGTTCGGAGTGCGTATCGGTGCTGGAGCAGATCACGCTCGCGCCCACCGCCGCGTCGCCGAGCGCGCCGTCGATATCGGCCACTTGCGCGCCGTGCTGCGCCGCAAGCGCGGCCGCCGCCTCGCGGTTCACGTCGACCACGTATTTGAGCCGCACGCCCGGCTGGCGCGCGAGGTTCGCCGCGTGAATGCGCCCGATGCGGCCCGCGCCGAATACCGCTACGTCGATCGTCTTGCCCGCTGCTTCAGTCATCGTATCCTCCGGTGTCGGTCGATTCTTCCACGTTGAGTTCGAGCCGGTACGCGAGCGCGATAAAGAGCGCCTGGCACAGGCAAAAGGTGCTCGTGAGCGAGCGGAACGCGAATGCGCTGCCCTCTTTCACGTAAAGCTGCGCGCTCGCGTGGCGCGCGAGCGGCGAAAGCTGGCTGTCGGTGATGACGAGGGTTTTCGCGTGATGCTCCTGGGCGACGCGCAGGCAATACTGCGTTTCCTTGCCGTAGGGCGCGAAGCTGATGGCGATCACCACGTCGCCCTTTCTCACGCTGCGGATCTGCTCGTGATACATGCCGCCGAAGCCGGACACGAGATGCACGCGCTTGCGCGTGTGCTGGAGCGCGTAGACGATGTAGCTCGCCACCGGAAACGAGCGCCGCACGCCGATCACGTAGATGTTGTCGGCCGCTTCCAGCATTTGCACGGCGGCGTCGAACTGCGCGCCGTCGAGGCCCGCTTCGAGTTCGTCGAGCCCGCTGCGGCACGCGCCGATGAATTCGCGCGCCACCGCGCCGCCCATGTCGAGGCTCGCGTCCTTCGCGTCGATCAACTGGCGAATGCGCTGCTGATAGCTCGTGGCCGACGCGCCTTGCGCGCCGTATGCCTGACGAAACACCGCTTGCAGGTCGGAGAACCCCGAAAAACCGAAGCGCTGCGCAAACCGCACGACCGCCGACGGATGCACGCCGCAACTCGCGGCAATGTCGCTCGTGCGATCCATCATCACGCTCGCGCGATGCTGCTCGATATAGCTCGCGACACTCTTCAACTGGCGCGGCAACGCCTCGTAATCCAGCGCGACGCGCTGCATCAATTCGTCCACGCCCGCGAGGGCTTCGCTCGTTTCGTCCGCCATGGCTGCTGTTCTCCCGACTGCCGCGCTGCCGCAAACCCTTGCCGCGCCTGCGTTTCGAAGCAAGCCGACCGAGCCGATTATAGGCAGCGCCGCTCATGAATGGAACAGATTTTCCATTTTTATTCGTCATGAAATTTTCATTGCACGCGGCACGCCGTTGTCCTACTCTTGTTCGTGAGCGCGATGGCAAGCGCAGATGTCACGACTGCCCACGGCTTCGACGCTCATCCCAAGAACGAACGACAGACCGAGAAAGGTGGAGACAATGACGCAACGCAAGGGCAAGACCCTGCTCCGAAGGCTGGCCGCGGCGCTCGCGCTGACGGCGGGACTGGGCACGATCGGCGGGCTCGCGGCACAGCCGGCGCGCGCCGCCGACGCGCATTTCGTGCTGATCAGCCACGCTCCCGATTCGGACTCGTGGTGGAACACGATCAAGAACGCCATCAAACAGGCCGACGAAGACTTCAACGTCGAGACCGACTACCGCAATCCGCCCAACGGCGACATCGCCGACATGGCGCGCCTGATCGAGCAGGCCGCCGCGCGCAACTACGACGGCGTCATCACCACCATCGCCGACTTCGACGTGCTGAAAAGCTCCATCGCCAAGGTGACGGAGAAGAAGATTCCGCTCGTGACGATCAATTCCGGCACCGAGGAGCAGAGCGCGCAGCTCGGCGCGATCATGCACGTAGGCCAGCCCGAATACGTGGCGGGCCACGCGGCCGGCGAAAAGGCCAAGGCCGCAGGCGTGAAGTCGTTCCTGTGCGTGAACCACATCGCGACGAACACGGTGTCGTTCGACCGTTGCCGCGGTTTTGCCGATGCGATCGGCGTGAACTACAAGTCGTCCACGATCGACTCGGGCCAGGACCCGACGGAAATCCAGTCGAAGGTGAGCGCGTATTTGCGCAATCACCCGAACACGGGCGCGATTCTCACGCTCGGCCCGGTGCCGGCGGCGGCCACGCTCAAGGCCGTGCAACAGATGGGCCTCGCGGGCAAGATCTACTTCTGCACCTTCGACTTCTCCGACGACATCGCCAAGGCGATTCGCGCGGGCACGATCCAGTTCGCGATCGACCAGCAGCCGTATTTGCAGGGCTACATTCCCGTGGCCGTGCTGGCTATCGCGAAGAAGGAGCACACCACCGATCCCGCGAAAATCCGCCAGATTCTCGAAGCGAATCCGAAGTTCAAGCAGCGCCTCGATACCTACGGCCTGCAACCGTCGTATGGGCCGAAGAACATTCGCTCGGGCCCCGGGTTCATCACGAAGGACAACCTCGACAAGGTCGTGAAATACGCCGGCCAGTACCGCTAGACAAGCGCCGATCGCATGAAGCGCGCCGCTGGGCGCGCACCTCGTCAATCGTCAGACCCGCGCGGCGAAGGCTCGCATCGCTCGATGCCCCATCGCTGTTCGCCAGCTTCGCCGCGCGTCATTCACCGGTTCGCTCGTGCCCTGCCTCGCGTGGCGAGGCGCCGCGCGCGCGCCGGTCACGGAGAAAGTGTCATGGGTGTAGCCGGCAAACATTTTGGATCGCGCGCACAGGACGAAGGCGCGGCGCAGACGGGCGCGACGCCCGCGGCTCCCGCCAGCGCGTCCGGCGACGAGCGCGTGCGCCGCGAATCGCGGTTCGGCCATTTGCTCGGCCGCCCCGAATTCGCCGCGATTTCCGGCACCGTGCTCGTGTTCGCCGTGTTCGCGATCGGCGCGGGCGGCTCGGGCATGTTCGACCTCGACGGCGTGATGAACTGGTCGCAGGTCGCCGCCTACTTAGGCATCCTGAGCGTCGGCGCCTGCCTCTTGATGATCGCGGGCGAGTTCGACCTGTCGATCGGCTCGATGATCGGCTTCGCGGGCATGATGGTGGCCATTCCCACCATGTATTTCCACTGGCCGATCTCGCTGTCGATCCTGTTCGCGTTCGCGGGATGCATCGCGCTGGGCGCGCTCAACGGCTATCTCGTGATGCGCACGCGCCTGCCCTCGTTCATCGTCACGCTGGCGTTCCTGTTCATCCTGCGCGGCCTCACGCTCGCGCTTTCGATCCTGTTCGCCGACCGCACCATCGTTTCGGGCGTGGGCGACGTCGCCAAAGCCGACTACGTGACCAACCTGCTCTTTCACGGCACGGCGTTCAAGGGCCTCTTCATCGCGCTCGCGCATCTCGGCATCGGCAAGATGCTCGACAACGGCCAGCCGCTCGTGCCGGGCGTGCCGAAGGTGATCCTCTGGTGGTTCGTGCTCGTGGCGATCGGCGCGTTCGTGCTCGCGAAAACGCGCTACGGCAACTGGATTCTGGCCGTGGGCGGCGACGCCAACGCCGCGAAGAACGTGGGCGTGCCGGTCAAGCGCGTGAAGATCGCACTCTTCATGCTGACGGCGTTCTGCTCGTGCCTGTTCGCGGTGCTGCAAGTGTGCGACATCGGTTCGGCCGCCGCCGACCGCGGCCTGCAAAAAGAATTCGAAGCGATCATCGCGGCCGTGATCGGCGGCACGCTGCTCACGGGCGGCTACGGCTCGGTGATCGGCGCCGCGTTCGGCGCGCTGATCTTCGGCGTGGTGCAGATCGGCATCACCTACACCAACATCGACTCGGACTGGTTCCGCGTGTTTCTCGGCATGATGCTGCTGATCGCGGTGCTGTTCAATCACTACGTGCGCCGTCGCGTCGCGCAGTCGTAACGCGGATTACATCGGGAGTCCGAAATGTCAGGTACCACGAATCATCCAGCCCGTGTCGAAGCCGGTCTCGAACACGGCGAAACCTCTAACAACACACGCGGCGAAACACAAGCCGAAACACAAGCCGAAACGATCCTCGCGCTCGAAAACGTCAGCAAGTACTTCGGCAAGGTCATCGCGCTCAACGGCGTCACGCTGCGCCTCAAACGCGGCGAAGTGCATTGCCTGCTGGGCGACAACGGCGCGGGCAAATCCACGCTCATCAAGACGCTGGCGGGCGTGCATGCGCCCACCACGGGCCAGTATTTCGTCGACGGCAAGCCGGTGCGGTTCGAGTCGCCGAAAGACGCGCTCGATCTCGGCATTGCCACCGTGTATCAGGATCTCGCGCTCGTGCCGCTGCTCTCGGTCGCGCGCAACTTCTTCATGGGCCGCGAGCCGCAGAAGAAATTGTTCGGTTTCCTCAACGTGATGGATCTCGATGCGAGCGCCGCCATTGCAAAGGCCAAGCTCTCCGAAATGGGCATTCACGTGCGCGACCCGCATCAGGCGATCGGCACGATGTCGGGCGGCGAGCGCCAGTGTCTCGCGATCGCGCGCGCGATTCACTTCGGCGCGCGCGTGCTGATTCTCGACGAACCCACGGCCGCGCTCGGCGTGAAGCAAAGCTTCAACGTCCTCCGGCTGATTCACGCGGCGCGCGCGAAAGGCATCTCCGTGATCTTCATCACGCACAACGTGCATCACGCCTACCCGATCGGCGATTCGTTCACGCTGCTCAACCGCGGCCGCTCACTCGGCACCTACACGAAAGAAACGATCAGCAAGAACGAAGTGCTCGACATGATGGCGGGCGGCGCCGAAATGCAGAAGATGATCGCCGAACTCGACGGCGCGACCGTCTGAGTCCCGGGTCGCGATCATGACGGAACCGAATTCACGAGGAGCGCACATGGCAGCACCGAAAAACCCCGCAAGCCGGTTTGCCGCAGGACGCAGCCGCGACATCATCTGCCTCGGGCGGCTCGGCGTCGACCTCTACGCGCAGCAGGTGGGCGCGCGGCTCGAAGATGTCTCCACTTTCGCGAAATACCTGGGCGGCTCGTCGGCCAACATCGCGTTCGGCTGCTCGCGGCTCGGTTTGCAAGCCGCCATGCTCACGCGCGTCGGCGACGACCACATGGGCCGCTTTCTCGTGAAAACGCTGGCGCAAGAAGGCTGCGACACGAGCCACGTTCGCGTGGATCACGAGCGCTTGACGGCGCTCGTGCTGCTGGGCATCAAGGACCGCGACACGTTTCCGCTCGTCTTCTATCGCGACCATTGCGCCGACATGGCCGTGGACGCGCAGGATTTCGACGAAGCCTTCATCGCTTCGTCGAAGGCGCTTCTCATCACGGGCACGCATTTTTCGACCGAGCACGTGAACCGCACGAGCCTCGTGGCGCTCGATCATGCGCGCCGCAACGCGGTGCGTACCGTGCTCGACATCGACTATCGCCCGGTGCTCTGGGGACTCACGGGCAAGGCCGACGGCGAAACGCGCTTCGTGGCGAGCGAGGGCGTGAGCGCGCATTTGCAACGCATCCTGCCGATGTTCGATCTCGTGATCGGCACCGAGGAAGAGTTTCGCATCGCGGGCGGCAAGCCCACGCTCGTCGATGCGCTGCGCCGCGTGCGCGAAGTGACGAACGCGACGCTGCTCGTCAAGCGCGGGCCGCTCGGCTGCCAGATCATCGAAGGCGCGGTGCCCGCCTCGCTCGATGCATTGCCGATGCAACGCGGCGTGGGAGTCGAAGTGCTCAACGTGCTGGGCGCGGGAGACGCGTTCGCGGCCGGCTTTCTCTCGGGCTGGCTGCGCGACGCGCCGCTCGAAGACTGCGCGCGCGCGGCCAACGCGTGCGGCGCGCTCGTGGTGTCGCGCCACGGCTGCGCGCCCGCGATGCCCACGCCCGCCGAACTCGACTACTTCCTGCGCGAAGCGGCCGCCGATCCCGCACGCATGCGCCGCCCCGACCGCGACGCCGTGCTCGCGCGCCTGCATCGCGTCACGCCGCCGCGCACGCCGCGCGACGAAGTGCTCGGCTTCGCGTTCGATCATCGCAATCCGCTGTTCGAACTCGCGCAGCAAGCGGGCGCCGACGAAGCCCGCATCGCCCCGCTCAAGCAGTTGTTCGTCGAAGCCGTCGCGCAAACCGAACGCTCGCTCGGCTTGCAGGGATGTATCGGAGTCCTGATCGACGACCGTTACGGCCAGGATGCGCTCAACGCCGCGAGCGGGCGCGGCTGGTGGATTGGCCGCCCGGTGGAGCTGCCTGGCTCCGTGCCGCTCGTGTTCGATCACGGCCGCTCGATCGGCACCACGCTCGCCTCGTGGCCGATCGAGCATACGGCGAAGTGCCTCGTGCAGTTTCATCCCGACGAGCCTGTCGAGCAGCGTCTCGAACAGGAAGCGCAATTGCGCGCGCTCTACGACGCCACCCAGGCGAGCGGCCACGAACTGCTGCTCGAAGTGATTCCGCCAAAGCGCGACGGCGCGCCCAATGCGCCCGACACGGTGTATCGCGCGCTCAAGCGGCTCTACAACATCGGCATTTATCCCGAGTGGTGGAAGCTCGAACCGATGGACGCCGCGCAGTGGCAAGCCGTCGACGCGCTCATTGCCGAGCGCGATCCGTATTGCCGCGGCGTGGTGCTGCTCGGGCTCGCCGCGCCCATCGAGCAACTGGTCGACGGCTTTCGCGCCGCCGCCGCTTCGCGAACGTGCCGCGGCTTCACCGTGGGCCGCTCGATCTTCTACGAGCCGAGCCGTGCCTGGCTCGCGGGCGAAATCGGCGACGACGAAGCCATCGCGCGCACGCGCCGCGCCTTCGAAACACTGATTTCCGCATGGCGCGCGGCGCGCGAGGGCGCAGACGACGGCACGGGCGAAAAGCACGAGGAGAAAGCGGCATGAATCAACGCATCGCTTCAATCGCCGGCGCGGCGCAGCACGACACCGCGCCCGCGCACACGATTCGGCTCACCGCCGCGCAGGCGCTCGTGCGTTTTCTCGCCGCGCAGCGCGTGGCGAGCGACGACGGTTCGAGCCGCACCGAGCCGCTATTCGGCGGCGTATTCGCGATCTTCGGCCACGGCAACGTCGCGGGCATCGGCGAGGCGCTTTATCAGCATCGGCACGAATTGCCCACGCTGCGCGCGCATAACGAACAAGCCATGGCGCACAGCGCGATCGCCTATGCGAAGGCGCATTTCCGCCGGCGCATGATGGCGGTGACCACGTCGATCGGCCCCGGCGCGACGAATCTCGTCACGGCGGCCGCGCTCGCGCATGTGAACCGTCTGCCCGTGCTGTTGCTGCCCGGCGATATTTTCGTTTCTCGCGAGCCCGACCCGGTGCTTCAGCAGCTCGAAGATGCGCACGACGGCGGCGCGTCCGTGAACGATGCGCTCAAGCCCGTCTCGCGTTACTTCGACCGCATCGTGCATCCGGCGCAATTGCTCACCGCGCTGCCGCGCGCGCTGCGCGTGCTTACCGACGCCGCGCTCTGCGGCCCGGTCACGCTCGCGCTGCCGCAAGACGTGCAGGCGGCGGCGTGGGATTATCCCGCGAGTTTCTTCGCACCGCGCCTCGTGACCTTCCATGCGCCCGCGCCTCTCGCCGCGGAGATCGACGCCGCGCTGGCGCGATTGCAGCGCGCGCAGCGGCCGCTGATCGTCGCGGGCGGCGGCGTGCTCTATGCGCGCGCGGCGCAGGCGCTGGCGGCGTTCGCCACGGCGCGCGGCATTCCCGTCGCGGAAACGCAGGCCGGCAAAAGCTCGCTCGCGTGGGACGACCCGCTCAACGTGGGCGCGATCGGCGTGACCGGCTCGCCCGCCGCGAACGCGCTCGCCCGCGACGCCGACTGCATTCTCGCCGTCGGCACGCGTTTGCAGGACTTCACCACCGGCTCGAACTCGATGTTCACGCAGGCGCAGGTGATCGGCGTGAACGCCAACGGCTTCGACGCGCTCAAGCACAACGGCCTCGCCGTGCAGGCCGACGCGCGCCTCGCGCTGGACGCGCTGCACGGCGCACTCGCCGGCTGGCGCGCGCATGCCGACTGGACCGCGCGCGCGCAAAACCTCGCCGGCGCATGGCGCGCGGACGTCGATCGGCTCACGGCAACCCGCGAGGAAGCCGCGCCGTCCCTGCCCTACGACGCCGACGTGATCGGCGCCGTGCAACGTTCGTCGAATCGTTCGGACACCGAAGATATCGTGGTTTGCGCGGCCGGCACGCTGCCCGCCGAATTGCACAAGCTCTGGCGCGCGGGACGGCCGGGCGCCTATCACGTCGAATACGGCTACTCGTGCATGGGCTACGAAATCGCGGGCGGCCTTGGCGCCAAGCTCGCGCGGCCCGAACGCGAAGTAATCGTGATGATCGGCGACGGCAGCTATCTGATGATGAACAGCGAGATCGCGACTTCCGTGATGCTGGGCGCGAAGCTCATCATCGTGGTGCTCGACAACCGCGGTTATGGCTGCATCAACCGGTTACAGCAGGCTTGCGGCGGCGCGCCTTTCAACAATCTTTTCGACGATTGCGCGCAAGGCCCGCTCGGCGCGCCGCGCATCGACTTCGCCGCGCATGCGCGCGCGCTGGGCGCGCAAGCCGAGCACGTCGCCGACATCGCGCAACTCGAAGCGGCGCTGCAACGCGCGCGCGCCGCATCGCGCACCTATCTCGTCAGCATCGACACCGATCCCGCGCGCACGACCGAGGAAGGCGGCTGGTGGTGGGAAGTGGCGGTGCCCGAAGTGTCGCCGCGAGCCGGCGTGCGCGAGGCGCGCGAACGCTACGACGCGCAGCTCGCGGCGCGCGGCGGCCACGCCACGCACGACGTCACGAACGACGTCACGCACGACGCCACTCATCCCGCAACGCCCGGCAACGACAACGAACCCGGCCACGAGGAGCGCACATGAGCGCATTCGACGTACGTATCGGCATCAATCCGCTTTCGTGGATGAACGACGACCTGCCGTCGCTCGGCGGCGAAACACCGCTTGCCACGGCGCTCACCGAAGGCCGCGAGATCGGCTACGAAGGCTTCGAACTCGGCAACAAGTTTCCGCGCGAACCGCAAGCGCTCAAGGCGCTGCTCGCGCAATACTCGCTTGCGCTCGTGTCGGGCTGGTATTCGGGCAGGCTCGCGCGGCGCGGCGTGGAGGAGGAAATCGCCGCCGTGGAGCCGCATCTCGATCTGCTCGCGCAAAACGGCGCCACGGTGATGGTGTACGGCGAAGTCGCCGATTCGATCCAGGGCGCGCCGCGTCCGCTCTATCAACGGCCGCGCTTTTTCAGCGATCGGCAGTGGGACGACTACGCCGCGCGCCTCGATGCGTTCGCGCGTCACACGCTCTCGCGCGGCGTGCGGCTCGCCTATCATCACCACATGGGCGCCTATGTCGAAACCCCCGCCGACATCGACAAGCTGATGGCGCGCACGAGCGACGCCGTGGGCTTGCTGTTCGACGCCGGGCACATCACGTTCGCGGGCGGCGACCCGGTTGCCGAACTCGACAAGCACATCGAGCGCGTGTGCCACGTGCATTGCAAGGACGTGCGCCCCGCCGTGGTGAAGCTGGCGCGCAACCGCAACTGGAGCTTTCTCGACGCCGTCCTCGCGGGCGCGTTCACGGTGCCCGGCGACGGCAGCGTGGATTTTCCCGCGATCGTCGCGCGGCTCAAGCGTCATGGTTATCGCGGCTGGCTCGTGGTGGAAGCCGAGCAGGACCCGGTGATCGCTCCTTCGTATGCGTATGCGCAAAAGGGTTATCGAACCTTGCGCACGCTCGCCGATGCTACGGATTCCGAATCAAGGGAGGCAGCATGAATGCTTACGCGAATTCGAGCAGGAGCTTGCTCGTGAAGGCCGCGCGCGAAGGACAGTCCATCGCGCGCGTCACGCCCGAGTCGGCGGGCTGGCGTTATGTCGGTTTTGCCGCGTACCGGCTCGCCGCGAACGAAATCGTCTATGTACACGAACGCGAGCGCGAAAGCTGTATCGTCGTGCTGGCGGGCGCCGTGGATATCGAGGCGAACGGCGAGCGCTGGTCGAGTCTCGGCTCGCGCGACAGCGTGTTCGAGGACGCCGCGCCCTGCGCGCTCTATGTGCCGCCGAACGTGAAGGCCACCGTGCGCGCGACGCGCGACGCCGAAGTGGGCGTGGCGAGCGCGCCCGCGAAAGGCACGCTGCCGGTGCGGCTCATCGAGCCCGCGCAAATGAAGCGCTCCACGCGCGGCAAGGGCGCGAATACGCGTTACGTCTGCGATATCCTGCCGCAAACCGAGCCGGCCGAAGCGCTGCTCGTGGTGGAAGTGCGCACGCCTTCGGGTCATTCGTCGAGCTACCCGCCGCACAAGCACGACGCCGATCGCTTGCCGCAGGAAAGCGCGCTCGAGGAAACGTACTATCACCGGCTCGATCCGCGCCAGGGTTTTGCGTTCCAGCGCGTCTATACCGACGCGCGCGATCTCGACGAAACGATGGCCGTGGAAGATCACGATGTCGTGATGGTGCCGCGCGGCTATCATCCCGTGGTCGTGCCGTACGGTTACGACTCGTATTATCTGAACGTGATGGCCGGCCCCAAGCGCGAATGGCACTTCCACAACGATCCCGCGCACGAGTGGATCATCGCGCGCGACGCGAAATAGCGGCGCCGGTCCACCACGTCCGTAACGCCTGGCATCTCCGCCACGCCGCATGAAAAAAAAACGCCGCGCTCGTCCAGCGCGGCGTTTTTCGTTGCACGCACAACTTGCGGCGCGGCTCAGGCGAGCTGGAATTTTCCCACGAGCCGCTTGAGCACCTTGGCCTGATCGTCGAGCGATTGCGCGGCGGCCGTCGCTTCTTCCACGAGCGCCGCGTTTTGCTGCGTGCCCGCGTCCATCTGCGAAACCGCGAGGCCGATCTCCTCGATGCCGGTGCGCTGCTCGCGCGACGCCGCCGAGATTTCGCCGATGATGTCGCTCACGCGCTTCACGGCCTTCACGACTTCGTCCATCGTCGCGCCCGCGTCCTGCGCGAGCGCCGAGCCGTTTTCCACGCGCTCGACCGAAGCGTGAATCAGCGCCTTGATCTCCTTGGCCGCCGCCGCGCTGCGCTGCGCGAGGTTGCGCACCTCGGCCGCGACCACCGAGAAGCCGCGCCCTTCCTCGCCCGCGCGCGCGGCTTCCACCGCGGCGTTGAGCGCGAGAATGTTGGTCTGGAACGCAATGCCCTCGATCACGCCGATGATGTCGGCGATGCTCTTGGCGCTGTCGTTGATCTGCTCCATCGTCGCGACCACGCGGCCCACGACCGAGCCGCCCTTTTCCGCGATATCGGAAGCCGTGCTCGCGAGCGTGCTGGCCTGCTCGGCGTTTTCGGCGTTCAGGCGCACCGTCGACGTGAGCTGCTCCATGCTGCTCGCCGTGCGTTCGAGCGCGACGGCCTGCTGCTCCGTGCGATGCGAAAGGTCGAGATTGCCGGTCGAGATTTCGCTCGATGCCGAAGCGATCGCTTCCGCGCTCGCGGCGATCTCGGCCACCGTCGTCGAAAGACCGGTTTGCATGTCGCGCAGCGCGCCTATCATGCTGGCCGCGTCGCGCGCGCTCACCTGCACCGGCTGCGCGAGGTCGCCGGCCGCGATGCGCGCGGCGATCGCCTTGGCGTGCGCGGGCTCGCCGCCAAGCTGGCGCGCGATGCGCCGCACGACCCACTCGCTCACGAAGAACGCCAGCACGAACATCGCGGCGGTCGCCACCGCCAGCATCACGAACGACGACTTGAAGATGAACGCCGCCTTGTCCATGGTCGCCTTCGCGGCGGCGCCGCGTTGCGCGACGAGATCGTCCACGAGCGTTTCGAGCTTGCCCGTTTCCACCAGCAGCGAGACGTCCTGCGTGCCCACTTGCCAGCTCATCTGCGAAAGATCGAGCGGCTGCTGCTTCACGAGCGTCACGAAGTCGTGCAGATGGCCGCTCCACGCGGCAGCCGCGTCGGCGAGCTTCTTTTGCAGCGCGAGCGCGTCGCCGCCCTGTTCCTGCGCATAGGTCTGCAACTGGCTCATTTCGTGGCCGAGCGCGCCCAGATCCTTGTCGATGCCGGCGCCCAGCTCGTCGCGCTCGGCCGCCGTGGTGGCCGTGAGCAACTGCTTTTGCGCGCGGCTCGCGCGCAGCACGTGGCCGCGCACTTCCTCGGCGGAGCGCGTCGCGACGTAACCCTGTTCGTAGATCGATTGCGTCGAGCCGTTCAGGCGGCTCGCCTGCGTGAGCGAAAACGCGCCGATCGCCAGCGTGCCGACCAGCACGAGCGCGAAGGCAAGACGCAGCGTCGCCTTCACCGAGAGACGGGCGCTGCCTGGATTGCCGCCCTCGCGGCGCGCGGGCTTGCGGCGCTTTTGCGCGTCCGTTGCGCCGCTCGCGCCGTCTTGCGGCACGAAGCTCGCGCGTTGCGATACTGCTTTCATGTTTTTCGGTCTCCCACCTGGTTCGGCGGCACAGCGTGTTGCTTGATGTGCGTTCCGCCTTATCTCCGGTCTACGGCACGCCGCGGCGCAATCTTTAATGCCGCGCGCGAGGCGTTCTGCGTGTTCCGGCCCCGTAACGCGCGCTTCGTGGGCGCACGCCATCGCGGGTTATACACGTTCCCGGCAGCCGCCAAAATTCGCTGCGGTTTTTTCGAGACATCGTTCGGCGACCCGCGACGCTGTGCCGCGCACGAACTCGGGGCATTGGCTGTCCGATTCGCGACAAAACTTGTCCGTACGATTCGAGCGAGACACATTACACTGCGTGAATCATTTCTATAAACGATCCTTTCTAGCTGCCGCCGCCGGGCCGTTTTTCTGGGCTGCCGCTGAAACCTTCTGCCGCGAACCGACAACATGGAAACCAGTCTCGACAAGCGCGCCCTTTCCGGCGCCGCCCCGGCTTCGCCGACGCCCGCCGCGCAACGCACCGTTTATTCGGTGCTTGGCGCGATCAGCTTTTCGCATCTGCTCAACGACATGATCCAGTCGTTGATCCTGGCCATCTACCCGATGCTCAAGGACAACTTCTCGCTGTCGTTCACGCAGATCGGCCTCATCACGCTCACCTACCAGATCACGGCTTCGATGCTGCAACCGCTCGTGGGCGTTTATACCGACAAGCGTCCGCTGCCTTACTCGCTGCCCGTCGGCATGGGCTTCACGCTGTGCGGCCTGCTGCTGATGTCGGTGGCGCCCAGCTTCGGCGTGTTGCTGGCGGCGGCGGCGCTGGTCGGCTGCGGCTCGTCGGTGTTTCATCCGGAGTCGTCGCGCGTCGCGCGCATGGCGTCGGGCGGCAAGCACGGTCTCGCGCAATCGCTCTTTCAGGTGGGCGGCAACGCGGGTTCGTCGCTCGGGCCGCTGCTCGCGGCGGCCATCATCATTCCGCACGGCCAGCGCAGCATCGCGTGGTTTTCGGCGGCGGCGCTCGTCGGCATGCTCGTGCTCACGCAGATCGGCCGCTGGTACAAGGCGCATCCGGCGCTCAAGAAAAAGCGCGCCGAAGTTGCGCACGCGCAGCTTTCGCGCGGCCGCGTGGCCATGGCGATCAGCATTCTCGTGCTGCTCGTGTTCTCGAAGTACTTTTACCTCGCGAGCATCAACAGCTACTTCACGTTCTATCTGATCGACCGTTTCCATCTGCCCGTGCAGGCCGCGCAGGTGCATCTGTTCGTGTTCCTCGCGGCGGTGGCGGCGGGCACGATCATCGGCGGCCCGGTGGGCGACCGCATCGGCCGCAAGTACGTGATCTGGGGCTCGATTCTCGGCGTCGCGCCGTTCACGCTGCTCCTGCCCTACGCGAATCTGTTCTGGACCAGCGTGCTCTCGATCGTCATCGGCGTGGTGCTGGCTTCGGCGTTCTCGGCGATTCTCGTCTACGCGCAGGAACTGATTCCGGGCAAGGTCGGCATGGTCGCGGGCCTCTTCTTCGGCTTCGCGTTCGGCCTGGGCGGCATCGGCGCGGCAGTGCTCGGCCAGCTCGCCGACGCGACGAGCATCACGTTCGTCTACAAGGTCTGCTCGTTCCTGCCGCTGATCGGCATACTGACCGTGCTGCTGCCCGATGTCGAAGGCAAGAAAGCGAAACCGGCGGCTTGAGTCGGCTTGAGTCGGCTTGAGTCGGCTTGAGTCGGCTTGAGTCGGCTTGAGTCGGCTTGAGTCGGCCGAAGCGGCTGAGGCGGAAATAAAGCCGACGTACAGCGGCGGTCGCGCTGAGATCAACGCGGCCACGCGGACACGAAGCAGGCACGAGATTCGCGCGCACGCCGTGCCGAATCCGCGCCCGATCCCGCGACACGACCGAACGGCCGGATGCCTGCGAAGGCGCCGGCCGTTTTGTTTTTCACCGATTCGCTTCGAGGCAACCCGTGACGTCGCTCCAGCACGCCATCGACAGGCAAACGCAACACGCGCTCGCGTGCGGCGCGCTGCATCCGATCGAAACCGCGCACACTTTTATCGACGACGGCGGCGTGCGCTTTGCCGTGCGCGTGGCCGCGAATCTCGCGCGCAAGGAAGCCGCGGGCCTCACGCCGCGCACGCAGCCGCCGCGCGATCCGTTTCTGCCTTACGAGCGCGAGATGTTCGTCGCGGATCTTTCGCCCACGCACGTCGCCTTGCTCAACAAGTTCAACGTGCTGCCGCATCATCTGCTGATCGTGACGCGCGCTTTCGTGGCGCAGGAAACGCTGCTCGACGCCGCCGATTTCGCGGCGCTCGTGCTCGCGCTGCGCGAGATCGACGGACTCGGTTTCTACAATGGCGGCGCGGTCGCGGGCGCGAGCCAGGCGCACAAGCATTTGCAGTTGGTGCCGTTGCCGCTCGAAGGCGGCGGCGCGGGCACGCAGGCGCGCGCGCCCATCGAGGCGCTGTTCGGCGGCGCGCGGGCGGCGGCGAACGCCACCCTCGAACTGCCCGCGCTGCCGTTCCGGCATGCCTTCGCGCGGCTCGACCTGGGCGACGCCTCGGCGCCGCTCGAACCGGCGGCCAATGCCGCGCATGAGGTTTATCGCGCGCTGCTGGGCGCGGCTGGCGTGCCGGCCGTCGCGACGAATGGCGCGACGAATGGCTCAATGAGCGGCGCGGTGCAACAAGGCGCGCCGTACAACCTGCTGGTCACGCGCCGCTGGATGCTGGTCGTGCCGCGTTCGGCGGAGCGCGTCGAGGGCATTTCGATCAATTCGCTCGGTTTCGCGGGCTCGTTCTTCGTGCGCGACGCCGCGCAGCTCGAAGCGCTCGCGCAGGTGAGACCGATGACGGCGCTCGCGCGCGTGAGCGTGGCGCGCTGAATCTTGCGCCGCATACGCCGGGTCAAGCGGTGCCGGGCCAGTCGCGCGCGCTCGCCGGATACGTACCCAGATCCGCACGCAGATACGCACACAGATACGCACGCAGACACGCCCAACATTCAGCCGATGCCGAGCCAGTCGCGCACGACGTCCTCGCGTTGCGCAAGCGCATCGGGCGCGCCGTCGAATACGATGCGCCCATGCCCCATCACCGCCACGCGATCCGCCAGCGTGGGCGCGAGCGCGAGGCGCTGCTCGATCAGCAGGATCGCGACGCCGCGCGCCCGCAACGCCGCGAGCGCGTCGCCCACACGCGCGGCCATTTGTTGCGAAAGCCCTTCGGTCGGTTCGTCGACGATCAGCAGATCGGGCGCGCCCACGAGCGCGCGCGCCAGCGCGAGCATCTGCTGCTCGCCGCCGGACAGCACGCCCGCGCGCGCCGCGCGGCGTTCGGCCAGCACGGGAAACAAGGCACGCGTTTCGTCGATCGAAAAGCGCCCCGCACGCCGCGCGAGACCGAGGCGCAGGTTTTCGTCGACGGTGAGCGTCGGGAATACGTCGCGCGCCTCGGCCACGTAACCCAGGCCGAGGCGCGCGATTTCGAACGTGCGCAGCGGCGCGAGATTCGCGCCCGCGAAACGCCGCACGCCTTCGGCGCGCACCATCGACGTCAGCGCCTTCGCGAGCGTCGAGCGGCCCGAGCCGTTGCGTCCCGCGAGCGCCACCACTTCTCCCGCCGCCACGCCCAAATCCACGCCGTGCAGCACCTGGCTCGCGCCGTACCACGCGCGCAATCCGCCGATTTCGAGCAGCGCGCTCATCCTGCCGCGCCTAGGGCGAAGGCGCCGAGATACGCGTCGCGCACGGCGGCGTTCGCGCGGATGTCGGCCGGGGTGCCGGTGGCGATCACGCGGCCGCGCACGAGCACCGAAACGCGATCGGCGAGACCGAACACGGCGTCCATGTCGTGCTCGATCAGCAGCAGCGTTTTGCCCGCCGTGGTCGCGCGAATCAGCTCGATGGCGCGCGCGGCTTCGGCGCGGTTCATGCCGGCCGTGGGCTCGTCGAGCAGCAGCGTGTGCGCGCCGCCCGCGAGCGCGAGGCCGAGGTCCAGCGCGCGCTGCTCAGCGTAACCGAGCGCGCCCGCTTCGCGCTGCGCGGCGGCGGCAAGCCCGATGGCCTCCAGCACCTCATGCGCGCGCGCCTCCACGCGCGCCGAGCCGAACCAGCGCGCCGCCGCGCCCGCGCCGCCCGGCAGCGAAGCCAGCGCCGCGCAGCGCAGGTTCTCGATCACGCTCAGACGCGCGAACACGTTCGTCGTCTGGAAACTGCGCGCGAGACCGCGACGCGCCCGCGCGGCGCTCGCGAGACGCGTGATGTCGGCGCCGTCGAGCACGACGCGGCCCGCGCTCGCGCGCCGCTCGCCCGCGATCAGGCTGAACAGCGTGGACTTGCCCGCGCCGTTCGGTCCGATCAGCGCGTGACGCTCGCCCGCGCGCACGCTCAGATCGACGCCGCGCAAGACCGCCGTATCGCCGAAACGCTTTTCGATGCCGATCAGGCGCAGCGCGTCGGTCATGGGCGCGGCTCCCGCGCGGTGCCGGCTTGCGCGCGGCGGCCGGCGAGCCACGCCAGCGCACTCGCCGCGACGATCGCCGCGAGCTTCGGCCACGCCGGCGAACCGGCGCTCGCGCCGCCGCCCTCGTCGCCGAAACGCCATGCGTAGGCCCATTCGACCGCGATCGCGTACGCGAGCGCCGCGCACGCCGCCGCCAGCGCGCCCGCGCACCATCTCGCGCGGCAGGCGCGCCAGCCGTCGCGCGCGAGACGCACACGCTCGCGCGCGAGCCCGCCCGCGATGCCGTCGGGCAGCGCCATCACCACGACGATGAAGAAAACGCCCACGTAAAGCATCCACGCGCGCGAAACGCCGGCCACGCCCACGCTGAACGCCACCCAGACGAGCGCGCCCAGCGCCGGGCCGAAGAACGACGCCGCGCCGCCCGTGACCGTCGCGATCAGCACCGCCGCCGAGCGCATCATGCCGACGCTTTCGGCCGCCGCCAGTTCGACGTTGATGAGCGCGAGCGTGCCCGCGACGCCCGCGAACGCGCTGGCGCAGACGATCATCGTCGCCCGCACGCGCGCCGGCGACACGCCCAGCGCCGCCGCGCGCACGGCGTTGTCGCGCACGGCATTGGCGAGGCGCGCGTAAGGCGTGCGCGAAAGCGCGTAGATCGCGGCGCACGCGAGCAGGCACCACGCGGCGATCAGCCAGTACGCTTCGCGGTCGGGGCCGAACGTCCAGCCCGCGACGGCGGGGCCGCCGGCGCGGTCGATCGCCACGCCCGCCTCGCCGCCGAACCAGTCGGGCAGCGCCCACGCGGCGGCCGCCACGAGTTCGCCCACGCCGAGCGTAATCATGGCGAACGCCGTGCCCGCGCGCCGCGCCGCGACGAGCGCGAGCAACGCGCCGAACGCCGCGCCGCCCGCGGCGCCCACGAGCGGCAGCAGCGGCAACGGCAGCGCGTGGCGGCTGAACACCTGCGCGGCCGCGAGCGCGCCCAGCCCCGCGGGCGCGGCGTGGCCGAGCGAGAGCAAGCCCGTTTCGCCAAGCAGGAGGTTGTACGAGAGCGCGAAGACGATCATCGTCGCGGCTTGCGCGAGGCAGGCGAGCAGCCAGCCTTGCGGCACGCGCGCGGGCGACAGCGCCGCGCTCGCGAGCGGCGGCAGCGCCAGCAGCGCGGCCAGCGCGAGCCATGCCCAGGCGGCGCGCGCGGGGGCGCTCGGCGAGCGGGGTTCGAGGCGCATGGCGTGAGCGCGCTCAGTCGGCGTCGCCGCGTTCGCCGAGCAGGCCGCGCGGGCGCACCGCCAGCATCGCGACGAGCAGCAGATACGGCAGCAACGGCGCCATTTGCGCGAGCGTGAGCGATTGCCACGCGTCGCTCATGCGCACGCCGAGCGGCGCGGCGAGATCGCCGAGCGTCGCGTCGCTGGCCACGGCAAAAGTTTGCAGCAGCCCCACCGCGAGCGAGGCGGCGAACGCGCCGCCGAGCGAGCCAAGCCCGCCGATCACCACGACCACGAACACGATCGAGCCGACCGATTCGGCCATCGCGGGCTCGACGACGAACAGCGGCGCCGCCACCACGCCCGCGAGCGCGGCGAGCGCCGTGCCGAGCGCGAACACCAGCGTCTGCACGCGCGGCACGTCGTGGCCGAGCGCTTCGACCGCGCGCGCATGCGTGAGCGCCGCGCGCACCACGAGGCCGATTTTCGTGAGCCGCAGCACGGCGTGCAGCGCCACGAGCATCGCCGCTGAAATCGCCATCGAAAATGCGCGGTACCGCGAGAACGCCGCGCCGCCGATGTCGAACAGCGGGCCGTCGAGGCTTGCGGGCATCGTCACGGCGAGCGGTTGCAAACCCCACACGAGCTTGACGATTTCGCCGATTGCATACGCCGCGCCGAACGTGAGCAGCAGCGCATTGAGCGGGCCGGCCGGCCGCACGCGCCGCAGCAGCACGCGTTCGAATGCCGCGCCCGCCGCGCCCACGGCCAGCGGCGCGGCCACCAGCGCGGCGCCGAAACCGAGCCCATGCGCGAGACTCGCGCCAACATACGCGCCGAGCATGTAGAAGCTCGCGTGCGCGAAGTTGAGCACGCCGAGCAGGCTGAAGATGAGCGTGAGCCCGGCCGACAGCATGAAAAGCAGCAGCCCGTAGCTGACGCCGTTGAGCGCGTCGATGACGAAGGTTTGCACGCTTGATTCCGCTTGAGTGCGCTTGATTCCGCTTGATGCCGCCTGATTCCGCCGGTGCGCGCGCTTACGCAGCGAGCGGTTCGAGCGCGCGCCACAAGGCATCGGGCAACGCGGCCACGGGGCGGCGCGTCGCGCGATCGACATAGACATGGACGAAATGCCCCTGCGCGGCGGGCGTGACCTCGCCTTCGCGAAAGAGCCCGACTTCGTAGCGCACGCTCGACGAGCCGAGCCGCGCGACGCGCAGCCCCGCCTCCACGCGCTCGGGAAACGTCAGCGGCGCGAAATAGTTGCACTGCGTTTCCACCACGAGGCCGATCGTTTCGCCCCGCTCGAGGTCGAGCGCGCCCGCGCCTATCAGATACGCGTTCACGACCGTATCGAAGTAGCTGTAATAGACGACGTTGTTCACGTGGCCGTAGACGTCGTTGTCCATCCAGCGCGTGCCGATCGGCAGAAAATGGCGATACGCGGCGCGTTCGACGAGAGCGGGTCGGTTCATCGGCGAAATCCTGTGCGGAGAAAGAAGCGGCCGGCGCTTACTGGCCGGGACGGTCGACAAATTCGAACGGCAGGTCGCGCGCGCGCATCCAGTCGCCGAGCGCGTAGCCCGTGCCCGCGCGCCACGGCCGCAGTTGCGCGGGCTCGACGAGGCGGTATTCGAGCAGTTCGGGCGAAAGCGCGATGTTCCCCGAAGCTTTCACGTGATACGCGATGATCAGTTCGTTTTTGCGGATGAATTCGTAAACGCCGACGAGCGTCACGCTTTCGGCGCGCAGCGAGGTTTCTTCGAGCACTTCGCGCGCGATGCCGGCCTCGGGCGTTTCGCCGTTTTCGAGAAAGCCTGTGATGAGCGCGAACATGCCTTCGGGCCACGCGGCGTTGCGCGCGAGCAGGATGCGCCCTTCGTATTCGACGATGGCGGCCACCACCGGCAGCGGATTGTTCCAGAACACGTAGCCGCAGCCGAGGTCGGGACAGGCGAGGCGCAGGCGGCCGCCTTCATGGGCGGCGTCGGTGCGCTCGACGAGACGCGAGGCACAGCGCGGGCAAAATTGATAGTCGGTCATGGGGATCGGCGCGTTCTGTCGATTCTGGGCGATTTCGTGGCGACCTGGCGGTGACCTGGTGGTGACCTGGTGTCGATTTCGGTGTCGATTTCGTGCGGGGCCCGCTGCCCACGCGCGCCGAAAGATCGACGGGCGGCGCGCAGGCAAACCGCCATTCTAGTGCCTCGCCGCGAGGCGCGTGCGGGCGACTTGCTGCACCGGAGCGCACTTCCCGCCTGGCCGGGATACGCCCCGACCGATCGGCCTGTGCGCCCATGCGTGCGCCGGGTCATGCGCCGATTCGTGCGCCGATTCGTGCGCCGGGTCGTGCGCCGGGTCGCGTGCCGATTCGTACGCCGGGTCGTGCGCCGATTCGTACGCCGGGTCACGCGCCGATTCGTGCGCCGACTCGTACTCCGGGACGTTGCCGGCCGCTCCGGGTCGTTATCGCGCGCCGCGCGTATTCATCGGTTCCCGCATGGGGAAAGCCGCGGCGTGCAACGCGTCGGGCATCCTGCAAATTGCCGTGTCCGGTCCCGCGAACCGGCGGACCGGCGCGGGCCGCCGCTCACGCCCGCGCCGCGCGCCAGACGAGACCTGCCGCGCCCAGCACGAGCGCGGCCGCCGCGAGCCACAACGAAGGCGAGAACGAGCCCGTCGATGCCGCCAGCGGCGCCGCCACGAGCGGCCCGGCGATCTGCCCGATGCCATAGGCCGCCGTCGCGTAACCCATCAGCGCGGCGGCGTGCTCGCCGCGCAGCACGCGCGCCTCGCGCATCGCGAACAGCGTGATCGCCGTGAACGGCAGCCCGATCAGCACGCTGCCGAACGAAAATCCCGCCGCATTCGGCCACACGATGCCCAGCGCAATGCCCACCGCCTGCAACACGTAACAGCCCGCGAGCATGAAGCGGTTGTCCCAGTGCAGCGGCAGGCGCGCCGCGCCCAGCGCGCCCGCGATCAGCGCCGCGCCGAACATCGGCCAGAACAGGTCCGGCCACACCGAGCCGTGCGCGAGCGCGTGGCGCGCGATCACGGGCAGGAACGTCGCCGTGATGATGTAGCCGAAGCCCGGCACGGCGTAGAGCAGCACGAGCCAGAAAGCGTCGGCGCGATTCGCGGGTGCGTTCGCGACGGCATCCGCCGACTTCGCAGCCGATGCCGATGCCGACGCCGACGAAGAACGCGGCGGCGGCGCGCTGGAAGCGTCGCTGTCGCCGAACGCCGGCCAGACCAGCGCCGCAAGCAACGCGCTGACCGCCGCAAAGGCGAGCCAGCCCGCGCGCGCGCCCAGGCCGCCCGCCGCGCTCACCCACAAACCCGTTGCGATGATGCCGAAGCCCGGCCCCGTATAGATCACGCCGCTCCACTCGTGCGCGCCAAGCTGCGCGAGCCGCCGCAGTCCCCATTGCGAGGCGAACACGAACGTCCACGCGCTCACCGCGCCCGCGACGAAGCGCACCGCCGCCCACAGCCAGAACTGCTGCGTGAGTCCCATGGCAAGCGTGAGCAGCACCGTCGCGGCGAGTCCCGCGCGCACGATGCGGCCATGCGGCAAGCGCAGCGCGACGCAGCTCACGGCGCCCGCGAAATAGCCCGCGTAATTGAGCGAAGCGAGCCAGCCGCCGCCGCGCAGATCGAGCGCGCCGCCGTGGAGCATCAGCGGCAACAGCGGCGTGAACGCGAAACGGCCCACGCCCAGCGCGACGGCCAGCGCCGCCATGCAGGCGAGCGCGGCGCGGCGCGCGGGATGGCCGTGCGAATCGTGGTGCGAATCGTCGTGCGCTTCGTGGTGCGCTTCGTGGTTCGAAGGCCCGTGCAAATCGCCGTGCGAAAGGCTATGCGAATGCAGGCGCGGCGGCGTGCCGTTGACGCGCGCGGCGTGGCCGTTCGCGGGATCGTCGAGGTTCATGTGCGGCTTGGGAAATAGAGTCAGCCTGCATCTTAGGCCGACGGAACGTTCACGAAAAATGAATTAAGATGAACAAATCCATCCCGAGGAGAGAATCATGGATCTCGCCGCGCTGGCGATCTTCCGCGCCGTCGTCCGCGAAAACGGCGTGACGCGCGCCGCGGCCAAGCTCAATCGCGTGCAGTCCAACGTGACCACGCGCATCAAGCAGCTCGAGGAGCAGCTCGGCACGCCGCTGTTCACGCGCGAGGGCCGGCGGCTCGTGCTCACCCCCGCGGGCGAAACGCTGCTGCCCTACGCCGAACGCCTGCTCGCGCTCGCCGACGAAGCGCGCCACGCGATCAAGGCGGGGCGGCCTTCGGGGCGGTTGCGGCTCGGCACGATGGAAAGCGCGGCGGCAAGCCGTCTGCCGGGCGCGCTCGCGCGCTATCACCAGACATGGCCCGACGTCACGCTCGAACTGGAGACCGGCACCACGGGATGCTTGATCGAGCGGCTGCGCGAATTCGAAATAGATGCGGCGCTGATCGCGACGCCGCTCGACGGTCTGCCCGACCCCGACGTGTTCGAGCAGGTTCCCGTGTTTCATGAAGAACTGGTGATGATCACGCCGCGCGGCCATCGGCCAATCCGCCAGCCCCGCGACGTCGCGCTCTCCACGCTCGTGGCCTTCGAGCGCGGCTGCGCTTATCGCAGCTACGTCGAGCGCTGGTATCTCGAACACGGCATTCGGCCCACGCGCGTGCTCGAACTCGGCTCGTATCATGCGATCGTCGCGTGCGTGGCGGCGGGCGCGGGCGTCGCGGTCGCGCCGCGCTCGGTGCTGGAATTGCAGCGCAATAGCGACGAGATCGCCATTCATTCCCTCGGCAAGCTCGGCCGCATCGACACGCTGCTCGTATGGCGGCGCGGCCATTTTTCGCCCGCGCTCGCCGCGCTTAAACAGGCGCTGCTCGATCCCGCGCAGCACGCCGGCGCGCCGGCCAACGCCGACGCGGGTTTGCAAACCGCCTGACGCGCGCGCGAGCGTCGCGCTTCAGGCCGCGAAAAAAAAGGGCTGCCCGACCGGACAGCCCTTCTTGATCCTCATTGCCGCGCCGAAACGACGCGGCGCCGAGGGTGCCAAAACCCGCTTACAGCTTCGCTTCGACCCAGGCCTTCACGCCCGCGAGCGCGGACGGCAGGTTGGCCGGCTCGGTGCCGCCGGCTTGCGCCATATCCGGACGGCCGCCGCCCTTGCCGCCCACCTGCTGCGCGACGAAGTTCACGAGCTCGCCGGCCTTGACCTTCTTGCTGGCCTCGGCGGTGACGCCCGCGATCAGGCTGACCTTACCGCCTTCGACGGCCGCCAGCACGATGGCGGCGCTCTTGAGCTTGTCCTTGAGCTTGTCGACGGTTTCGCGCAGCGTTTTCGAGTCCGCGCCTTCGAGCGTCGCCGCGAGCACGCGCACGCCGTTCACGTCGATGGCCTGGGCCGCGAGTTCGTCGCCCTGACTCGACGCGAGCCTGGACTTGAGCGCGCCCAGCTCCTTTTCCAGCGCCTTCACCTGGTCCTGCACCTGCGCGATGCGCTGCGTGAGTTCCGAAGGCTGCGCCTTGAGCGCCGCCGCCGCCGCGTTGATGCGCGCGTCGAGTTCCTGCACGAAGCGCACGGCGTTGTCGCCCGTGATGGCTTCCACGCGGCGGATGCCGGCCGCGACGCCGCCTTCCATCACGATCTTGAAGAGACCGATGTCGCCGCTGCGCTGCACGTGCGTGCCGCCGCAGAGTTCGCGCGAGAAGCCGAGGTCGAGCACGCGCACTTCGTCGCCGTATTTTTCGCCGAACAGCGCCATCGCGCCGCCCTTCACGGCTTCGTCGTACGACATCACGCGCACGATGCCGGGTGCGTTCGCGAGCACTTCCGCGTTGACGATTTCCTCCACGCGGCGGATTTGCTCGTCGGTCATCGGCGCGTTGTGCGCGAAGTCGAAGCGGGTTTTATCGGCGTCGACAAGCGAGCCTTTCTGCTGCACGTGCGCGCCCAGCACTTCGCGCAGCGCCTTGTGCATCAGGTGCGTGGCCGAGTGGTTACGCGCGGTGCGGGCGCGGCGCACCGTGTCGATTTCCGCCTTCACGACGTCGCCGACCTTCAGCGCGCCCTGCTCGACGGTGCCGTGGTGGCCCGTGACGTCGGCCTGCACCTTGAGCGTGTCGAGCACCGCGAAGCGCGCGCTCGCGTTCGAGATCACGCCCTGATCGCCGACCTGGCCGCCCGATTCCGCGTAGAACGGCGTGTGGTCGAGCACGACCACGGCGTCCTGGCCCGCCTTCGCTTCGTTGACCGAGGCGCCGTCCACATAAAGCGCGACGATCTTCGCGTCATCGAACGCGATGCCCTCGTAGCCGTGGAACGTGGTTTTCGCGCCCGAATATTCGAGGCCCTGCGCCATCTTGAACTTGCCCGCCGCGCGCGCCTGCTCGCGCTGGCGCGCCATGGCTTCGTCGAACGCCGCTTCGTCCACCGTCACGTTGCGCTCGCGGCACACGTCGGCCGTGAGGTCGAGCGGGAAGCCGTAGGTGTCGTGCAGCTTGAACGCGAGTTCGCCGTCGAGCGTCTTGCCGCCCTTGCTGTCCAGATCCGCCAGCGCGGCGTCGAGAATCGACATGCCGTGCTCGATGGTCTCGAAAAAGCGCCCCTCTTCCTGGCGCAGCACGTCGGTCACGCGCTGCTGCGCGTCCGCGAGTTCGGGATACGCGGCGCCCATTTCGGCGACCAGATCCGCCACCAGCTTGTGGAAGAACGCGTTCTTCTGGCCGAGCTTGTAGCCGTGGCGGATCGCGCGGCGCACGATGCGGCGCAGCACGTAGCCACGGCCTTCGTTGCCGGGAATCACGCCGTCGACGATCAGGAACGAGCACGCGCGAATGTGGTCGGCGATGACCTTCAGCGAGTTGTTGTTCAGATCGGCCGTGTGCGTTTCGCGGCCGGCGGCCTTGATGAGGTTCTGGAACAGGTCGATTTCGTAGTTGCTGTGGACGTGCTGGAGCACGGCGGCAAGACGTTCGAGACCCATGCCGGTGTCGACGCACTGCTTGGGCAGCGGCGTCATGTTGCCCTGCGCGTCGCGGTTGAACTGCATGAACACGAGATTCCAGATCTCGATGAAGCGGTCGCCGTCTTCTTCGGCCGATCCCGGCGGCCCGCCCCAGATTTCCGGGCCGTGGTCGTAGAACACTTCCGAGCACGGGCCGCACGGGCCGGTGTCGGCCATCTGCCAGAAGTTGTCCGAGGCGTAGCGCGCGCCCTTGTTGTCGCCGATGCGGATGATGCGCTCGGCCGGCACGCCGATTTCCTTCGCCCAGATGTCGTAGGCTTCGTCGTCTTCCTGGTAGACGGTGACGGTGAGCTTTTCTGCCGGCAGCGCGTAGACCTTCGTCAGCAGTTCCCAGCAATAGTGGATGGCGTCGCGCTTGAAGTAGTCACCGAACGAGAAGTTGCCGAGCATCTCGAAGAACGTGTGGTGGCGCGCGGTGTAGCCGACGTTTTCGAGGTCGTTGTGCTTGCCGCCCGCGCGCACGCTGCGCTGCGCGGTCGTGGCGCGCGAGTACGGGCGCTTTTCGGTGCCGAGGAACACGTCCTTGAACTGCACCATGCCCGAGTTCGTGAACAGCAGCGTGGGGTCGTTGCCCGGCACGAGGCTCGACGAGCGCACGATCGTGTGGCCCTTCGACTCGAAGAACTTGAGGAATTTCTCGCGGATTTCGGCGGCTTTCATGGCGTGCGTTGGGTCCTTCCCGGGGGCGTTCTGTACTGAATCTTGTAGACGGGGTGCGCCGCGCGGCACGCGCCTCGTGCCTTGCACGAACGCGAGGGCGGAAAAACCCCGATGCTGAATCGAACGATTATACGGGATCGCCGCGCGCTCGCGGCGGCGCGGCCGGCGCGGTTTGCATGCGCGCGACACAGGCCGCCGCCCAAAAACCCGCGCGTCAATCTGTTCCGCACAGCAAAACGTCGTACCGAAAATTAGCATTCGCGCAACGAATCGCTTACCATTGCCCGAACCGGCCGGCGCGACGCGCAGGCGGCCGGTTTCGCCACAGAACGACATGGGAAGACACTGCATGGGCGCACTCAGCCATATTCGCGTACTCGATCTCACCCGCGTGCTCGCCGGGCCGTGGTGCGCGCAAACGCTTGCCGATTTCGGCGCCGATGTCATCAAGATCGAGCGCCCCGGCGCCGGCGACGACACGCGCCACTGGGGGCCGCCCTACCTGAAAACGCCCGATGGCCGCGACACCGCCGAAGCCGCCTACTATCTCGCCGCGAACCGCAACAAGCGCTCGGTGACCGTGGATATCGCCACGCCCGAAGGCCAGCGCATCGTGCGCGAGCTGGCCGCGCAGAGCGACGTGGTGCTGGAGAACTACAAGGCGGGCCAGCTCGTGAAGTATGGGCTCGACTACGAAGCGCTGAAAGCGGTGAAGCCGGATCTCATCTACTGCTCGGTGACGGGGTTCGGGCAAACCGGCCCGTACGCGTCGCGCGCGGGTTACGACTTCATCGTGCAGGGAATGGGCGGCTTCATGAGCGTCACGGGCGAGCGCGACGCGCTGCCGGGCGGCGGCCCGCAGAAAGCGGGCGTGGCCATCGCCGACCTCATGACCGGCATGTACGCGACGGTGGCCGTGCTCACGGCCCTCGCGCACCGCGACCGCACGGGCGTCGGCCAGTACGTCGACATGGCGCTGCTCGACGTGCAGGTGGCCATGCTCGCGAACATGAACTCGAATTATCTGGCGAGCGGCAATCCGCCCGCGCGCTGGGGCAACGCGCATCCGAACATCGTGCCCTATCAGGCATTCCAGACGAGCGATAGCTGGATCATTCTCGCCGTGGGCAACGACGGTCAGTTCCGCAAGTTCGTCGAAGTCGCGGGGCGCCCCGAACTCGCCGACGACGAGCGTTTCGCCACCAATCCGCTGCGCGTGCGCCACCGCGACACGCTCGTGCCGATCGTGGCCGGCCTGATCCGCACGCGCGCGAAGGCCGACTGGATCGACGCGCTGGAAGCGGCGGGCGTGCCCTGCGGGCCGATCAACGATCTCGGCGAAGTGTTCGAGAACGAACAGGTGCTCGCGCGCGGCTTGCAGGTGGACGTGGCGCATCCGTCGGGCGGCACGGCGCGGCTCGTCGGCAACCCGATCCGCATGAGCGAGACGCCGCCGCGCGTGGCGAGCCATCCGCCGACGCTCGGCGAACACACCGAAACGGTGCTGCGCGACGTGCTGGGCTACGGCGCGGAGGACGTGGCGGCGTTGCGCGGCAAGGGCGTGGTCTAGCGGTTTCAAGCGCGCGGTTTTAAGCGCGCGATTCGGGCGTGGTTCGGCGGTTCGCGCTTGGCTCGGGCGCGATTCGGGCGTGGTTCGGGCGCGGTTCGGCGCGATTCGCGCGTGGCTCGACGGCGCGCGCGGCCCAGGCCCGGTCGCGCCCGGTTCGGCCAAACGGCTCAGGCGCGCGCCATCGACATGAGCCACTCCATGCCCTGCGGCCAGTCGCCAAGTCCGCTTTGCGCGTTGATGTGGCCGCGCGCGCCGATCTCCTCGTAACGGCTGCCCCACGCGTGCGCGCAGCGCTGCGCGAAGGCGGTGCTGCAATACGGGTCGTCGGTGCTCGCGACCACCACGCCCGGAAACGGCAACGCCGCCATCGGCAGCGGCAGGTAGCCGCGTATGTCGCCGGGGAAACCCGGCGCGTGCGGGTCGGGCAGCGCCGCGAGCAGCGCGCCCGCCACTTTCGCGCGCGTCGCGCCGCTCGCATGATGCGCCGCCCAATGCGCCACGGTCAGGCAGCCAAGGCTGTGCGCCGCTAGCAGCACGCCGCCCTCGCCCGCCTCCACGGCGGCCAGCGTTTGCTCCAGCGTCGCGCACCACGCGCCGCACTCGGGGTGGTCCCAGTCGGGCATGGGCACCCGCGTAAAGCCTGCGTGCGCCGCTTCCCAGCGCGTTTGCCAATGTCCCGGCCCGGAGTTCATGTAGCCCGGCAGCACCAGCACCCGTGTTGCGTTCATCGTCGAATCTCTCCTCGTTTGTTGCGGCTCGCGCGCCGCGCGCCCCGGCGCCCCGCGGCAAGACTGGCGGCGCGGGGCGCGTCAGGTAGAATGGAAGGCACCACTGGCCGCCCGGACCGCCAGCCGCGTAATGGCTCGCGGCCTGGAGGGCGCCCGAGAAACGACTCCCTTTTCGCATGAATACCGAACGTAAAGACGCCGACCGCACGGACGCGCCTGCGGCATCCAATTTCATCCGCAACATCATCGACGACGACAACCAGTCGGGCAAGTGGGCGCAGCGCGTGGAAACGCGCTTTCCGCCGGAACCGAACGGTTATCTGCATATCGGCCACGCGAAGAGCATCTGCCTGAACTTCGGCGTGGCGAAGCGCTATGGCGGCGTTTGCCACCTGCGCTTCGACGACACCAACCCGGAAAAGGAAAGCGTCGAGTACGTGAATTCGATCGTCGACGCCGTGACGTGGCTCGGCTTCGAGTGGAAGAAGGACGATCGCGACTACCTGTTCTACGCGAGCGATTACTACGACAAGCTCTACGAATTCGCCGAACTGCTGATCCAGCGCGGCAAGGCGTACGTCGACAGCCAGACGCCGGAAGAGATGCGCGCGAACCGCGGCTCGGCCACGGAAGCCGGCACGAATTCGCCGTTCCGCGAGCGCACGGTCGAAGAGAATCTCGACCTGTTCCGCCGCATGAAGGCCGGCGAGTTCGAGGAAGGCGCGCACGTGCTGCGCGCGAAGATCGACATGGCGTCGCCGAACTTCAACATGCGCGACCCGGTCATCTATCGCATTCGCTTCGCGCATCACTACCGCACCGGCGACAAATGGTGCGTGTATCCGATGTACGACTACACGCACTGCATTTCGGACGCGCTCGAAAACATCACGCACTCGCTGTGTACGCTGGAGTTCGAGGATCATCGCCCGCTCTACGACTGGGTGCTCAATGAACTGGCCGACGCCGGCGTGTTCACGCGGCCGCTGCCGCAACAGATCGAGTTCTCGCGCCTGAACCTCACCTACGCGATCACGAGCAAGCGCAAGCTGCTGCAACTCGTGAACGAAGGGCACGTGGACGGCTGGGACGATCCGCGCATGCCCACCATCGTCGGCGTGCGCCGCCGCGGCTTCACGCCCGAAGCGATCCAGTTGTTCTGCGAGCGCATCGGCGTGACGAAGGTCGATTCGTGGATCGACATGAGCGTGTTCGAAGGCGCGCTGCGCGACGATCTCGACGACAAGGCGCCGCGCGCGACGGCCGTGCTCGATCCGCTCAAGCTCGTCATCGACAACTATCCCGAGGGCCAGTCGGAGCCGTGCAGCGCGCCCGTGCATCCGCATCATCCCGAGCGCGGCATTCGCGAGTTCTCGTTTTCGCGCGAACTGTGGATCGAGCGCGAGGACTTCCAGGAAACGCCGCCGAAGGGCTACTTCCGGCTGTTCCCCGGCAACAAGGTGCGGCTGAAGTACGGCTTCGTGGTCGAATGCACGGGCGCGGAGAAGGACGCCGAAGGCAACGTCGTCGCGGTGCATTGCAATTATTTCCCCGACAGCAAATCGGGCACCGAAGGCGCGAGCCACTACAAGGTCAAGGGCACGATTCACTGGGTCAGCGCCGAACATGCCGTGCCGGCCGAAGTGCGGCTCTACGACCGCCTGTTCCGCGAGGAGCAGCCGGACGCGGGCGGGCGCGACTTCCTCGAAGCGCTGAACCCGGATTCGAAGCGCGTCGTGCAGGCCTATCTCGAACCGGGCGCGAAAAGCGCCGCGCCGGAAGACCGCTTCCAGTTCGAGCGTCACGGTTATTTCGTGGCCGATCGCGTGGATTCGAAGCCGGGCGCGCCGGTGTTCAACCGCATCGTCGGACTGCGCGATAGCTGGGGCAAATAAGCGGGGCCGGGTGTCGCCGGGCGTCGTCTGGCGTCACCTTGGCGCCCGCAAACGGAAAAGCCCGCACGGTTGGCGCCGTGCGGGCTTTTTTATTGTCGTCGCGAAATCAAAGCCGTTCGTGCAGCTCGGCGAGCGAAAGCGTGGTCTGGAAAAGACGCGCGAGACTGCGGCTCGCGTAATCGCCCACTTCGGCGGGCGCGACCCAGCGCCAGGCGTCCATCTCGGGAATCATCACGCCGTCGTGGCGGCGCGGAAACAGCGAGACGCACACGCAGCGCGACAGGTCGCGCTCGCCCTCGAGCGCGCGTGCGGCGAACAGATGCAGGTCCTTGTCGCGCCGATACGCGAAGCGGCCCAGATCGGTCAGACGCGCGGCGTCGATGTCGATGCCGGTTTCCTCCACCATTTCGCGGCGCGCACTGTCCACTTCCGTTTCGCCGGGATCGCCCTGCCCCTTCGGAATGTCCCAGTGATTCGTGCCCGTCGCGTGCGCGAGCAGCACGCGGCCCGCGGGATCGAGCAGCACGATGCCGCACGAAACGGTCTTCGCGTTCACCGCGCGCTCAGTGCGTTTTCTGGAACACCCACGCGCCGCTTTCGCCAGTGCGGCAAAAGCGCGGACGCAGCGTCATCGACTGGCCTTTCGCGTTGACGACGACTTCCGTGGCGCGGCAGGTCTTGTCGCCGTCCTTGTCGGTTTTCGTCGGCGTAATGGTGGCGTCGATCTTCACGCCGTTGCGCGTGCCTTCGTTGGTCCACGTGGTGGCTTCGCCGTCGGCCTTGCTGGCCACGGCGTCGCGCACCGCGCGCGTGAGCGAGGCGTAGTCGGCCTGATTCATGTACGACGCGGGCGTGTCGTGCAGAAACCCGAGGTTGGCGGCATGCGCCTGGCTCATGCCGATCGTGACGAGCAGCGCCGCGCTGAACGCGCGCAGGATTCGGGGCGGTTTCGACATCGAGGGCTCTCCTTGAGGATGTTGCGAGGCGACCCGGCGCCAATGAAGGCCAATGAAGGCAACGGATCAAACGAAAAAGTCTAACACGCGCCCCATTTTCCGCCGCCGTGCATGGCCGCGCCGGATCACAGTTTCGCCGCCGATATCGCGCGCGCTCAGCGCATTCGTGCCGGCGTCGGCGCTTGCGATTGCGCTTGCGAAGGCGGCTGCCAGCCGTCCGTGAGCGTGCCGAGGAACGCGATCACGTCCTTGATCTCGGCGTCGTCGAACACGGGCTTGCCGCCGGGTTTGCGATCGAACGGCGCGTCGGTATTCAGATTCGCCCAGTATTGCCGCGGCAGATCGTCGAACTTTTGCACCCGGCCCTTCACCACCGGATAGAACTCTTCGGGATTCGTGTCGCGCCGCGCGTAGAAGCGCAGCACGTCGTCGAGCGAATGGTAGATGCCGTTGTGGAAGAAGGTCTTCTTGAGCGCGACATTGCGCAGCGTCGGCGTGCGAAACAGCCCGCAGAATTCGGCGTCGCGATGATCGGTGCGCTCGGGGCCGCACATGCCGAGATCGTAAAAGCGCTTGTCGCGATTCACGGCGAGCGCCCGGTTGCGCGGCACGCCGATGGCGATCAGCCCGAAGTCGCTGAATTGCGGCGCCGTGCCGTCCTTGCCGCGCTGGCTGATGTGGCAACTCGCGCAATTGCCCTTGTTCTCGTCGTTGAACAGCTTCAGGCCGCGCATTTCGGCGGCGCTCAAGGTCGTCTTGCCCGCGAGATACGCGTCGTATTTGCTCGAATACGGATAGAACGTTTCCGGCTGCTGCTCGAAGGTTTCGAGCGCGCGCAGCACGGCTTCGAAGGTCGCGTCGGCGTTATCGAACACGTTCGCGCCGAACGCCGCACGAAACGCGTCCGCGTACGGCGCCGCGCGCACGGCCGCCACGACCTTCGCGGGCGAACTCGCCATCTCGAAGGTCGAGAGCAGCGGAATGCGCGCCTGGTCGCGGCCGCGATCGACGCGACCGTCCCACGTGAGACCGCCGGTCGGACCGGCGTCGATGCTCTCGTCGCCTTCGTCGTCGGACTCGTGATAGTGGTCGCTAAACGCGGGCACCGCTTGCAGATACTTGAGCGTGGGCACGGCGCGCATGCCCTGCCGATGCAGCTTCGCGCCGCCGATCTGCACGTCGAGCGCATTCGCGGGCGTGAACGCATGGTCCGGGCTATGGCAGGACGCGCACGCGAGCTTGCCCGAACCGGACAGCGACGGGTCGAAGAACATTTGCTTGCCGAGCACGGTCATGCGCTCGGCCTGCGCATAGACCTCGGCGCGCGATTGCGGAGCTTGCGCGGGCGCGGCGATCTTTACCGGTATCGCGCCTCGCGGCGCGGGCGGCCGCGTGCGCGCGTCCTTGCTGGCCGCGTTGCCCGCCTGGCTGGCTTCGGCTTCATGGGTCGCGACGCCGCCGCCATCGTCGCAGGCAGCCAGCAACGCCAGCGCGGCCGCCGCCGCGAACCCTGCCGCGCGGCGGCGCAAACCGCCTCGCGAACAGGGTTTCCGCTCGTGTGTGTGATGTGACTCGTGGTTGAGCGCCGAACGGCGCGCCGGATTGCGCAGCATGCTGATCCCCGAACTTGAACGCGGCGCGCGCGTGACCGAACCGGCACGCGCGCAATGAAGTGGCGCCAGCGTATGTCAGGCACATGACGACTCAATGACAGTCAGTAATACGAAAGTCATTCAATCACAGGCTAAATAAAAGCTCGGTGTAATTATTTACATATGCCTGTCAAATTCGATTGCGACACTGCGCGTCGCCCCAATGGCCGACGCCGTTCCCGCGCCGGCCGCTCACCGAGCACAACGGGCCCCCAACGCGAGAGAGAGAAAAATGATGAACAGAAAGTGGTTCTATGCGACGCCGATCGCAGCGGCAGCGGCGGCGCTGACAGTCGCGGCATGCGGCGGCAGTGACGACAACAAGCCCGCGCTGTCGTCGGTGAAGAACATCGTCGTGATCTACGCCGAAAACCGCAGCTTCGACAACCTCTACGGCGGCTTCCCGAACGCCAACGGCCTGCAAAACGTCACGGCGGCCAGCGCGAAGCAGCTCGACCGCGACGGCTCCGTGCTCGCCACGCTGCCGACCGTCTGGAACGGTCTCACGCATACGGGCGTGACGCCCGTGATCACGGCCGCGATGACCGAGAACATGGCGAATGCGCCGTTCGCGATCGACGATCCGAAGGGCTACAACGCGCCGCTTTCGGCCACGACGCGCGACCTGTACCACCGCTTCTACGAAAACCAGATGCAAATCGACGGCGGCAAGAACGACAAGTTCGCCGCGTGGGCCGATTCGGGCGGTCTCGTGATGGGCTATTACTCGACCAGCGCGCAACAACTGCCGCTCTGGAAGATCGCGCAGCAATACACGCTCGCCGACAACTTCTTCATGGGTGCGTTCGGCGGCTCGTTCCTGAACCACCAGTGGCTGATCTGCGCATGTACGCCGTACTACGCGAATGCGAACGCGAGCCCCGCGTCGGGTTCGATCTCGGCGGTCGACGCCGATGGCGTTTCGCTCACGGTGGCCGCGGATTCGCCGAAATCGGCGCTCACCGGCGTGCCGAAGTTCGTGAAGTCGGGCACGCTCACGCCGGACTTCTACGCGGTCAACACGATGCAGCCGCCGTACCAGCCGAGCGGCAACAAGTCGGCTTCGGGCGGCGATCCCAATCTCGCCGACCCGTCGCAGGCCACCACGTTGCCGGCGCAAACCGCGACGACCATCGGCGACCTGCTTTCGAACGCGAACGTCTCGTGGGCATGGTACGGCGGCGCATGGGGCGCGGCCGTGAGCGCGGTGCAGAACAGCACGTCGAACGTGATCTACGGCGCGGACATGACGGTGCCGAACTTCCAGCCGCACCATCAGCCGTTCAACTACTTCGCGAACTACGCGCCGGGCACCGGCGCGCGCTCGGCCCACCTGGTCGACGGCGGCATGAACGGCTCGGAGTTCATCAAGGCGATCGACGCGGGCACGCTGCCGCAGGTTTCCTTCTACAAGCCGCAGGGCAACCTGAACGAGCACGCGGGCTACACCGACGTGCAAAGCGGCGACCAGCACATCGCCGACGTGATCGCGCATCTGCAAAAGAGCCCGCAGTGGAACAACATGGTCGTGGTCGTGACGTATGACGAAAACGGCGGCTTCTGGGATCACGTCGCGCCGCCGAAGGGCGACCGCTGGGGTCCGGGCTCGCGCATTCCGGCGCTCGTCATCTCGCCGTATGCGAAGAAGAACTACGTCGATCACACGCAGTACGACACGACGTCGATCCTGCGCCTCATCACGCGCCGCTTCTCGCTGCCGCAATTGCCGGGGCTCGCGAGCCGCGACGCCGCGCTCAAGAGTAACGGCGGCCAGGCGATGGGCGACCTGACGAATGCGCTCGACGTGAAGCTTTGAGCGCATAGCGCGGCAAAGGCCACGCGGTTGCCGGCTGAGGGTCATCCGGTTTTGGTTTTGGCGGGCAGCCCTCGGGCTGCCTTTTTTCCCATGCCCGGATACGTTTGACGATGAAAAAAGCCCGGCTGTCTAAACCGGGCTCATTACTTGAATTTATTGGCGCGACAGGAGGGGCTCGAACCCCCGACCCTCGGCTTAGAAGGCCGATGCTCTATCCAGCTGAGCTACTGTCGCCCGAGTTTTTGCAGGCCCGCGTATCGTTTCGAATCGGATCGTTTCGAATCGTAAGCGGGCCGCTAAGACGGGGCTGGATTATACCGCGATCGCCTCGCGCGGTCGCGCCCCGCCCTTCCGGGATTCGCCCCGCCTTGCGCGCGGCGATCAGGCCGGCTGCGGATGCATGATGAACCAGCCGAGGAAAATCGCGCCCGCGATCACGCAATACACGCCGAACGACGCGAGACGGCCGCGTCCTTCGAAATAGCGCATCAGGAACTTCACGCTCAACCACGCGGCGATACCCGTGAGCACGCCGCCGACGAGCGCCGTCGTCAGTTGATCGCGCGCGTGGAACAGCTTGGGCAGTTCGAGGATGCCCGCGGCGAAAATGATCGGCGTGCCGAGCAGGAACGAGAATTCCGCCGCCTTTTCCGTCGTGAGACCCGCCGCGTTGCCCGCGATCATCGTCAGGCCGCTGCGCGAAAAGCCGGGGATGAGCGCGCCGATCTGCGCGAGGCCCACGAAAAACGCCTGGCCGAACGAAAGCCTTTCCGGCGCGAGATGCAGGCGCGAACGCTGCAAACGGTCGCCGAACCACAGCAGCACGCCGTTGATCATCAGCGCGGCGGCCACGATGCGCAGATCGTGAAAAATCGCTTCGATGCGCTTTTCGAGCACCAGCCCGACCAGACCGGCCGGAATCGTGCCGATGATGAGCGCCCACATCATGTGGCCGTCGGGGTTGCGGCGGCCGCCGAGCGACGCGAAGAAGCCGCGGATCAGCGCGATCCAGCGCTCGCGGAAATACCAGAGCAGCGCGACGGCGGTACCGAGGTGCAGCGCCACGAGGAACGGCAGCAATTGCGGCGCGTGCTTGTCGATATGCATGCCGAAGAGTGCCGGCACGAGCAGCGTGTGACCGAGGCTGCTCACCGGAAAGAGTTCGGTGACGCCTTGCAGCACGCTCAAGAAAAGTAGAAACCAGAGACTCACGCGCAGGTCCTCGTAATGGTTGTGTAATTGAAGGCCGAACCGTCGCGGAGTCGGCGCGGCAAAGCGCACCGATTATGCCGGGGCCGAATTGCACCGCCAAGCGTCGAGGAGGTTTTGTCGAAAAAGTTACCGCGTCGCAACAAAAATACGCTGCGTACGCGAACAGACAGACGCGCGCGCAGTGAAGGCGCGCGATCGAGCGGAAGGGAAAAGCGGGGAAATCGAAACGCAGCGCGCGCGGCGCGCCGCTTCAACGCGCCATCTTGTAGAAAAAGTACGCGCTGCTGCCGACAAACAAGCTAAAAAGGCCCATGCTCATTGCCATTGCGAGGTCCATCGGCGTTCTCCTGCGGAAATCTCTGTGCGTATTCGCACGGTCATACGAATTATCCTGACTCTTTGCCGACAAACCAACCCACGCTTTCCCGACGAAGGGTTTTCACGCATCGGAAAGCGGCGCACAATCCGCAAGCCCCGCCGCCGCGAGGCGCGCGCCCCTCCTTCCACCGATTCCGAACGCGAATGAACCCAGCCATGAATGCCCAACCGCAACAGGACATCCTTACCCTTTCCCGCGGCGCTTCGACACTGCGCGTCGCCCCTTGGGCGGGCGCTCGCCTGCTCTCGTGGGAACTGGATGGCCGGCCCGTCATCGTCTGGCCCGAAAACGCGAACTGGGCACAACCGGCGCGCGTGCGAGGCGGCAATCCGCTGCTGTTTCCCTTCCTTGGCCGCCATTTCGTCGACGGCAAGATCGGCCGCTGGCGCGACGCCGAGGGCGTGGTGCGCGACCTGCCGATGCACGGCTTCGCGCGCGACCTGCCCTTCGAGGCGCAGCCCGACGCCGACGGCCACGGGTTGCGCATGACGCTCGTCGATACCGAAGCCACGCGCACCGGCTATCCCTTCGCGTTCCGTTTCGAGGCCGAATACCGTCTCGTCGACGAACACACGCTCGAGGCGACCCTGAGCGCGACCAACACCGGCACCGAGCCGATGCCGTGGTACGCCGGCCATCACTTCTACTTCGCCCTGCCGCACGCGCAGCGCGCGCAGACGACGCTGGAATTCCCGCCCTCGGAACTTCGCCATCAATTGCCGGACGGCTCGATCTCGGCGGCGACGGCCGGTGCCGCTCAGTATCGCCTTTCCGACGCGAGCATCGTCGATCGTTTCCACGTTTTGACGCCGACGCCGCCCGCCGCGCCGGTGCGCCTGCTCGCGCCCGGCCTCGGTCGGGCGATCACGATCGACCTGAACCGCCCGGACTCGTTGCCGTGGTACGCAGTCACGACGTGGACCGAAGCCGCCGACTCCGACTTCTATTGCGTGGAGCCGTGGCTCGGGCTGCCCGATGCGATCCACAACGGCCTTGGCCTGCGTTGGCTCGCGCCGGGCGCCACGGAAACGGCCACGCTGCGCATCGGAGTCGAGGCGCTGCCGTCTTGATCATCGGGGCGCGTCGGGGCGCTTTTTTCGCGTGGCGCGCGGCAATGTCGTCGCGTCTGAAAACGTCCGGATGCCGCCCCACCGTCGGACATTTGTCAGGCGATAAAGCAGTCGTTCGCGCAAACCCGCTAGAATCGGTCGTTTTGCCGATGCGGCGGACGCGAATCCGTCGCAAGGCGGCGTCTTGCGAGGTTCAATGTTGGCATCAGGAATCAGACGGATTGCACAGGCGGCTTCGGCCGCATCGTTGATCGCGGCGTTGGCCGCGTGCGGATCGGCGCCGGTCGGCCCCGGTTACTATCGCGTCGAGCGCGGCGACACGGTCTACAAGATCGCACGCAGCAACCACCAGTCCGTGCAGAACATCGTGCGCTGGAACAATCTGTCGAATCCTGACGCCATCGAAGTCGATCAGGTGTTGCGCGTCGAGCCGCCCGCCGGTTCGGCAGCCATGCGCACCGCGCCCCGCTCCGAGGCCAGCGCCGCCACCCCGCGCGCCAACGCCGCCGATTCCGCAACCACGGCCGCGCCCGCCAATGCGCCGTCGATTTCACTCGTCTGGCCGACGAGCGGCAAGGTGGTCCGCAGCTTCGACGGTCGCAATTCCAAGGGCATCGACATCGTCAACGCGGCGGGCACGCCGATCGTGGCGGCGGCGCCGGGCACCGTCGTCTACGCGGGCAACGGCCTGCGCGGCTACGGCAATCTGCTCATCATCAAGCACAGCGGCGAGTACCTGACCGCTTATGCGCACAACCAGACGCTGTTCGTGAAGGAAGGCCAGACCGTCGAGCAAGGCCAGAAGATCGCGGATATGGGCGATTCGGACAACGACCGCGTGATGCTGCATTTCGAGCTGCGCTACCAGGGCCGCTCGATCGACCCGACGCGCGAGCTTCCGGCACGCTGATTCGGCAACCGCTTTGTTCGCCCCGGCGGGCGCCAATTCCCCCGGTTCGCCAAGTTCATCGACGCAAGGCCAACAGCCAAAAAAAAGCCCGGCATGGTGCCGGGCTAACGGGGGTTTGGCGCATTTCGGCAAAGGACCGGTTTACCATGCGCCGAGTCGCAATCTATCAACGGGCTTCCTGAGGCGCAATCACTTAATTAGAGCGAAAATGTGCTTCGCCGCACGGATTATGTGCCGCATCACTTTTCATCGAAGCGCCCGGATGTCGAATTAATCTCTTTCGCGCAAAAACCGGCGGGTTTCAAATTCGCATCACGCGTTACCGCGAAAGCCTGAAACGCTTATTGGGCGTGGCTTTCGTCGATATACGACTTAATCCCGCCCTGCGCTCCTGTATTGCTTGACGCCGCTATACGACGATGTTTCCGGCATTTTTCAGCGCCCTCGCGCTTTAGTGGGCGAACGCACGTAACGCGGCACTTAATTGCCGTTGTTCAGATTTGAAACATCAATTCCTGATTCGCTTAAATCAGATGTTTAAACTAAAACCCGAGCGAATAGTCTGCATTTTGTCTGTTTAATACGGATACTCGCGATTGCTCAACGCGAAATCCCGGCACCTGGAATTCGCCTCGGCCCATCTTGGCAAAGGCAGCTATCGTTTATAGTATCGGCCGCAACGATTCCCCAACGCCCATGACTATTGACGACGCCAATCCCAGTCCGCTTTACGCCAAACTGCTCGGCGAAACCGCCAAGATCGACTGGCAGGACCTCGAACGATTCTTCGCGCAAGGCAAGCTGCTGAGCGTGGCGCGCGACCTCGACCTCGTGAGCGTGGCCGAAGCCATCGCCAGCGACAGCAGCGCGTCGGTCACGCAATGGCTTTCGGCAGGCCTCGTCGAGCGCATGCAGGCCGAGACCGCCGCCGATTACGCGGCGCGCAAACCGGAGCTGTGGGCGGTCGTCGTCTCCCCGTGGGTTTGCGTGCAGGAACGCAGTTGAGCGGCGCCGAAGCGCTGCCGAACGAACGCGGCTGGCATCGGCGCGTCCTGACACTCGCGTTTCCGATCGTCCTCGCGAATCTGACCCAGCCGATACTCGGCGCCGTGGATACCGCCGTCGCGGGGCATCTAGGCAGCGCGGCGGATCTTGGCGGCGTCGCGCTCGGCGGCCTTTTCTTCAATTTCGTGTTCTGGGGCTTCGGCTTCCTGCGCATGGGCACGACCGGGCTTGTCGCACAGGCGCACGGCGCGCGCGACGACGCGGCATTGCGGGCCAACGTCGTGCGCGCATTGCTGCTCGCGTTCGCCATCGGCGTGGCAATTCTGCTGATTCAATCGCCGTTGATCCGCTATGCACTCCACGCCATCGGCGGCAGCGCCGACGTGCAACGCAACGCGATCGCCTATTGCCGCGCACGCATTGGCTCGGCGCCCTTCGCGCTGGCCAACTACGTCGTGCTCGGTTATCTGCTCGGCACGCAGCGCGTACGCATTGCATTGGCGTCGCAAATCTTTATCAATGTGACGAACATCGTTGCCGTGGTCGCGTACGTCTACGGTTTCCACTGGGGCATTGCGGGCATCGGCGCGGCGACCGCCACCGCCGATGCACTCGGCTTCGTGTTCGGCGCATGTGTGTTGTGGCATTCGCGGCCGCGCGGGCTCGGTCCGCTTGCGCTCCACACGGTGCTCGAGCCGGCGGCGCTCAAGCGTCTCGTCGCGCTCAATCGCGATATTTTCCTGCGCACGATGTGCCTGCTCGGCTCGTTCGGATGGTTCGCCCATCTCGGTGCCCGGCAGGGCGACACGATTCTCGCGGCGAACGCGTTGCTGCTGAACTTTCAGACTTTCATGGCCTACGGGCTGGACGGCTTCGCGCATGCGGCGGAGGCGCTCGTCGGCGCGGCCATTGGCGCACGCGATCGACATGCGTTCCGGCAAGCCGTGAAGATCAATCTGCTATGGTCCGCGATGGGTGCGCTGGGCTTTTCGGTCGCGTACTGGACCTGCGGTTCGTGGATCATCAACCGGCTTACCGACCAGGAAGGCGTGCGTGTCGCCGCGATGAGTTTTCTTCCGTGGGCGGCGCTGTCCCCGCTCGTGTCGGTGTGGGGATTTTTGCTCGACGGCGTCTTTATCGGCGCGACACGCACGCGCGAGCTGATGCAGGCAATGGCGATGTCGCTCGCCATGTTTTTGCTCGCCTCCTGGGCTTTGGTCGGCCCGTTCGGCAATCACGGACTGTGGATTGCCCTGCTCATTTTCATGGCCGCGCGCGGACTGACGCTTTCGCCGCTGTTGCCTCGCATCGGCGGATCGATTGCGCCACCTTCTGTTCAGCTACGCTGAACCTTCGCCGGCCTACTTCGCCGACTGCGGCGCCTCGAGCATCATCGGCGGCCGGTCATCGGTCGGCACACCATGATAGTCGGGCGGATCCTGCGGCGGCGCGCCGTGGTGACGCGAGTTAGTATCCGCGCACGCGGAAAGCGTGGCGGCTACGGTCAAAGCCACGGTCAGATAAAGACTGCGCATCGACTGATTCTCCTTATTTCGATTACACGATTGATTACCCGCCGGAGCATTTGGCGGCTGGTGATAGAGCCCGAATTTTCTTCTCGTGCGCTGCTGTCCTAACATATAGGCGTGGCTGCAATTGAACGGAGGCTGCCATGGATGCCGAAACCATTGCGGGACTTGCGGGGCTGGCGGTCGGACTGCTGGTGCTACTGGGGCTATCGATCTTCGAATCGCGCGCCTATCGCCAGGAACACGACGGGGAGGGAATGATGCACCACTGGTTGGCGGAGCATCATGTGCTTGAGCGGGTACGTCGCCGACGCTGATTGTTACGCTGACGGACGGATTGCCTGCCTGCAAGGTAGGCGCTTCTGATGCGCGAAACACTGTGAGACGGACTGG